>SVTS01000056.1 GCA_015063645.1 Oscillospiraceae bacterium | reverse complement strand
TCTCCCCCTTCGTGGAATCCAGGAATGCCACGAAGGGGGAGATGAAGGAGACGAGGATTGCAAGAATTGCGGTAGTGGTAATAGTGGCAACCGACGCGTTCTTGGTGATTGCAACGCAGCCTACGGATTCACCGTACGTGGTGTTGGGGCAGCCGCCGAAGAAAGCACCTGCGATAGAGCCGACACCGTCACCGAGAAGAGTTCTGTGAAGACCGGGATCCTCGAGAAGATCTTTCTCAATGATGGAAGAAAGGTTCTTATGGTCAGCGATATGCTCAGCGAATACGACGAATGCAACGGGGATATACGCAACGGCAACGGTTGCGAAGTAGGTTGCATCCAGTTCCGCAAAGCCCTTAAGACCGGTGAGGAATGTAAATTCGGGAATTGCGAAGAAGGTGCTGAGGGTAACGCCGTCAGCAACGAGAGCCTGGAAGGGGGAGAAATCAATGATTTTCAGACTGGGGATATCGGCTGCGATACCGATGACAGTGAACACCAGACCTACAGCATAGCCGGCAAGGATACCGATAATGAACGGAATGAGCTTCGCCATCTTCTTACCGTAGGTGGAAACGATCACTACGACGAAGAGGGTAACCATAGCGCAGATGAAGGAAACCCAGAGGTTTGCATTCATGATGAAGGAGCCGTTGCCGTCCTGGGGACCGTAGGAGAATACGTCCTTGACAGCCGCACCGGACAGAGAGAGACCGATGAGGGCAACGGTGGGACCGATTACAACGGGAGGCATGAGCTTGTTGATCCAGTTGACGCCGGCAAACTTAACAACAGCGGCAAGGATAACGTAAACAAGACCTGCGAGAACAGCACCGATAATGAGACCGAGGAAACCCACGGATGCCGATGCTGCGCCGGCGAAAGCAGCCAGCATGGAGTTGATGAAAGCGAAAGAGGATCCGAGGAATACGGGGCTTTTGAACTTGGTGAACAGCTGGTATACGAGAGTACCTACGCCTGCGCCGAAGAGGGCGGCAGATGCGGTCATACCGTTACCGACGATTGCGGGAACTGCAATGGTCGCCGCCATGATGGCGAGAAGCTGCTGGATCGCAAACACGATCAGCTGAGGGAATTTCGGCTTGTCCTGGATGTTGTAGATGAGTTTCACAGTGACTTCCTCCTGAAATTTTAGCTGAAATATTTATCATCACGCCGCAGTGCGGTCGTTAATGAACCTTTTCGCAGAGTTCCATACAGGTCTCTTCATCATAAGGGGGTATGCGCACAACAACATGTTCCGCCTTGGACGTAGGCAGATTCTTGCCGACATAGTCGGCGCGGATGGGCAGCTCCCGGTGTCCGCGGTCGCAGAGGATCGCCAGCTGCACCGTAGCGGGGCGTCCCATCGCCATCAGCGCCTCGATGGCGGCGCGGACGGTTCGTCCGGTATAGAGCACGTCATCCACCAGCACCACGTGGCGTCCGGTGATATCAAAAGGGATATCTGTCGCCGTGACCACCGGATCGGCTCTGCCGTCCAGATCGTCCCGGTAGAGGGTGATATCCAGCTTGCCAACGGGCACAACTGTTCCTTCGTTCTGCTCGATGGCATCGGCGATGCGCTGTGCCAGCGGCACGCCGCGGCGGCAGATGCCCACAAGCACCAGGGATGAAGTGCCGCGGTTGCGCTCGATGATTTCATAGGAAATACGTTTCAGCGCGCGGCCGATTGCCGCCTCATCCATCAGGCGGGCTTTGAACTGAAGCATATATCCTCCGAAAAATCTGATTCTGCCGTATTTTGCGCCTGCAATCTGCCGAACAATTTCGGCTGACGGCATGCGCCGCCGTAGCCTCACTTTGGAGACTGCCGGTATTCCGCGCAGCGGAACGCGGACGGTGTCCGCGCGGCAGGCTCGCGTACACAGCAAGCTGCCGAACAATTTCGGCTGACGGCATGCTGTGTACATCATATCACAGATTCAGATAAAAGTAAAGGGATTTCGCAATTTTTTAGCAGAATTCGTTTTTTTGTCAGCCAGTCAGCCGGGGGACAATGGAATAACCTTAAATTAATTCCCATTTTAAGAAACAGAAAGCAGTCCGGGGGTGTCGGGGGCGAAGCCCCCGAGCATAATCAAAAATCGGGGGGTCAAGGGGGGCAGCGCTCCCCCCTGAGAAAACGTGAGGTTCCGTTTACCCTGACAGGAGAACGCTGTACATGAATCACCGTTCACTTCAGCAGCCACAGATCAGCAGGCAGCCGGAAACCTGACAAAATCCCGCAGGAGCCCCGTCCCCCTTGACAAACACCCGCCTCCTGTGCTATACTATCCTTGCACGAGAGCGGAGGAAAAAGGAAGGCGGTGCAAATCCGCCGCGAACCCGTCGCCGTAACCGGGCGTCCCAAACCCGTGTCCGCCGCGGACACGCTGCCACTGCATCAGCGGGAAGGCGGTGAGGGACTGTGCCCCCAAGCCGGAAGACTTTGCCTCCATGTGCGGGAATTCTGCGAGAGTCAGAGCGCTTTGCGCACCCTGCCCTCCGTGCACACATTTTATCCTATATAAAAAGGAAGGAAAACGAACATGAGAACACAGAAACACACACGTTTTGCTGCTCTCCTTCTCGTTGTGCTGATCGCGGCTATGGCACTTTTCACGGGATGTGAAGAAGCAAAGACCCAGGCAGGCTCCAAGACCATCACGGTGGAGATCATCGTGGAAGGCAAGGAGACTGTAACCAAAACCATCGCCACCGAGGCGGAATTCCTGCGCGGTGCGCTGGAGCAGGAAGAAGGTCTGCTTGTCGGTGAGGAAAGTCAGTACGGACTTTTCGTCAAAACGGTAAACGGCGTCACGGCAGACGAATCCAAGCAGCAGTGGTGGTGCTTCACCAAGGGCGGCGCAGATCTGTTCACGGGAGTGGACACCACGCCCATCGCTGACGGCGATAAGTTTGAAATCACCCTGAAAACGGGTTACTGATGCATGCACAGAGCCGCATCGCGGCAAAAATAGCGTACATAACCCTGGGCGCAATGCTGGGGGCGCTGCTTCTGGTCTCTCAGCTGGTACTGGCGGGACTGCCCAACATTGAGCTGGTCTCCCTGTTGATCATCGTCTGGACGCGGGTATACCGCACGGGCGCACTGCCGGGGATCGCGGTATTCGTGGTGCTGGAGGGCGTGATTTTCGGCTTCGGCATCTGGTGGGTATCGTATCTGTACATCTGGTTCATTCTCTGGGGGATCGTGATGCTGATCCCGCGGCGCAGATCGGAAGAGCCTCTGCGGGGGAAGAAGCTGCTGATTGCTTCCCTCGGATGGGCGATCCTCTCGGGCGCATACGGATTTGCGTTCGGTGCGCTGACGGCGATCCCGTGGTTTTTCCGGGGAGGATTATCCACGATGGTTGCATACTGGGTATCAGGGATTCCGTTTGACATCCCCCATGCGCTTGGGAATTTTGCGGCGGCGCTGCTGCTGGCGGTTCCGCTGATCGAATTGCTTGGGAAGCTGAAGAAGAGCAGAAATCTCAGCTGAGGCGAACAGAAAATTTCTGCTGTGCAGCCTTTTCCGCCGCTAATGCGGCGGTAGGGCGGGAGAGAACCATCTCAAACGGCGAACGCAGACGGCATAATGAAAGAGCGAACACAGTCAGCCGTCTGCCCGAGCCTGCCGCGCTGACTCCGTCAGCGTTCTGCTTCGCAGAATACCGGCAGTCTCCAAACTTTCGCTATACATTCCCGCCCTCTTGCACTCCTATCGGCGTGCAATTCACCCACCTACTCTCCTTGCCTCCGGCAAATGATACATTCCAAATCAAATAGTACGCGGGAAGATTTTGCAATGCAAAATTTTCCCGCGTAAGTTATTTAGTGGCAAAACATTTGCCGGAGGCAAGGAAGTTGGGTGGAGGGTGAATTGCCCGCTTGCGGGCAAGAGGGAGGCGGGAAGGAAACTTCGCCGATTGAGATGGTTCCTTCCCGCCTCCCCACCGCGGCATACGCCGCGGAAAAAGCTGCACAAATGTGCACTCACTCAATATATCTGCGAAGCTTCCACGCATCGCGGAAGTCAAACTTCTTCTCCATCCACGCCGCGATGCGTCCGATCATCCATCCGTTGATCAGCGCGCAGAAGACTGTGCCCAGCTTCACACCCTCGAAATGTCCGAATCCGAAGAACGCAAAGGACAGCACAATGCTCACAAGACAGCTGACGCAGTCGTACACCGTCTTGCATTTGCTGATGGAGAAATGATACCTCTCCGCCACTTCCTTGACAAACAGCTCATACGCCTCCGGCGGGAAATAGGTGCGGAACAGCATCGCTACGCCGACGGAACAGAGCACCATGCCCACAAGGAAGAAAATCAGCCGTGCGGCAATTCCCTCTCCGGGCAGAAACGACACTGCCCACAGGCAGAGATCCAGCGTGAAGCCGTAGATCACCGCCGTGCCGAAAGACAGGAGGTACCCGATCTTCACCCGGCGCATCACTGCCGCCAGCAGAATCAGCAGCACAAACTGCAGGGTGTATTCCGCCATACCGAAGGAGAAAAGCGGCAGGAATTCTGATATCTTCAGATGAAGAATGTACGCAGGTGCCACCACCATGGACATGCCGAAATTGCCCCGCTCCATGAATGCCGTGCCGATTGCCAGGATCAGAATGCCGAAAAAATATGCCGCCTCTGTGTAAAACGTCTTTTTCATATAAGTCCCTCTCTTATTGTGATGTGATGTGACGTTTGATACAGAAACGGCAAAAGATGTTCGGTTGCTTTGCTTTTTCGGGATGTGTTATTGTGCTGCGGTTGATTCAGGATGTCAGCACTGAGCCGTAGGGGCGATTCAAGAATCGCCCGCTCCGCAGACAATAACCGATCGAAACGGGCGCATCGTGATGCGCCCCTACGAGGTTATGCGGTGCCGACAGATATCGGAAACACAAAACCAAACGGAAATTCCCCTACATTTACCCGAGAATTTCCTCAATGGCGGAAATCTCTTCTGCGCTGAATGCGGTGTTCTGTGCCGCAAGGGCATTTTCGCGCACATGCTCCGCACGGCTGGCGCCCGCCAGCACTGTAGCGACCCGCGCATCTCTGAGGCACCATGCCAGTGCCAGCTGGGACAGCGTCTGTCCGCGGTTTTCGGCAATCCCATGCAGTGCCTGCAGCTGCGCCACTCTCCCGGGCGTGATCTGCCCCTGCATCCGCTCGTTCTTTCCGTAGCGGGAATCGGCGGGAATGCCGTGCAGATATTTATCCGTCAGAAGTCCCTGCTGCAGCGGTGAGAATACGGCAAAGCCGAATCCCTCCTCTGCCGCCATACCGTACAGACCGTCTTCCTCAATCCAGCGGTTCAGCATGGAATAGGAAGGCTGATTCACCACGAACGGCGTGTGCAGTTCCCGGAAGATCGGCAGAATCTCCCTCATCTGGGCGGAACGGTAGTTGGATACGCCCACATACAGCGCCTTGCCGGAACGAACGATCTGATCCAGTGCCAGCGCAGTCTCCTCCACCGGCGTCTCCGGATCGGGAACGTGATGGTAGAAAATATCCACATATTCCAGCCCCATGCGGGCAAGACTCTGATCCAGCGAGGAGATCAGATATTTGCGGGAACCGTTCTTCGTCCCGTAGGGACCGGGCCACATGCCGTAGCCCGCCTTGGTGGAGATGCACATCTCATCCCGGTAGGGACGCATGGACGCCGCCATCACCCGACCGAAATTCTCCTCGGCGGAACCGTTGTACGGCGCGCCGTAATTGTTCGCCAGATCAAAATGCACGATGCCCAAGTCAAACGCCGTGTGGATCATCTCCTCCACCGCGGAAAGCTCCTTCTGCGCACCGAAATTCTGCCACAGCCCCAGCGAAACCGCCGGCAGCATCAGCCCGGATCTGCCGCATCTGCGGTACGGCATCCGCCCGTCGTAGCGCTTCTCCTCAGCCTTATACATAACTTTTTCTCCCCCACTATCCATCTATAAAAGTTTTTGAAGGGGCGTGGGGAAACTTTTTTCAAAAAGTTTCCCCACCGTATCCCTCTCAGCAGTCCGAAAATTCCTCATCCACCTCGCGGAGCTTCTTCGGAATATCAATAAACTGCGGACACTTCTTCGCACATGCCCCACAGTTCACGCACGCAGTCACGGGCGAACCTGCCCGTTCGTTTGCGGGATCCTTGATCTTGCGGTACAGATTTTTCGCGTGATCCACCAGTCCGTACACGGAGCGGTAGGTGTGAGCGGTGAACACATCGGGAATCTTGATGCCCTTGGGACAGGGCATGCAGTAGCTGCATCCGGTGCAGTACAGATCGGAGAATTTCCTGATCTCCTCCATCATCGCACCTGCCTTTTCCCAGTCCTCCCGGCTCATCGGCTCGTCCTCGGAGGCGATGGCGGTATTCTCCTCCACCATCTGCATGGTGCCCATGCCGGAAAGCGCACAGCTTACATTGGGATTGCCCAGCACGAAGCGGAGCGCCAGCTCAGGCGTTGCCTTGCTCTCCTTGCCCAGCAGTTTTCTGTACAGATCCGACGGCGCAGCCAGTCTTCCGCCTGCCACGGGTCCCATAACGACCACGCCCAGCCCCTGCTCATGAGCATACGCCATGTATTCCTCATTGCCGCGGTCCAGCAGATTGTACTGCAGCAGGATGCTGGAGAAGATCTCGCCCCGCTCGATGATGTGTTTGATCACTTCAGGCTTATCGTGGAAGGAGAAGGAGATATGCTTTATAATCCCCTCATCCAGCGCGCGGCGCGCCTCATCCATCAGAGAGAAGCCCATCACCTTCTCGTCAAAGGATTTTTTATTCAGCGCGTGGAAATGATAGAAATCAATATACGGCGTGTCCAGCCGCTCCAGGGACTGTTCCAGAATCCGACGGAAATCGTCCCGGCAGTGTACGTCGCCCATGGGCAGCTTGGTGGACAGAAGCACCTTATCCCGGATAGGCTTCAGCGCACGTCCCACCGTGTACTGGCTGTTGTTGTGGCAGTACATCACTGCCGTATCAAAGTAATTCACGCCCAGCTCATAGGCACGGCGGAGCATGGGGATCGCTTTTTCTTCATCAATATACCACTGTCCGTCCTTCTCAAATTCGGGCAGACGCATGCATCCGTAGCCCAGCTGGGAAATTTTCAGACCGGTTTTACCAAAGTCGCGGTATTGCATATTGTATCCTCCTGCGGAATAGTATTCGGATTTGGGTAAACAATGATTAACGGGGCGCGGGGGCTGTGATCCAACGGAAAGGACCGTCGGGGGACGCCGGTCCCTACATGAATATCGCCGAAAGCGCATGACAGGAAGCTGTCCGAGGGGGTGTCGGGGGCTGTGCCCCCGACCACAACCAAACTTAACGGGGATCAAGGGGGCAGAGCCCCCCTTGCGACTAACGCCCCCTACAGGGCTTTGATTGTTTTCCGGCTGTATGTTCATCATCATTTACTTAATTTATTATTATAATTTTATCATATACATTTAAGAAAAGCAACCGGGCAATATACCCAAAACACCGCTTCATATTTTGTGCACTATCACGATTCTTTTGTCCGGAGTGGAAAATTCACCCCATCTGCTTGCAAAAAACGCTGAAATCCGTTATTATTATATTATGGTATACTACCAGAATTCTGTGCGCATACGCGCATTTACATCGGAGGACTATAATGGAAAAAGTAAGAATCGGTATTATCGGCTGCGGCGGTATTGCCAACGGCAAGCACATGCCCTCGCTGAAGAAGCTGAGCAACGTGGAAATGGTCGCTTTCTGCGACATCATCGAAGAGCGCGCCGTCAAGGCTGCCAGCGACTTCGGTACTCCTGATGCCGCTGTATATACGGACTACAAAAAGCTGCTTGAGGACAAGAGCATCGACGTGGTACACGTCTGCACGCCTAACCGTTCCCACAGCTTCATCACGGTGGATGCACTGGAAGCCGGCAAGCACGTTATGTGCGAGAAGCCCATGGCGATCAACTCCGTTGAAGCAAAGAAGATGCTGGATGCCGCTGAGCGCACCGGCAAGAAGCTGAGCATCGGCTATCAGAGCCGTCAGAGAAATGACTCCAAGTATCTGAAGATGGAAGCCGAGCAGGGCACCTTCGGTGATATCTATTTCGCCAAGGCACACGCGGTTCGCCGCCGTGCGGTTCCCACCTGGGGCGTATTCCTCAACGAATATGAACAGGGCGGCGGTCCCCTGATCGACATCGGTACCCACGCACTGGACCTCACCCTCTGGATCATGAACAACTACAAGCCGAAATACTGCGTCGGTACTTCCTATCATAAGCTGAATAAGCAGACCAACCAGGGCAACGCATGGGGCAACTGGGATCCCGACAAGTTCACCGTTGAGGACAGCGCATTCGGATTTGTTGTTATGGAAAACGGTGCAACCATCGTTCTGGAATCCTCCTGGGCGCTGAACACCACCGACGTCAAGGAAGCTATGGTCACAATCTGCGGCACCGAGGCAGGCGCCAAGCAGATGGCCGGCGAAGGCGTAGAGATCAACGGTATCCGCAATAATCTGCAGTACACGCTGCAGCCCAACCTGAAAGCTGCCGGCGCGGCATTCTATGACGGTGCAAGCAGCGGCTCCATGGCAGACAAGGATATGGCACAGTGGATCAATGCAATCGTCAACGACACCGATCCCTGCGTACTGCCCGAGCAGGCATACACCGTAACCCGCATTCTCGAAGGCATCTACGAGAGCGCAAAGACCGGTACTGTGTATAACTTCTGAAACAGATGTTTTATGCCCCGGCAAAGCCGGGACATAAAACGGATTTCATGATAAAAAGGAGACACACCCATGACGAAGCAGCTGCGGTATATGCTGATCGGCATTGCTTTTCTGATTCTCGGCACGTGGGGTGCGGCGCTGGCAGAGGCGGGGAATTTCTTTCAGCTCATCGCCATTCTTGCGCCCATCGCGGGCATTATCTGCATTGTGATCTCCTTTCTTGAATACGAATAATATTATGGAGGATATAGTATGAAACTGAGTGTACTTTCCAATCTGTACGGCAGCCGTCCGCTGGAGGACGTACTGGCGCAGTTCAAAGAGATGGGCATTGAATCCGTGGAGATCGGCTGCGGCGGATATCCGGGCAAGGCTCACTGCGATCCCGATGTGCTTCTGAACGACGAGGCAAAGCTGGCTGAGTTCCAGGGGCTCTTCGCAAAATACGGTCTGGAAATCTGCGCACTGTCCTGCCACGGCAACGCTGTGCATCCCGACAAGGCAATCGCCGATGCGTTTGATTCCGATTTCCGCAAGTGCATCCTGCTGGCTGAGAAGCTGGGTGTGGACACCGTAATCACCTTCTCCGGCTGCCCCGGCGATTCTGCCGACGCCAAGTATCCGAACTGGGTCACCTGCCCCTGGCCGGAAGACTTCCTCAAGATCCTCGACTGGCAGTGGAACGAGGTTCTGATCCCCTACTGGAAGAAGACCTGCGCATTCGCTGAGGCGCACAACGTAAAGCGCATCGCGTTTGAGATGCATCCCGGCTTCTGCGTATACAATCCCGAGACCTGCCTGAAGCTGCGTAATGCGGTCAGCCCGATCCTCGGCGCCAACTTCGATCCCTCTCACCTCGTATGGCAGGGTATTGATCCCGCGTATGCGATCCGTTATCTGGGCGACGCAATCTACCACGTTCACGCAAAGGACACCAAGATTGATCAGCAGAACACGCTGACCAACGGCGTTCTGGATACCAAGCACTACGGCGATGAGCTGCACCGCGCATGGGTATTCCGTGCAGTGGGCTACGGTCACAACGAGACCTTCTGGCGTGATCTGGTGGACAATCTCCGTCTGGTCGGCTACGACCGCGTGCTCTCCATCGAGCATGAGGACAGCCTGATGTCCATCGATGAGGGTCTGGCAAAGGCTGTGAACTGCCTGAAGCCGATCATCATGCACGATCCCAAGCCGGGCACCATGAGCTGGGCATAAGCATAAAATCCGAAGGAGGGACTTCCAAAAGAAGTCCCTCTTTTTTGCCAAAAAATTTTTTAATCTTTTTTTCAAAAAACTATTGACATCCGCGTATAATGTGGTATAATATAATCACAGAAACCGAGACACAGTCTCAATAAGAAAATCACAAAGGAGGAGGCATGGAAGCAAACAGTACAAACCTCAGCGCGGACGGAAAAAAGCGGCGCACAACCGCCCAGAAGCAGATCATCCTCGATACGCTGAAGAAACTGGGCAGCCATGTTTCCGCCACCGCGATCTACAGCGAACTGCAGAACACGCACCCCCACATCGGACGCGCCACGGTCTTCCGTGTGCTCTCCGACATGGCGGCGGACGGAATTCTGCTCCGCGTAACGGTTGCGGGAAGTGATGACCGCTTTGATATCACCGTCTGCCCGCACTGCCATGTGCACTGCCGGCTCTGCGGAAAAGTGGACGACATCATGCTGGACTGCGATCCCGATCTGCGCGCACATATCCGAAACTCCTCCGGATTCCGGGTGGAGAATGAGCACATTGAGTTCGGCGGCATCTGCCGCGAATGTCAGAAATCACAGCCGGTATCCGAATAAGGAACCGCCCAATAAAAATATTAATTAATTTTAAGGAGATTTGAGTTATGAAAAAGTGGAGATGCACCGTATGCGGAGAAATCGTTGAGAGCGACGTTCGTCCTGACAAATGCCCCCTCTGCAAGGCACCCGGCGAGAAATTTGAAGAAGTTGTTGAATCCGGCGAACTGACCTGGGCTGCTGAACACGTTGTCGGCGTTGGTCATGCACCCGAAGTTCCGCAGGAGATCATCGACGGTCTGCGCGCTAACTTCCAGGGCGAGTGCACCGAGGTTGGTATGTATCTGGCAATGGCACGCGTTGCACACCGCGAGGGTTATCCCGAAATCGGTCTGTACTGGGAAAAGGCAGCATACGAAGAGGCTGAGCACGCTGCAAAGTTCGCAGAACTGCTGGGCGAAGTAGTAACCACCTCCACCAAGAAGAATCTGGAGATGCGTGTAGAAGCCGAGAACGGCGCAACCGCAGGCAAGTTCGATCTGGCAAAGCTGGCTAAGCAGCTGAACCTGGATGCTATCCACGACACCGTTCATGAGATGGCTCGCGACGAGGCCCGTCACGGCCGCGCATTCGCCGGTCTGCTTGAAAGATACTTCGGCAAATAATTCAGACAAAATCCAAGAGGAAACGGGAAACCGTTTCCTCTTTTTTCATGAGCAGACGACGGAAAGCTCGCTTAAAATGAACCGCAGGGCAGTTACAGAGCAAAACAACAGGAGCAGAGGTCGAAACCTCTGCTCCTGAACTGTTCGGCAAGTTGGGATTGAATGTTTTTTGTCTGTTAAATAATGTTTTCAATAAATAATTTACCCAGTTTTATAACGGATTCGCAGTCATAGTGGGCCATGTCAGGTTTTTCAACGGGTTCATATTGTGTAGTTAATCCGTTCCCGATTGTATCCACATAAATAAATGCACTGTGATTTTCCGCATATTCCTTTTTGAATTGATTTATCTCTTTATAACAATTCCACATTTCGGAAATACCTGCATCAACAAACACACAATTCTTTATATACTGAGAAAAGTCTTTTTTAAAATCATTTATGAAATTATCAAAATATACCTTATAGTTTTCCACATGTTCCAGATTCCCCGAATCACTTTCGCCCTGCATCCAACAAAATCCGATTATTTCAGGAGAAAATCCATTCTCTTCCAGATATTCAATGCTGTCACGCAGTATGCTGACAAGACCGGTATAACACCAACCCGCCTTTATTGGTTTGTGTGTAAAAAAGGCATCCTTCAAATCCTCATATTCATTTTTGAAATTTTCGGCATTATAATATCCGCCGCTTGAGGGGGATAAAAAGTCCCGCATTAAGCTTGCTCCACCCATTGCAAATTTCACTATAAAATACTCTTCCTCAGGAAATTTACTGTTCAAATACTCGGCTATGCCAACCTCAGGACCGAGCGTATCCTTACGTACTTCTGTACAGTTCACTGTCGTGGCAGTAAATCCGTCACTCTTCTTATCATGAGAATAATAATTTATCTGAATGTTTTTATAGCCGTCATAAAATTCTCTGATTTTTTCGTCCGAAAAGCTTCTTTTTAAATACTTGGTATGCCCCACACCAACAGCATTAGACTGCCCTGAAAGAACAATAATTTTTGCTTTTTTCATGATATGCTCCTATCGTCTTTGGAAGATTATTTTCTGATAAATGCAGTTTTATCGAACTGTTTTTCGTATATCCAGTATATCATAAGTATGCTGTATTTTCAATCTGCATTTCATACAATTTACAAAATTAGTATGATAGAACTCCATGAGGTGATTTTTCCTCATGGATATTTTTATAGTATAGTGGACGAAACGCTGTGTGTTTTTGAACAAAACAGCATATGACAGGGGGCTGTAAAAACAGCCCCTTTTTTGCTGCTTTTGCTGCCGCCTATTGACAAGGCGGAGGATATATGATATATTGAATACGGAAACAGGATCGTGCAAACAGATTTTGCTGGAGGATTTGCTGTGAAAAAGATTCTTTTCGGAATTATGCTGATTTTCATGAGCATTGCATTTGTTCTGGCAGGCGAATTCAGGAATATTCTTATCGTAAGTGAGGATTTTGAAACGATACTGTGTGCAATCCTTCCCCTGTTCGGTCTTGCGATAAGTATTTGGGGACTTTTTGAAAAGGATAAGTAAATCGCATTTGCCGCTTTGCCTGAACTGAGTTTTGCGCAGAAAATTTCCGTTTAATTTTTGATTTTTACCGGAGGAATTCCCATGAAAAACGTAGACGTATACAAGCAGTATTTTTCCGCCGCATGTGTTTTTAACGGCGTGGAGCGGCGGGGCGCCGTGGTCTGGCTGAACGCGGAAAGCGACAGCGGCATGATCCGCTATGAGGTGGGCGTGAGCTTCTTTCCTCACCGGGATGCGGAGGATTTCGGTATAAGCTATGATGCCTGCGCGCAGAAAGAGCTGCTCCGCACTAAGGGCCGCCGCTCCAAAAAGCGCGATGCGCAGTATCTGGCACAGCTGCGCGAGGCGGCAGAGGAGCTCGCCGCATCCCTGGACGGCACCATCCACTGGGACAAGCCGCTGGGCGAGGCGCAGTACGGCTGAGGATCCGCAAATAAACCGGAGGTGTTGCATTTAACAAATGCAACACCTCCGCGAGTTTTCCTTGACCGTTTACACGGTCATTTTTGCCCGTTCACGGGCAAAAACCGGAAACGCTCGCCACAAATTCCTACGGAATTTCCCGTAATGTCCCCATTTCATGGGGACATTACGGGCGGGCTGTTGCAAATATGGGGATAATCCCCATATTTGCAACAGCCCCTTTTGTTATGAAATACTGACATCCGCGCCTTCCAGCGCCAGCAGTTTCGCCTTGATGCCGACACCGCCGGAGTAGCCGGTCAGCTTTCCCCCTGCGCCGACAACTCTGTGGCAGGGGACAATGATGGAGATGGGATTATGTCCCACCGCGCCGCCCACTGCACGGGCGGACATCATTCCGACTCCCCGCCGTGCGGCGATCCTGCCGGCGATATCGCCGTAGGTGATCACCCTCCCATAAGGGATTTCCCGCAAAATCTGCCAGACCTCCCGGCGGAAATCACTGCCGATGAATGTGATGGGCAAATCATCCGCCGGCGGATTTTCCCCGGCGAAATACCGATCCAGCCAATCCATGGCGCACCGGATTGCCTCGGTTTTCTCCTCGCGGCACGTCTTTCCCTGCAGGACATCCATAAAGTACCGCTGATTCTCGATCCACAGACCGATGATCGCGTCACCGCAGGAAGCGATGGTGAGTTTCCCCACGGGGGAATTACAGGTATGATAGGAATACACAGGCATCTCCTTACCGCTGTGGTATTTGTTCATCGCATTTTCCGAAGTTTATGTCACCAGAGAATCACTCACGGGATTTTTGGACCTTTCCGCCGATACTCTGCCGGAGTAACGCCGTATTTGCGGGTGAATTCCCGCCAGAAGCTCGTTTTGGAGCGGAATCCCACCATATGGGCGATTTTTTCTGCGGAGAGATTGCCGCTGAGGAGCAGATATTCCGCCGTGCTCAGCCGTTTATCCGTGACAATGCGGTGCAGGGTACATCCGTAACGCTTCCGCACGATCCGCGCCAGCTGTCTCTCGGAAACAAACAGCTGCTCCGCCACATACGATGCGCTCAGATCACGCATGAACTCCGAAGTGATCATGTGATCCAGCTGAAACATACGCATTTCAGCACTGTCCTCTCCCTTCATTTCTGTCTGTGTCCGATGTGTTTCACCGAGACAGTGATCGGATATATAGACGAGCATCTGCATCAGCCGCAGAGAGGCGGACAGGCGATTTCCGTTCCTGCATTCCACTCGGATCTGACGCACCTGTTCCGTCAGATCCGGGTGATTTGTCAGGCGGATAAGCTCTGTCCCTTCGGTAAACGGAACAAGTACAGAGGCGAGATCTGCAGAGGTGTGCGCACTCGTCCGGCTGCAGGAAAACGAAAGAGATATCCATTTCTCCTCATCCCCCCATTGGACGGAATGGTGGGAAATGTGTGGCGGAATAATCAGTGCCTCCTCCGGCTGCAGGGTGATTACACCGTCCGCAGTACTCAGTATCAGTTGATCCTGCAGACAAACGAACATTTCCGTAAACGTATGTGTGTGATCCGTCATTTTGATCAGTGCGGGATCGTATGCCGGTGCTATCCAGGGGATGGGCTTTGTTTCATGAATAAAAAAACGCAGTGTTACGTTCTCCACCGTAAGCGAATATTCATATTTATCATCATACAGAAGATCGTTTGTCATAAACTCCCCCCTTTTCATACAGTATACCGCACTGACGGCGGATTGTCAAGAATTCAGTCCATATTACTGCCATTATGAAACAGAATATGTCTGTATATGAACTTTACACTGCAGAGCGGTTATGGTATACTTTTTCTGTAAGGAAATCCCATATATCCTATACAAAAAGGAGAATTATGCATGAAACGCATTATCTGTCTGCTTCTGTCCGCTCTGTTTGTGCTGTCCGCGGCAGCCTGCGGAACGCCGGACGATCAACCCACGGATGACACGGAAACGACCGCACCCGTATCGGAGGACACGACCACCGCGCCACCCGAAACCACGCCGCTCGATCTGCTGAAGGATTTGAATTTTGACGGTGCGGATTTCCGCATCACCTATCCCGCCAATCTGGAAGGCAGTATGGAGGATGCCTATATCAACGCCTCCGAGGAAAACGGCGATATTCTGAACGATTCCTCCTATCAGCGTTACCGTGAGGTGGAGGAACTGCTCGGCGTGAAATTCAAATACTTCCCGCAGAGCGCCAGAACCGTGCTCAAGGAGGTTAACTCCACACTGATAGCCAACGAAGACGCCTATGATTTCATTATTATCCGTAGTGCACAAGAAAATTTTATCTCTCAGATCCAGACGGGTGTTCTGTATAATCTACTGGACATCCCTCATATGAATCTGGACGCAAGCTATTACTACAGCACAGTAAACGAGCAGTTCGTGATCCATGACAAGCTCTTCTTCGGTTTCTCCAACTACATGAACAACGGCAACATGCCCCTGCACATGGTTTTCAATAAGACTCTGATGACCTCGATGAATATGACGCTTCCCTATGACGCCATATTCAGCGGCGACTGGACATTTGACCTTTTCCACAGCTATGTGAGCGGCGCCTCCGCCGATCTGAACGGCGACGGAACACTCGATCCGAATGACCGCTTCGGCTACGTAAACAACACGCTGACCAACTATATGGTCTTCGGCTTCGATGTGCAGGTGGTAAAACGCACGGAAAAAGGTGATTATGTGCCCGCGCTCAAGGGTGAGCATCTTATCAACTCTCTGCAGCTCCTTGTGGACTTCATCAAAAACGATCCCGATATCTACACCAACAAGACGATCAATCCCGACGGTCCGCATCTCTTCATGCGTGGCAATGCACTCTTTACCACGACCGGCACGTCCATGCTGGATCTGAGAAGCATCGACTCCTTTGATTTCGGCATTGCGCCTTATCCCAAGTATGATGAAAATCAGAAGGAATACACAGGCAATCTGGTTCTGAATCCTTTCGGCGTTCCCGCGGCTGCCACTCGAGTTGATATGATCGGCGCCGTTATCGAAGCGCTCTCCATCATCTCGGCGGAAAAGATGGTTCCCGTATATCTGGACGTGTACATTGAACGTAAGATTCTCCGCGACAAGGAATCCGTTGAGATTATGCGGATGATGATGGAAAACGTCTCCGTTGACGTGACCCGTTACTATGACTTCGCAGACGGTGCAATCACGCCCCGCTATCTCGTCAGCAAAATCACCGATCCCTCCGCTGTTGTTTCCTACCTGCAGTCCATTGAAGCCTCCAGCACTGCCAAGGCGAATGATTTCTTCAAGGTTTTCTTTGAATAATCCGCATACAAAAAATCCCCGTGAATTTCACGGGGATTTTCGTATTATCGGGAAATTACTTTCTCTTCTTGGAAACAACCACACCGGCTGCGGAAGCAGCGGCAACAGCTGCCATGATAACAACTGCATCAAAGGTTGCTGCGGAAGAACCGGAAGCTGCGGGAGCCTTCTGGGTAGCTGCGGTGGTCACAGCCTTGGTGGTCTCCGGAGCGGGCGTATCAGCCAGAACCAGCGGAATACCGGTCTTGTTTGCCTCACGGTACATGGTACCGCCAAAGCCGATCAGACGCTGATTCAGAGTGCCGACGTCACGGCTGCACATGGTGTAACCAAAGGAAATGTCCTTGTTGCCTACAGTGGGGGTATAGCCTTCGCAGTAGAGCTTCCACGGAATAGCCAGCTCGAATGCGTACTGGTCATTGCCGAGAATCTTGCCGGCGCCGATTACCATGGACTGTGCACGGTTGTCAGCGGTAGCGGCAACAACCTTGCCGTCCTTATCCATGATAACGAAAGTCTTGTCGCTTGCGCTCTTGTTGAAGGAGAACTCCATGCCCATACCCTTGGCACGGTTGGCGTAATCCAGAGTGGACGCGAATACGGGGTTGGGATCGTTCTGAACAACGTAGAAGTACAGAGCGTTTGCATCCCAGGTCATGTAGCCGACTGCGCTCATCTTGTCATAGTCTTCCTTATTGGTGTCATCCATATTCGGAGACAGACCGTTTCTGGCAGTCTTGTGGTCCATACCGTAGCAGTCACTTGCCTTGATGTTGAATACTTCCTTATAGGAAGCGTCCTTCTCACCGTCGATCTTGATGCTTGCAGCAGCCTTCGGAACGGTGAAAGTATCACCCTTGGCAGCATCCGGATACTTGGCGGATACAGAAGCGATTGCACTGACGCTCAGAAGAGCGGCAGCGGCGAGTGCGAGAATTCTCTTCATGAAAAAAACTCCTCGTGATAAAATTATACTCTGTTCCCAGAATACATATTAATTGTAACACAAGATAAAAAAGCTGTCGATTGTTAAAAATACTTTTCATTATTGCAAATTATCTACATCTCAGCCCTTATCCATGGACGGAATCAATAAAAAAAAGTTTACCGCAAGAATCTGTACATCATCCTATTGACATCAAATCCGTACTTTGCTATAATGGAATTTGTAAAAAAACGCATTTATATTTGCGTTAATGAAGGAGACTGTCATGAAAAAACGTATTCTTTCCCTTCTGCTCGCCGCCATGATGGCATCTGCATCTCTGCTCGCCTGCTCCGATACGCCGGAAACGCCTGACGATACCGGCACGGGCACGGATTCTGCCGCCGCAGACACAAGCACTGTAACCGAAGAAGTAACCACACAGGATCCCACGCTCACAGACGAGCTGCCGACAGACAAGAAGTTCAGCAACATGGACTTCGTCATTCTGGGACGCGATTATCCCGAGGGATCCGTCGCATGGAAAATCGTGGACATCTACACCGCTGAGGAAACAGGCGAGCGCATCAACGACGCCGTCTACGCCCGCAATCTGGCGCTGAACGAGCGTTTCGGCATCGTGGTCAAGCAGGATCTGGTGACCGACGCCCGCAGTGAGGCGGAAAAGCGCATCACCGCCGGTGAAAATTCCTTCGCCCTGATCCAGGAGGCACTGGACAGACAGGGTGCGCTGATCGTCGGCGGCTACATTCTGGAGATGACTCCTCTGCAGTATCTGAATTTTGACAAAGCATGGTGGGACACCGACGGTGTAAACGGTCTGTCCATCGCCGGCAAGGTATTCACCGCCATGGGCTCCGGACAGCTGAACGCCTACAAGGCAACCTGGGTATCCCTGTTCAACAAGAAGCTGGCGAAAGACGCCAATCTGCCCGATCTGTATCAGGTTGTCCGCGACGGCAAATGGACGCTGGACAAGCTGCTGGAATACGCCTCTGCCACCGCCAAGGATCTGAACGGTGACGGCAAGATGGAGTGGACTGTGGACCGTTTCGGCGTCGGCATCGAGAACGGCATCAGCATCCCGCTCATCATGGGCACGGGCACCTCTCTGACCAGATTCAATAAGGACGGTTCCTTTGAATTGCTGATCGACTCCGAAGAAGTAGCCAAGGCAGCGGAAAAAATCTGGAATTTCTACTACAGCGATGCAAACACCATTCTGAACGTAGAGAAGCTGAGCGGCGTTACCAACCGCTGGGTTGCTTACCGTTCCCAGTTCGCATCCGACAACTTCGGCTTCATGCTGACGCATCTCGGCACACCTACGCTGATCGCCGGTGAGATGCAGTCCGACTTCGGCATTCTGCCTTTCCCGAAGGTATACGCTGAGCAGGAGGAATATATCTCCGCCATCCAGTACGGCAACATGCACAGCCTCTGCATCCCCAAGATCGCCGAGGATCCGAACCGCACCGCGATGCTGACCGAAGCATATCAGATGTACTCCCATGACACCGTTCGTCCCGCTTACTACGACTACACGCTGACGCTCCGCGCATCCCGCGACAACGAATCCGCCGAGATGCTGGACATCATCTTTGCCAACCGCAATCTGGACGTTTCCCTGCTCTACAACTCCACCACCAAAGCAGAGACCACGCTGACCAATATCGCCAAGGAGCCGTCCGCCTTCAACTTCGCCTCCACCATGGCTGCCCAGAAGGCAACCATCAAGACAAATCTGGATACGGTTGTACAGGCAATTCTGAAAGCAGAATAACCGTTTCGTCATGTGACACAGATAAAGGGCACATTCCGTATGTGCCCTTCCCCATTCTTTCCGCTGTGTTTTTAATTTATAAATAAGGAGATTTATTATGAAAATGATGTGGGCATGCATGCTCCAGCTGGGCATGCGTATGTGGCCGGGTCACAAGGACTCCAAAATGGAATTTGAGCGTCCCATGTGGGATGAGCTCACCGAAAAGCTGGCGCAGGCAGGCTGCAACACCATCCTGCTCGACATCGGCGAAGGACTCAGATATGACTCCTTCCCCGAGCTGTCCGCCGAGGACGCATGGACGAAAGAGGAAATGAAAGCGGAGATCGCCCGTCTGAACGGCATGGGCATTGAAGTGATTCCGAAGCTGAATTTCTCCACCGCTCACGATATGTGGCTGGGAGACTACGGTCGGATGGCATGCACACCCCAATATTATGAAGTATGCGCCGCACTGATCGCCGAGGTATGCGAGCTCTTCAAGCCCCGCTTCTTCCATATCGGCATGGATGAGGAAAACTGCAGCCTCCAGCGAAACTACGAATTCATCCGCGTCCGTCAGGGGGATCTCTGGTGGCACGATCTGCTCTTCTACGTGGACTGCGTGGAAAAAGCAGGCGTTCGCCCCATGATGTGGTCGGACTACGCCAGAGAGCGTCCCGATGAATTCGTGGAGAAATGCCCGAAATCCGTGGTGCAGTGCAACTGGTACTACTACAACGTCTTCGACAATATGGAAGAGGAAAAGTACCGCATCCGCCTCACACCGTTCCTCAAGCTGGAGGAAAAGGGATTTGACCAGCTGCCCACGGGCACCTGCTTCTGGGATTCCAACTATCCCAATCTCCGTCTTCTGACGGAATACTGCGAGGGCGTGATCTCCGACGAGCATCTCTTCGGTATCCTGCAAACTCCGTGGGTTGCCACCATGGAAAAGAACCGCAAGAAGCTGATGGAATGCCCCGAGACCATCGCTCAGGCGATTGAAACATGGGATAAAATCAAAAGCGCCAAATAAGAGGTACGTACATGAACAACCGGCAGAAATATCATTTCGAGCCGCAGAGCGGCTGGATCAATGATCCGAACGGTCTGTGCCACTGGCGCGGTCAGTATCACGCGTTCTTCCAGTACAATCCCCACGCCGCCCACTGGGCAACGATGCACTGGGGACACGCGGTCAGCGACGATCTGATCCACTGGGAGGAAAAGCCCATCGCGCTGTATCCCGATCAGCCCTACGATGCGCCCTACGACAACCGGGGCGGATGCTACTCCGGCTCCGCTGTGGAGGCAGACGGACGGCTGTATCTGCTCTACACATCCGTATCCCGCGAGTTGGGACAGACCCAGTCCGTGGCATGGACGGATGACGGGGAGACGTTCGTGAAATACGAGGGCAATCCGGTGATCCCCGTCTTCCCGGCGGACGGATCGAAGGATTTCCGCGACCCGAAGGTATTCCGCTATGGCGAAAAGTGGCACATGGTGGTCGCCTCCGGCAAGGACGGCATCGGCAAGATCCTGCACTATGTGGCAGACGATCTGTTTGCGTGGACATATGCGGGCGTGTTGTTCGCCTCGGACAAATACGGTCCGATTCTGGAATGTCCCGATCTGTTTCCGCTGGGAGACAAGTGGATCCTGATGTTTTCCAAAACAAACCGGGAGAAGACCGCGGTACAGTTTCTGATCGGCGGATTTGACGGGAACACATTCACCGCGGAAACGGAAGAATTCACGGAACTGGGTCCCCATTATTACGCGCCGCAGACATTCCTCGCGCCCGACGGGCGGCGTATCCTGATCGGCTGGATGCACTCCTTCGGCTCCCTTCCCGCCGATGACGGCATCCGCAAAGGCGGATTCACGATTCCGCGGCAGCTGTCCATCGTGGACGGCAGACTGTGCTGTGCGCCGATCCGCGAAGCGGAGCATCTGCTGACGGATACGGATGAGAATGTGGAAATCACCCCTGACGCCGTATGGGTGAAAGTGCGCGAAGGCATGAAGCCTTGCCGTTATGACGGCGAAATCCGCGATGTGAAAATCCTGCGGGATACCCGCACCGTGGAAGTCTTCATCAACGGCGGCGAAGCCGTGATGAGTTATTGGATTAAATGATTTTTTGCGGGAAACCCCTTTTGATAAAAGGGGTTTCCCGCACCCTTCCCCAAAACCTTTTCAGGCATATACAGCACCTGATTTGTA
>SVTS01000055.1 GCA_015063645.1 Oscillospiraceae bacterium | reverse complement strand
ACAAAATTATTCTGCGGTAAATGTCAGCGAATGATGGCAGGGGAGAGCGGAAAACGCCGTGATGATACAGTCTATCGCTATTACAAATGCTCGGGTGTAAAACGTAAGCTCGGCTGCGATAAGAAAACGGTGAGAAAAACGTGGATCGAGGATTTGGTAATAGCTGAAATCAAGAAAATCGTGTACGATGATGCGCTGATTGAGCAGCTTGCCGACGATGTGATGAAACTGCAGGAGGCAGAGAACACCGTTGTTCCTGTTCTCAAAAATCAACTTGCAGAGGTTGAAAAGGGAATCGAAAACCTTCTGAATGCGATCATGATGGGGATCTGTGGCGAGTCCACTAAGAATAAGATGGCGGAGCTTGAGTCGCGGAAAAGTGAGCTGCAAATCCAAATTGCCAAAGAGGAACTCGGAAAACCGATGGTTTCAAGAGAAATCATAGTATTTTGGTTCCACAAGTTCCGAACCTTTGATACAAACATATTTGAGCACAGAAGAAAATTTATAGATGCCTTTGTCAATGCGATTTTCCTCTATGATGACAAATTGGTGATTACATTCAATTACAAAAATGGGATAAAAACAGTTACCTTTGCCGAGCTTGAAGAGTCAGGCATAATTTCGGATATGGACTCCATGGGGGAGCCAAAAAGAAAAGTCGCGTTAGCGGCTTTTTTTTTGTATTATTCATTATTCACTATTCATTTTTCATCATTCATTTATTGTACGCGACTTTTCTAATGAATAATGAAGAATGAAGCCGCTTCGCTGATGAATAATGAATAATTATTGTGGCTTTTCTTCCTTCGGGCGAAAAGTATTTTTTATTGAAAAATATTTAGTATTATGGTATAATAGATTCAAGAAAGGCGGTGTGGCTATGAAAGAGAATTTATTGATCGATAAATCTATTGCTTTTGCTTCTCGTATTATAAAGCTTCATCAATATTTGATAAGGACAAAAAAGGAAACCATTATTTCCAAGCAGATTGTTAGGAGTGGAACTTCTATTGGAGCCAATATAAATGAAGCAAATTACGGTCAAAGCAAAGCCGATTTTGTTTCAAAGATGCATATTGCCTTGAAGGAAACGGCTGAAACTGAATATTGGCTGAAATTACTTACAATGTCAGAATATATAACCGAAGATATGGGAAAATCTCTGCTAGATGATTGCTTTGAAATTAAGAGAATCTTAATTGCCTCCTTAAACACTGCAAAGGAGAACAAGTAATGAAAAAACTCAGTATTTATTATGGTTGTCATATTGTTGTAAATATAGCACTATTAATTTTTTTTAATGCATATATAGAGTTACATTTATTATCAGTGCTTCCTGTGTTTCTGATTGTTTTGATGTTCTTCCAGGCAACGCTTTTTAAGGAAAATGCAAAAAATGATACTATTGGAGATACCGCTTATTCTGTCGGGAATACGGTTAGATTAACAGAGGAAGAGCAAGCGATTCAATATTCGTATTTAAGACACTCGTTTCTATTTTGCGTTCCGTTTGAAATACCGTTGATCTTCTTTCTATCCTCGTATTGGAAATTGTTTGGAATTATACCGTATATTTTGGCTTATATTATTGGTTCCATTGTGTTCAAGCTTAAAAAAGGACAAGAAATTCAAAATAGAATAATCAAAGAGAAGAAAGAATTAGAGGAGCAGATAAAAAGAGAAGAAATGGGTTTAAAATGAGCTGCTTCCTGAGTTGTCATTTTGACCCCTAAACTCAAACAAAATACGCTTTCGAAAGAAATCTGATGCGACGCATCTTCGCGGATTTGCTGAGTCGTATTCTTTCACAAAACACTTCAATCCTGCACATACGTGCAGGATTTTTTGTTTTTCAGTAGCTGTTCTGCCGGAATTTGCTGTTTTGTATTTACATTACTGCCAGTTTTGTGTTAAAATATAACAAAACCTGATTTACAAAGGAGACTGCCATGCTACTCTCAGCCAATATGATCAGACTGCATAATACATTCGGAATGAAGCAGACCTTCGACCTTTTTGCGCAGCTCGGATTCCGGGGGATGGATTTCAATAACGACGTGGCGGAATACCACACAGCGGAGCATGATGAGGCATTCTATGCCGATCTGCGGGAGTATGCCCGGGAGAAGGGAATCACCATCTGCCAGGCGCACGCGCCTTTTCCGTCCAGCTACGTTGAGGAAGATAAATCGGAAAAAAGATTCTGGGATATCGTGCAGGGCATGAAGAATGCCGCCTGTCTGGGCGCGCCCATGACCGTTGTCCACCCCTGCTGTCATCTGGATTACGCCATTGAGGGCAATCCGGAGAAGCTGTTTGCATACAATCTCGCTTTTTACAGAAGACTGATTCCCTTCGCGGAGGAATTCGGCATCAAAATCGCCATCGAAAATATCGGACGCGATACGGTCACCTCCACGCCGGAGAGACTGAATCGCCTGTACGATACGCTGGATAACCCTGTGTTTACGGTCTGCTTCGACGTTGGACACTGCCTGCTGCAGGGTGTCGATCCTGCCGAAGCGATCCGGAAGCTGGGCGATCGGCTGGTCCACGGCTGCACCCATGTGCACGATAATTCCGGAGTCAAGGATGAGCATACTCTGCCTTTCTACGGGATCGTCCGCTGGGAGGAGGTCATGCAGGCACTTGCAGAGATCGGCTACGCAGGCGAGCTGAACTATGAAGCGTCGAATTTCATCAAAGATGTCCCGCCGGCGCTGTATGCGGACGGTCTGCAGTATATGGCGAAAGTGGGACAGTATCTGATCAGTCGATTTGAATATTACAAGGGAATCGGAAAGGAATAACCCCATGCTGCTTACGCAACTCACTGCCGATCAGCTGACACAGCTGTCGGAGGAACAGAAGAAAACAATCATCTTCATGGAAAAGGAAGATGACGGACTCAGCTACGATGCCGTGCTGGTGCTGGGCGGTCGACTCTGTGAAGAGCGGGCATTCGCCGCTGCTCAGCTGTATAAAGCGGGACGCGCCTCGTGCTTTGTGCCCACCGGCGGTGTCGAGTGGGAACGCGGAGAGGAGAAAATCAGCGAAGCGATGTATCTCGCCCGGCTTATGCGGGAATACGGCGTACCCGAGGACGCGATCATCGTGGAAAACGAAGCCCGCTCCACTGCGGAAAATATGCTGTACGGTACCGTCCAGATCCAGCGCCGCTTCCGCTTTGCGCAGGTGCACCGCGTCTGCGTGGTCACCTCCGACTGGCATCTGAAGAGAAGCGTGGGGCTGGCGCAGACGCTCCTGCCGCGGATCTGGGAGGTGTCCGGATACACAGCGGGAGGGAGCGATCCCGCATGGCTCGCCTATTACCTTGAGCGGGAGCTGCCTCTGCTGCACAGATTTGCGCAGATCGATCTGATCCCGGATATCGAATTCTGATTCTGCACCGGAGGTTTTATGAAAAATCTGCCGAAGCGGCTCCGGAATGCCGGACTCCATGCCGCTCTCTTTCTGGCGGTGATGGTGTTTCTGTGGCTGTCCCTGACTGCCGCCGCCGCCATTCCCAATGACGCAATCCGCGCCAATACGGAAAAAAGCGTCATGTATTACGCCGAAACAAATCCCTACCAGTTCCACAGCAAGCGCTGGAGCGCCATTGAGGATAATTACGCCGATGCGATTCTGCTGGGCATCACGTGGAATATGGGCGAGGGGAATCCCTTTGTCTCCGCGCTGAATACATGCTATAACGACGGCGGTGATGCGGGAGAAAACACCGGTTTGTACAACACCGTCATGGAGGGCGCCGCCCCCAATACGGATTACACCCGCTACTGGCACGGCTCCGCCGCCGTGATCCGCCCGCTGCTCTGCATCACCGACGTGCAGGGAATCAAGTGGATCGGCTTTGCCGTGATGCTCGTGCTGATCGGCGTTTCGATGGCGATGCTGGTGCGGCAGAAACATGCCGACCTCGCCGTCCTTCTGGCACTGTCCCTGCTCGCCGTACATATCTGGAACGTGCGCCTCTCGCTGGAATATCAGCCGCCGTTTCTGATCACCTTTGCCATGCTGCCGCTGTGGCTGATTTCTGAGCGGCGCTCGGACCGGGCGCTGTCCATGCTCAGCGTTGCCGCCGGCGCGGCGGTGGCGTTCTTCGATTTTCTCACCACGGAAACGCTGACCGTACTTCTGCCGCTGATCCTCGTCACGGCGATCCGCGCAAAAGAAGACCGTCTGGCGCCCCGTGGGGTGATGATCCGGCAGTACGCCGCCTGCGGCGCAGGCTGGATTCTGGCATACGCCGGCGCGTTCCTCTGGAAATGGATTGCCGCTTCCGCGGTTTCCGGGGAGAGTGTCTTTGCCCATGCGCTGTCCAGCGTGGGCGAACGGGTGGGCACTCAGATGAGCAGCTCCGGCGTCCCGGAACCGCTCAGCTTTTTCTCTCCCCTGACGGGGAATCTGACCATGCTGTTCACCGCGGAGAAGCGGGTGTCCTATTTGCCCACATGGATTTTCGTGACACTGGTGCTGGGTGTGTTCCTCGCCGTCTGGTACATGATGCGCCGGGGACCCGCACAGCGGGATGCCGCCATTCTGCTTCTGCTGCTGGGCGCGATGGTGCCCCTGCGGTATCTTGTGCTGAATAATCATTCGTATATGCATGTGTTCTTCACCTACCGCGCCATGGCGTCTGCGATTCTGGCGATGCTGGCGGCGCTGTGGCTGCAGATCCGTCCCGGAAACGGGAAAAAAGGAAGGAAAAAACGCCGATGAAGGAATTCACCGTACTTCTGCCCTGCCTGAATGAGGCGGATTCCCTTGCGTTCGTCATCGGGGAAGCGGCGGCGGAGATCGCCCGGCTTGGGCTGGACGCCGAAATCCTCGTTTCCGACAACGGATCCACGGATGGCTCGCCGGAGATAGCCGCCGCCGCGGGCGCGCGGATCGTGCATGCGGAGCCCCGGGGATACGGCGCGGCACTCCTCTGCGGCATTGCCGCGGCGGAAGGAAAATACGTCATCATGGGCGACGCCGACGGCAGCTATGATTTCTCCGATCTTGCGCCGTTCACGGAAAATCTGCGGGCAGGATATGCGCTGGTCATGGGCAACCGGTTCCGGGGCGGAATCGAGCCGGGCGCCATGCCGCTCCTGCATCGGCTGGGGGTACCGGCACTGTCGTGGCTGGCACGCCTGCGCTGCGGCGCGCCCGTGGGCGATTTCCACTGCGGTCTGCGGGGATTTGACCGGGAGAGAGCGCTGTCGCTGGGACTGCAGTGCACCGGCATGGAATTCGCCACGGAGATCATCACGGCGTTTGCAAAAAGCGGCGCGAAGATCACGGAAGTGCCCACGAAGCTCCGCCGTGACCGCCGCGGCGGGAAGCGATCCCACCTGCGCACGTTCCGCGACGGCTGGCGGCATTTGAAGTTCATTATGGGTATGAAATAAATAATCAGCACCGGAGGATTTTGCACGGCAAAGTCTTCCGGTGCTGTATTAACTATGCATTCTGCGAATATCCGCCGCGGACAACAACTCTCACACATCCTCCATGCAGAAATACTGCACGCTCCGGCGGTTCCAGGTGTAGGTGATATGAAGTTTGTCATCCTCATACCGCAGTGCGGGATAGGAGAATTCCCCCTGCATCGTGGTGAGATGCGTCAGCCACGCGAAACTACGTCCGTTGTCCCGGGATTCGTAGAGGGAGATCGGTGTGCGCGCACCCCAGTTGTCTCCCACGGGATTGCACGCCAGAATCACCCGACCGTCGGGCAGGGATACCGCATCAATGCCGCTGTTGTTGTTCGGCATGGCGGTGGGATACGGATCGCACCAGTCGATTCCGTCTCCGCTGTCACTCCGCCAGATCTGTCCCTCCGAGGAACGCATCATCGCATGGATTCCCGATCTGCTCTCCCACAGCGTGGGCTGTATGATCCCCTTCCCCCGCAGGTTTTCGTATTTCGCCCGGATTTCCGCCGGCAAGCGCAGATCCGCCGATCTTTCCCAGCTCCGACCGCCGTTCTCTGAGCGGTCAATGAAGCATTTCCATTCCCCCTGCTCCGTGGAGCCGGGTGCCAGCAGAATCCCCGACGCGGTGCGCAGGATTTTGTTGCGCACGGGACCGCGCCCGCCGCTTCTGTCCCCGGAGATCAATTCCCGCGGCGTGCTCCATGTGCGGCAGTTGTCGGAGGAGGTCATGGTATACGTCACCCAGTCGGCGATTTTGTGCCCCGCTTTATAGTACAGCGTTACCGAGCCGTCCTCGCTGCGGTGGAGTACGGGATTCCAGTGGGGGATACCGTCATCCGGTGAGAGGGGCTGGGGATCGCTCCACTTTCCGTCCGCCGTGCGGAGAGATCCAAAGATGCGCACGTCGCCCTGCCCCTCTTTTGTGCCGTAAAAATATACGCAGAATATTTCCCCGCCGGCAAGCGGAGTAAAATGACTGGCATGGCATTGCCGATCCTGCCGGATCGGCAGGATCAGTTCGTTTGCGAGAATTTTCATACTATCCCTCCGTGCGTATGTCTTTGGGAAAATTATAGCACAGATCCGTCCCCGCCGCAATAGGACGGAGGAAAATCCCCCCGAAACCCTTGACCGCGCTGCACAATTGTGCTATACTGAGGACAGCACTGCTGATACAGGAAAGGATTTTTCCATGAACCGAGTTCAATGTGAAAATGCCGCCCGGAATTTTCCCGGGTGCGATTTTGTGATCACCCTGCCGCCGGAGAGGACAGAGGCGCGCCTGCTCCAGCTGACGGATATGCAGGTGATCGACGCCGCCCAGCGGCGCACGCCGGACCGGCTTCGTCCCGATGAGATCGCCGCGTGGGATCCCGCGCTCTTTGACGCGCAGTGCGGGGATCACATCCGCTCCCTCGTCGCCCAGACGCACCCCGATCTGATTTTCATCACGGGGGATATCATATACGGCTCCTTTGACGATGCGGGAAGTACGTTTTGCTGGTTCTGCCGCTTTATGGATTCTCTCGGGATTCCCTGGGCGCCGGTCTTCGGCAATCACGATAATGAATCGAAAAAAGGCACTGCCTGGCAGTGCGCACAGTTCGAGGAGAGCGAATTCTGCCTCTTCCGCCGGGGATCCGTCTCCGGAAACGGCAACTACACCGTGGGCATCGCCGCAGGCGGCAGCCTGATCCGCGTTTTGCACATGACGGATTCGAACGGATGCCGCGGCGCGGCGGATGAGGAAGCACTCCGCACGGCGGGGATTTTCCCGGATCAGCTGGCGCAGATCCGGACGAATACGGAAAAAATCACCGCCGCACAGGGCAGGAAAGTCCCCGCGTTTATGGCGTTCCATATTCCGGTAAAGGAATTTGCGGATGCGGAGCTGGAGAAAGGCTACCGCACCGAATCCCGGGAGAATTATACCATCGGCGTGGACGTTCCCGCCGCGGACGGCGATTTCGGATGCAGTTTTGAAAAGTTCCACTTCAACCCCATCACCGTGGAAAACTTCCTTCCGTTTTTGCGGGAGAATCATATCGACGGCGTTTTCGCCGGACATTATCACAGCATCAATACCTGCATCCGCTGGGAGGGCGTGCGCTGGGTGTTCGGGCTGAAGACGGGGCAGTATGATTATCACATCCCCGGTCAGCTGGGCGGTACCCTGATCGAAGTGCGCAGCGCGGATTTCACCGTCCGGCACGTGCCGGCGCTTGTTCCGTTTTCGCCCTTCCCCGGCAAATCTTCCATCTTCCGCAATTTCTTTGCGGAGGAATGATGGATGCCGTATAAGAATACGCTCGTTTTTTGTCACGAAAAGCGCAACAGCGCGGCAGTACGTTGTTTCTCACGGGGCTTGTATGCTATAATAAAGCAAAATCGGGTGTACCAGGTAATTTGATAACTGTCTGCAGGAGGCATGCAATGAAAAACAGCTTTATCAATATTGTACGCGAACCTGACAGCGTGCTCTTCCAGTATGACGATTCGGGGATCCGTTTTGAGGAACCCGATTCCCGTGAAGAGCAGGTGTCGAAAATTACGTTTGCAATTGTAAGAAACGCGCTTCGTGTAACGCTTTATCCGTCACCAAAACCCGTTAAACGCATCAAATTGCGCTGGAGAGGGGATCTCTCCGACGTAATCCTCGTTTACGGAGACGATTTTGAGCGGTATCTCAACAGGATTCCGTGGCGCGGTGTTACGCCGGAGCTGATCATGCCGTGGTATTTTCATGCATACGACGGCGAGCGCCTGACCTCGTACGGCGTGAAGACGTCGCCGAATGCTTTCTGCCACTTCCAGCTTGATGCCTTCGGCATTACGATGTGGATTGACGTGCGCAGCGGCGGTCAGGGGGCACGGCTTACAGAGCCGCTTGACACCTGTGATGTCATATGCGACGCAGGATGTGCGGGGGAAAACCCGTTCCGCAGTGCGGAAAAATTCTGTGCCGCGATGTGCGAAAATCCCGTTCTGCTCAAAACACCGCTGTTCGGCGTAAACAACTGGTACTGGGCATACGGCAATATCTCGCATGAAACGGTCATGACCGAGACGGATCAGCTCATGGATTTGTGCCGCGATGCGGTCAAAAAGCCCTATATGATCATCGACGAAGGCTGGCAGATGAACCGCTTCACGTCGAAGTCCGGCAGCTACAACGGCGGACCGTGGCACGGACCGAACTATAAATTCAAAGATATGACCGAAACCGCAGAAGCGATCCATGCCAAAGGCGCGTATGCGGGCATCTGGTACAGACCGCTGCTCACGTCCGTTTCCATACCGGCTGATGCATACAGTCCGGCGGCATATAAGGGAAACGGGTTCCTGCTGGATCCGACACATCCGTACACGCTGGAAAAGACGGCGGAAGACATTTCGCGTCTCCGCTCGTGGGGGTATGATCTCATCAAGCATGACTTCACTGCCCACGATACGCTGGGCGCCGTTCCGAATCCCGACGGAGCGTGGAGCTTCTACGACAATTCCGTCACCAACTGCGCAATGCTGAAGAAGCTTTACCGTACCATTCAGGAAGCGGCAGGCGATGCGGTGGTTATCGGATGCAGCACCGTCAATCATCTGGCAGCAGGCATCCATGCAGTGCAGCGCGCCGGCGGCGATACTTCGGGACGCAATTTTGAGATAACCCGCCTGAACGGTATTAAGTCCATGGTGCGTCAGCCGCAGAACGGAAGATTTTTCGCACTCGATCCCGACTGTGCCGCATTCACCGATAAGACGGATACCTCGCTGAATTTGGATTTTCTGGAAATGGCGGCAGTTACAGGCGTTGTCACCATTGCATCGGTAACGCCGGGCATACTCAAACCGGATGAAATAAAGCGCATCCGTGAGATCTACCGCATTGCTTCGGAAGGCGGCAGGGGTGCGATCCCCGAAAAGTGGGTCGGTGTGAATAATCCGTCACACTTTGTTACGCCCGACGGAGAACGCTTCGCATACGACTGGTACCGCGGCTATGACGGCGTACGCTCGTTTTATTCCTGGATGAAGTAAATGCTGATTGAGGGGGCGAGAGCCGTTCCCGGGCGGAAAGGACTGTCGGGGACGCCGGTCCCTACAGGTATAACCGAAACCGTAGTCAGAAAGCAGCCCTGACCACAATTAAAATTAACGGGGGATTCACGGAACGTACGGTTTCGCTTTGCGTAATGTGGAGAAAACCACACGTTATTCATATAAAACAAAGGAAACGAGGTATTTGCAATGAAAAAGAAAGCGGTTTTACTGGGAGATTCCATCCGGTGGTGCGGTTACGGAAACCGTACGGCAGAGCTTCTTGCCGATGACTATACGGTGTATCAGCCGAGTGAAAACTGCCGCTACGTAAAGTACACCCTGCGGATGCTGTTTGATCGCCGCGAGGAAATCGCCGGCGCGGACGTTATCCACTGGAACAACGGTCTGTGGGATACCTATGATCCGTTCCACGAGGGGATACTGTTCACCTCCCTTGAGGAATATACCGAGAATATTCTCCGCGTAGCGGACAGACTGCAGAAGATCGCGCCCCACGTTATTTTTGCCACCACCACCCCGGTGCGCGCTGATACCGAATGGTGGTATGACCGCAACGGTGCTATCCGCCGCTACAACGAAGCTGTGGTGCCGGAGCTTGAAAAACGCGGTATTCTCATCAACGATCTGCATGCACTGGTAGAACCGCGTGCAATGGAATTTATCCGTGAGGATGATAAAGTACATCTGACACCCGCCGGAAGCGAAGCCTGTGCCCGTCAGGTTGCAGAGGCTATCCGCCGCGCCGGGATGTGATCCTCACGCACATATAAAATAAAAGGAGAGACCACTATGACTCAGCAGGAAATTCTGATCAGATCCACCTATGACGGCACCGAGCAGCCGTCTCTGTACTACAAATCCGCCTCGGCGGAGAAACGACCGCTTCTTGTGGGTCTGCACACATGGAGCTATGACCGCTTCAACCAGATCGGCAACATGCTTCCCGTGGCGGAAAAGTACGACTACAATCTGCTCCTCCCCGAATTCCGCGGCAGAAATAAGGCTGCCAATCCCCACTGTACCGAGGCGTGCGCATCCGTTGCCGCCATGCAGGATATCAAAGACGCCATCGACTGGGCGATCCGCGAGGGGAATGCAGATCCTGACCACGTTTTCCTCCTCGGCGGAAGCGGCGGCGGGCATATGGCATTGATGATGGCAGGCTACTGCCCGGAGGTGTTTGAGGTCATCGGCGCGTTCGTGCCGATCACGGATCTGAAAAAATGGTCTGAGCAGAACGCCGGCTACCGTCCGGACGTACTGGTCTGCTGCTCGGAAAGCGAGGAGGAGATGATGAAGCGCTCTCCCGTCAGCTATATCGACAGCATTGCCCGGGCGAACGTGAAGATTTTCCACGGCAAGTACGATTCCTCGGTGCCCGTCAGCCACTCGCTGGAGCTGTTCGGGATGATCATGGAGAAATATCCGAAATCCCGTGTGTTCCTCGATATCTTCGACGGCGGTCATACCATCGACATGGAGCAGGCGATGTACTGGATCAATTCGCAGTATAAGAAAACGGCAAAGACAGCAGTTACGGGATAAGAGAGACGGATCGAAGTGATAATGTTTGCAGATGATCGGTCAATATGCAAACAAATTTTGCAAAAACACGGCGGAAATGCAAACTTTGCGGTATGTAATTGTGGTATAATGTAAAAAATATACAGCCATCTGTAACTGTACGGCAGTCTCTTAAGTATGGCTATGTTATGGACTAATTAAGAAAAAGATCTGATGAGGTGACACATTATGTATACTGCGAAACATACTCTGGCAGTTTTGCTTGCCGCTCTGATGCTTGCCGCTCCGCTTGCATCCTGTTCCGATTCTCCCGCCGAGGGCGGTGAGACCACTTCCGCTCCCTCCGATACCTCTGCCGCCGAGACCACTTCCGCAGCAGAAGAGACCACCGCCGATCCGCTGGCGGACAATCTGCCGAACGACGTCAATTACGACAATTACACCTTCCGCATTGGTGCGTCCGAGACGGAAGCGCAGTGGTATGCGTATCTGGTTCGTCCCGAGCAGACGGGGGAAACGCTGAACGATGCCATTTACAACGCCAATATGGCTGTGTCCGAGCGTTTCGGTGTGAAGTTTGCCAAGACTCCGGTTGCCGGAACCAACTTTCAGAGTGTAAACGCGATCATTGCCAATGCACAGGCAGGCGACGATGTTTATGATATTGTCACCATGCACGACGCACAGAGCACAAATGCCATGCTGCAGGGTGTTCTGCGCAATGTACACGATCTGGAGCACATTGATCTCACAAAGCCCTGGTGGCCCGTACATACGACCTCGGCGCTCACCGTAAACGGAAAAATGTACGGCATTGCCAATTCCATGTCGTATTACGGTCTGTACAGCACCCGTGCCATCTTCTTCAACAAGGGCATGATGCGCGATATGGGTATCCAGTTCCCCTATGACGATGTCCGTGCGGGTACCTGGTACTTCGACGATCTCATGACGATGACCAAGGATATCTACTCCGATCTGGATAACGATGGCGCGCGCAGTGCCGGCGACCGCTACGGCTTTGCCATCACCGGTAAGACCTACTGCTGGCTGGAATCTTTCGGTGTGGATATTTATGCCCGGGATGACAGCGGCAAAATCTACAACTGCTTCTCGAACGAGCGCAATATCGGTGTGGTTGAGAATCTGAATAAGTGGGTATTCGGTGGTACGCCTGGCGTATGGTACAAGTCCAGCCATTCGCAGGTGCGTGACGACGGATGCGGCGGTATGTTCGCGAGAGGGAACGTCCTCATGGCGTGCCATTCCCTTGGTGTTATGACCGAGAGTTGTATGGAATCTGACGTGGAATTCGGCATCCTCCCGATGCCCAAGGTGGAAGAGTCGCAGGAAAGTTACTATGCCGGCTCCGGTGATAATCCTGTGGTTATCCCGATCACGAACAACAATATGGACCGCACCGGTATGATCGTGGAGGCAATGAGCGCGGAGGGGTACCGCCGCGTACAGCCCGCTTATACCGAAACCGTCATGAAAGAACGCTACGCCACTGACAAGGATTCCGTTGAGATGCTGGATATCATCTTCAACAACAGACTGCTGGCAGGCGGCTATCTGTATGCAGCAACCAACTGCCGCATCCAGCTGATTCAGGATCAAATTTTCGCAGCCGCCAACTCCAATGCCAACATCGTTTCGACCTACGAAAGCATGAAAAACACAGACCAGCAGCGCATTAACGAGCTGAACGAGTTCTTCTTCAAGGCAGAGGAATAAGAGCGACGCGTGGGAAACTTTATTTTATAATCGTTTTTGCAGTGTTAATGGGGGCTTTTTGAGAAAGGCCCCCATTCAATTCTTTATTCAAAATTTTGAGGATAGTTTTTTGACAAAAAATCTTTCAGTATCGTCTTGACAAATCTCCCCCGCTGTGTTATAATAATCGAGCGTGAAGCGATGGAGGCATAGCTCAGCTGGTTAGAGTACTTGCTTGACATGCAAGGGGTCACTGGTTCGATTCCAGTTGTCTCCACCAAATATCGAAAAAAGCCTGTGAAAACATTCACGGGTTTTTTGCTATTTTCCCGGCTTTCTATGAACCGATAAACACGAAAAGTTCAACAAAGAGTCAACAGGTTTCAGTTTGCGGAAAAAGGAATAAACTATAATAAAGGAGCAAGCATGTGGATTCGATTATTTCTTGTTTTACTGTTTTCTTTGATATTTACGGTTTCATGTTCACCTATTGATACGGAAGATGAAATCAAGATTCAGTACACAGAGACACTTACTCATAGATTTACTGCTTCTTCTGTCACCATGCCAACCGAGTATGTTATCCATCCTTTTGTGGATCCGTATATCTATTTGGAAGAAAACCAAATTATGTGGGTAGGTACTCAAACCACACGGCACCCAACACCGGAAGGGTTTGAAAATATTACAAGCTATTATCTTATCACATCCGACACAGATGGAAATACAGTATCCGTGGATGACATTTTTACTGATTCCTCCAATTCCCCGGTCCTTGAAGGCGGTATTATTGATAACGGAGTACTGACGGTTGGGGTATGCCTGTATGAAGGTGAAAAAAGTTCCCATTATATATTCCAATATGATGTAAATACGAAAAGCAAAAAGTACTCTCCTTCTATCGATGCGATGTTTACTGATTACATTTACATAGATACGCTTATTACTTCAAAAGACTTAATTTGTCTTTATACCTATTCTGAAATTCTTGTGCTTGACAACAACTATAATTTACTCTGCAGCATAAACTGTCCTCTGCCTCCGGATGATCTGTGTGTGTCACCTGAAGGAATCTTTCATATTCTCGCAGATTTTGGAAAAGGTCAGAAATTATTCCCTATTGATTTAGACAGAAAATCCCTTTCGACAGGCATTTCTGTACACGATCAACATATAGGTCAAGCATTCTTTTCAGAGGATGGACTCTTATACTATACAATACCCGATGGACTTTATACGTATTCTGATGGAAACAGTTCTCAAATAATGAGTTTTCCCAATTCAGGAGTTGATTTTTTTGACATCGATATCTTAAAACTTATATCCAATGAAAAGCTTTTTGCTATTGAACGGCAATACGGAGGATCGTCTTTGTACTTTTCCGCATTTGAAAAAGCTCCGGATATTGATCCGTCACAGATCCGTACAATCGAACTGGCCGCTGTTTCTGTGTCTTATGAATTGACTGACTCAGTGAATCACTTTAACAGGACAAATCCGGATATACGTGTGAATATTACCGATTACTCTGAATATGTAACTGCAAGCAATCCACTTGCCGGAAGAGATCAACTTTATTTTGATATTACTGTTAATAATTATCGACCTGATATCATATATGCTCATAGCAGTGCCAGTGTAGTTGATCACATACTTCGGGAGGAACAATATTACGATCTGTACAATTTCATTGACAATGATAATAGTTATGCTCGGACTGATTTTCTTGGTGCGTATTTATGCGCCTATGAATTGAATGGGCATCTTTGGGGGATTACTCCATATTTTTCTGTGGATACTCTTGTAGGAAATGCTTCAGTTTTGGGGAACTACACATCATGGTCTTCAGAAGAGATGATATCATTCGCACTTTCTCTGCAAGAAGATTTTACATTCACAGACAATATGACTGTTCATAATCTTGAAGAAGTGATTTTAGGAGATCAAGGATATGGAATTTTTGTTAAAGACGGGAATTTTGAGGCGGAAGCCTTTGCCGAGTGGCTTTCTCTTATCAAGAATTTGCCGTTATATTCCGAAGAACCCCAACTTTCAGCCAGCGATATTGAAGCAAAAAAATACAAAGAATTTCTGAAACGAGAAAATGGAGAAGTTGCCGTCACTCCATATTCAATAAGCAGTGTTTCGGATTGGATGGGAGTATACGCTCTTTTTGACACAGAAGATGTTGTACTTATTGGTTATCCTTACGGAGATACCAGCCGGGCAACAGTGAATACAGGTCCATCTTATATTATCACCTCATTCACTGCGTATCCGGAAGAATCGTGGAATGTTGTAAAAAATTGTTGTATGAATTTCAGCGCAATAAATCTTCCCATTTTAAAAACCGATCTAAAAACTGAAATTGATGCACATATTGATAAAACAATAATTTCATATTTTTCTGGTGGGACCACCTCGAGCGAAACAAATCCTTTTCTTCCGATCACTGCTGACAAATTAAAAAAGCCAGGGAGAGTGGATTTTTTCACGGAGGAGAATGCGGACGATTTCTTAAATTATATCGATAATCAAACAGGAATACCTCTTTGTGAGCGACTTCCGGAAAAAATCACCGCAATCTTCAAAGAAGAAATCGATGCTTATCTACATGGGGTAAGAACTGCAGAAGAATGTAATCAAATTGTGAAATCAAGAGTAGAACTCTGGCTAAATGAAAGAAGCTAAAAGACACGTTAAATAACAAAACCTCAATATTATTTGCAACAAAATTAATAGGCTGGGCACGTGTTCCGCGCTATTATTTTCCCTCTCTTGGTACTTCTCAATAGAGCATACCGAAATCAAGGAAAATCAAGTGTTTTACGCCGTCAGGCGGGCTTGACATGCAAGGGGTCACTGGTTCGATTCCAGTTGTCTCCACCAAAAGAAGGTCTTGAAATCATTAGGTTTCAAGGCTTTTTTCTTTTATCCTGACAACACAGTAAAAGCAATTAGGTCAACAAAAAGGTCAACAACCACCGTGGTTTGTGGAAAAAAGGTCAATATGGCAAGCATTTGCCCCAACCGTAAGAATGCTGTTTTATCCCTAACTATTCGACATTTTTTATACCATCCCTCTCGCAGTGCTATTCACGGCGTATGCGCGCATTAATGTACAGGTAACTCACATTATTCAGTGGAACATATATTGCAAATAAAATAAATTGTGCTATAATAACATATGGGAAACTATAGCTGTTTCTCTCAGAATATTTTTTCGCAACAATTGAAAATACATTGCAGATCATAAAGTACAGGAGGCTGTGTGATGAAAAAAATTATTTTTATACTCTTTCTTTTGACTATTCTTACAATCAATGTGCAGGCATCTTCTGCAGCAATAACAGTAGACATTCCGGCGAAGAATGTTCTGATAGGCGATCAATATTATGTAACGGTATCCCTGGAGGCAAATCCCGGTTTTGCTTCTGTTCAGGCAGAACTGTCTTACGATCATGATGTAGTACAATGTGTCAAGGTAATTCCGGGAGAAATGGTTAGTGGAATGCTCAGCGTTACGAATCCCCATGCCGCAGGAACGCAGGCCAGGGCAATTCTTGTGGCTGCCAGTACCAGAAATATAAACCAAAACGGAAAATTGGTAACATTTGTTTTTGATAAACCTCAAAGCGGAGAACCCAATTTCTCTTTCAAGCTTACGGAAATTCGAAACGAACATGGCGAAGACGTATCCTGTGATATCGTGACTAAAAATAATTATGTGGACAACAAACCAAACGATGGAGTTATCCCGAACAATCCGTCGGACGGCAGTTCTACGACACCACCTACTCCCAACAATCCGTCGGGCGGCGGAACATCTTCCGATTTGCCGCAGGATATTCCTACAGTGTATCCCCCGTTTTTGGGTGAGACGATCCTTCCGTGGTGGGATACGGCACCGGACACAACACCCACTGTCCCCGAAGAAACGCGAAAACCTGTTCTCCCTCCGGCATTTCAGGATGAGTTGATGAAACCGATCGTTTCCTTTACGGATGTCAGCGAGTCTCATTGGGCAAAGGATTACATAGAAGAAGCCGCTGCCCGCAGCGTAATTAACGGCTATCCGGACGGAACGTTTCATCCGGATACCGATATGACACGTGCCGAGATTTTCACAATACTCTGGAATTTGTCCGATAAGCCGATGCCCTCCGGCGACTCCCCGTTTGCCGATGTCGGATACGAAGATTGGTATTATCATGCTGCCGTATGGGCACATGAAAACGGCTATACAGACGAAGAAACTACGGTACACTTTAAGCCCCATGAAATTATAAATCGAGAACAGGTAATTGCCATTCTGTACCGCTACGCGGGACGCCCGAAGGCTGAATACATATTGCATCCATATGAGGATGCCGATGCTGTTTCTGATTTTGCCCTTTCTGCCATGAACTGGGCGGTATCCCAAGGAATCATTGTCGGAATGGATGCCACACATCTGGTACCGCAGGGAGCCATCACTCGTGCCCAGATTACCACCATCGCCGTCCGCTATATCCATTACATACAAGCGCAGAATCCATAACCCACTTTGTCTATTCATAAAGGAGAATTACCATGAAACGTATACTCAGCTTTCTGCTCGCCCTGTGTATATGTCTGACAAGCATTCCTTTTGTGTTTGCTGAAGAGACTGCAGCTGTTCCCGCTGTTGAAACTGCGGAACCCCTGGAAGAGGCGTATGTGCAGGGAAGTGTCCTTTTTGCACTGAAAAATGCGCAAACACTGACCGCTCTTGCCGATACCCTGGCGGCACTTGGTATCACAGATATCGAGCCTCTCTTTACGGAGAATGGTGAAGCTGTCGGTATCGGCTCGCAGAAGGAAATCTGGTACAGCGCAAAAGTCAACGGCGACGTACCCACCGCCGTTGATGCCATAGCCGCCTTGGACGGTGTCGCTTTCGCCGAGCCGGAGTATATCTATACCGCCGACAGCTACGGTGAGCCCACCGAAGCAGAAAAGAAAAAAGGATGGGCGTATCAGCAGCTCCACAAGCATGAGAATCAGTACTGGTGGAAAGATTTCGGTCACAACTATGCCCCCGGCTACGGTACGGTTGTTGCTGTAATCGACACGGGTGTGGATTATACCCACGAGGATCTTGTGCCTTCCATGTGGGTGAATACGGCGGAAATGTACGGCACTGCCGGCGTGGACGATGACGGCAACGGCTATATCGACGACGTCTACGGCGTCAACGTCACCGCATACGGCGAGCAGGCGGGCAATCCCATGGATGATAACGGCCACGGTACTCACGTTGCCGGTATTATCGCCATGTCGGCCAACAACAAGGGCGGCGTCGGTCTGGCATACGGCGCAAAGATCATGGCCATCAAGGCCGGACAGTCCACCGGTTCCTTCGCCACCACCGATATTGCCAAAGCGATCACCTACGCCTGGATGATGGGCGCGGATGTCATCAATATGTCCTTCGGCGGCGCGGATAAGTCGTATCTGGTGGAGCAGGCGCTGGAGAATGCGTTCTCCTCCTGCGTGCTGGTAGCTTCCGCGGGCAACGACGGTCTGCCGACGACCGATGCGGATCCTGCCCTCTATCCCAAGTGTATCGATACATACCCCGCTGCGTACACCTACGTGCTGGGCGTTATGGCAACGGATGAAAGCGGCAGCCTTGCCGAATTCTCCAACTGGGACTACAAGCCCAACGCCAACGCGGAGTATGAGCTGACCGCACCCGGCGTGAATATTCACTCCACCCTGCCGGGCAACCGCTATGCGGAGTGGAACGGTACGTCCATGGCGGCACCCTTTGTCTCGGCGGCGGCGGCCATTCTCCGCAGTCACTACAGCGACCGCGCTCTGTACTCCTCCCGCTTTATCATGGGTCAGCTTTCCTCTGCTACGGAGGACAGCACGTATTTCCTGGCACCCATGAAGGATATATCCTACAACTACCCCGCGCTGAACGTGTACGACAGCGTGAAGAATCTGCCCAAGCCCAACATCACTGTCAAGGATACGTTCCTCATGGATAACGTGCTGACCGGAACGCCCAACGACGGGGATGCCATCATCGACGTGGGCGAAACGGTTGATCTGGGCGTGCTGGTGCGCAACCAGTGGGGACTGACCGGTGCCATTACCGTCAAGGCGGACGCAATCTCCGTCGGCGGCGTGCCGAACCCCTATATCACGTTCCTCACCGATACCGTGACCCTGCAGCCGGCGGGTACGTTTGAGGAAGTGAACAACGGATTTGTGTACAACGACAGCTATCTGGAAGCGGTCGGCAACCCCATCCGCTTTGTTGTCGCGCCCAATACGCCCCACGATGCGGAGATCTGCATCAACCTGACCGTGACCACCACCAACGGTTTTGATTCTTCGGATCCTGCCGCGTACACCACCGAAGCCTCCCACACCTTCCGCGTACAGGCGGGACGAGGGGTAAAGGGTACGATTTCCGAAGATACTACATGGACGAATGATTATCTGTGGATCGTGGAGAACTCCATATATATTCCCGAGGGCATCACGCTGACGGTTGAGCCGGGTACGAAGATTCAGTTCTATTCCTCCGATTACGAAAATGCATATGGCGGAAAGACGGTGCCCGTAATAAGATGCGATGGTATATTCGATGCCATTGGTACGGAGGAAGAGCCCATTGAAATGTTCCCCGGAAAGGGATTCGAAAAATATGCGGTAAATATATACAGAGAAAAGAATAGCAACACCAGCGAAATAAAACTGCAATACTGCAAGGTAATCAATCCGCTTTTGGGCACGGTCCCCAATGATTATTCTTTAAGTGGATACAGTATTGATTCCATTGATCATTGTGTACTTGTACAGAACCATGAAACTATATACGGCAGATATGTTGATACATACAACGCTGTAGTTGGTGACGCACGCTCAGAGGGGATGAACGTCACGAACTTGACAAACACACAATTATATAATTACTATGGATCTCGTTATCATCATGAACCAAGCATTCGTACCTCTCTAATACAGAACTGCTTATTCAACTCCTGTAATATGCGTATGGACGATGATCCCAGCAACTTTTTCGCCACAAACAATGTTTTTCTCAACTCACAGGGAGGTGTCGCCGCCTGGGTGAATCAACCTTATTCAAATACCGGTGCCAGCGCCTATGTAAAAGGACAATTCGGCAGCAGCAAGTATGTCTGTGTGGAATTAACCGGTGCGTATAACGGAACTGATGCGGCAAGATACGAGGTTTGTGCCGCACTTGCAAGATCGCTGGGCGGCACAATGCTGAGCATCAACAATGCGGAGGAAGAAAAATATGTCGTGAGCGATGCCTTTTATTCCGGCGCTATGGGTGTTAGTTATTGTATCGGATACAGATATAATAGTATTTCCGGAAAATTCGAATGGGATGACGGTAATCCGCATGTAATAAACATTGAAGGAACTGGAGGTAATTTTGCAGGTATAGACAGAAGATCTGTGAATGGCACATATGAATACTATGTTACTAGAAAAAGCTTTTTATCTTACAAATATGCAGTTCTTGAAGTACCTGCGTCACTTACAAATGAGGAAATTCTTGCCGGTATAGCCGTATTCGATTATAACGGATTTATTGATGCATATATGAAAACGGATCCGACAGAAAGAGTGACTGTCAATAATGCTCTGCTGAACCCTCTGCTCAATACCGCTCCGGATACATGGGCAAAGTTTATTGCAAGCTCTGTATTAGAACATAGTTATTATGGGAAGTATGCACCACATTACGCCGCCAACAACTACTGGGGCACCGAAAATCCGATGCTCATCGACCAGATGATCACCGACGCAGACGATTTCCTGGGCACCTATCAGGACATCATCCACGATCCCATTCTGACGCTTTCCAGCCCCAGCCTGTCCGAGATTTATCCCTTCGTCACCTCCGTCTATCTCACCGACCGCGACGGCAACATCGTGTCAAATGCACAGCCCGGTCAGACGTACAGCGTGCACGTTCTCTTCAACCGCGACATGGACATGACCGAGCAGCCTCTCATCACCTACGGCGGTGACACGCCCTACACCGACTACGCGGTCAGCGGCGCCTTTGTCTCTCCCCGTGAGTGGGTCGGCACCACCTTCATTTCCCCCATTATGACGGGCGGCACCATGTACTTCCGTACCGTGGGTGGTCGTGCGGCGGATGACCACTGGCTGGAGTGCGGCGAGGATATCCTCCGCTTCCAGTTCAACATTTCCTCCATCGGTGCGCAGGCCATGCTTCTGAGCGCACAGGGCGGCACGAACAAGGTATTCCTCAGCTGGGCACAGAACGACTATGACGTGCTGGCAGGCTACAACATCTACCGCTCCACCTCTCCCAACTCCGGCTTTAAGAAGCTGAACGTTTCCATCCTCATTGGAACGGAATACGAAGATACCGACGTACAGCCGGGCGTGACGTACTACTACTACTTCAAAGTAGTCAATACCGATGGTAACGAAGAGGAGAACGTATCCAATACCGCTTCCGCCGCACCCATCGACAACATCAGTCCTACCCTGAAGCACACTCCCGTTTCCTCGGCAAAAATGAACAGTCAGATTACCGTTTCCGCCACAGCGACCGACAACATTGGCATCACCTCCGTTACGCTGTACTACCGCAAGGCAGGGGATGCCGCCTTCCAGGCTCAGGTAATGCCCCACGTAATGAACGATCTGTACGTTGCCACCATCCCCGCATCGGCTGTAACCGCTCTC
>SVTS01000054.1 GCA_015063645.1 Oscillospiraceae bacterium | reverse complement strand
TGGAAAAGCCAAAATAATCACGCTTTCTGCAATTCCTTGATCTTATCCCGCAGGTAAGCGGCTTCCTCAAATCGCAGCTCCTTGGCGGCTTTCTTCATCTCTGCTGTCAGCTCCTCGATCTGCTTTTCGCGGTCGGCGGCGGACTGCAGGACATCGCGGCGGGCTTTGCGCTTATCCAGTTTCTTCTTATTCTCCTCCGACGTGCCGATGGCGATCAGCTCGCGGATGCCTTTCTGCACCGTTTTCGGTGTGATGCCGTGTTCTTCGTTATACTTTTTCTGGATCCGGCGGCGGCGTTCCGTTTCATAGACTGCCGCTTTGATGGAGCGGGTCATCACATCCGCGTAGAGGATGACTTTACCGTTCGCGTTGCGGGCGGCGCGTCCGATGGTCTGGATCAGGGAGGTTTCCGAGCGGAGGAGTCCCTCTTTATCCGCGTCCAGAATGGCGACGAGGGTGACTTCCGGCAGATCGATGCCTTCTCTGAGGAGGTTGATGCCCACGAGAACGTCGTACATACCGGTACGCAGATCCCGCAGCAGTTCCATGCGCTCCATGGTTTCCACGTTATGGTGGATATATTTGACGCGGATGCCCTGTTCGTCCAGATATTCACTCAGGTCTTCCGCCATTTTTTTAGTGAGGGTGGTGACCAGCACACGCTCGCCTCTGGCGGTGCGCTCTCTGATCTCGCCGCAGAGATCGTCGATCTGTGTCTCCACGGGACGGATCTCCACTTCGGGATCGAGAAGGCCTGTGGGGCGGATCAGCTGTTCCACGATCTGCTCGGAGTGATCCCGCTCGTAATCGGCGGGGGTGGCGGAGAGGCAGATGGTCTGATGCATCTTCTTCTCAAATTCCTCAAAGCGGAGGGGACGGTTATCGAAGGCGGAGGGCAGGCGGAAGCCGTACTCCACCAGATTCTGCTTGCGGGCACGGTCGCCGCCGCTCATGCCGCGGACCTGCGGCAGGGTGGCGTGGGATTCATCGATGAAGAGCAGAAAATCCTCGGGGAAATAATCCATGAGGGTATGGGGCGTTTCGCCCCGTTCGCGTCCTTCGAAGATGCCGGAATAGTTCTCGATGCCGGAGCAGTAGCCGATCTCCCGGAGCATTTCCAGATCGTATTTGGTGCGTTCCTCGATGCGCTGGGCTTCCAGCAGTTTATCCTGGCTTTTGAACCACGCCACGCGCTCTGCCAGCTCTTCCTCGATACGGGCGAACGCCGGCTCTCTGGATTCGGGGGCGATGACGTAGTGGTTGGCGGGATAGACGGCGGCGTAGGTGAGATCCCGGAGGGATGCGCCAGTCAGGGGATTGATCTCCGTGACGCGGTCGATCTCATCGCCGAAGAATTCCACGCGGAGGGCTTTATCGGAGGAATTGGAGGGAAAAATTTCCACGGTATCGCCCCGGACGCGGAATTTATCGCGGGCGAAGTTCATATCGTTGCGGTCGTACTGGATGGAGATCAGGTGATCGATCAGCTCTTCCCGGGAGATTTCCATGCCGGGACGGAGGGAGGTGACCTGTGCTTTATACTCCTCGGGGGATCCGAGGGCATAGATACAGGAGACGGAGGCGACAACGATAACGTCGCGCCTCTCGAAGAGGGCGGAAGTGGCGCTGTGGCGCAGTTTATCGATCTCGTCATTGACGAGGGCGTCTTTTTCGATATACATATCCTTGCCGGGGACGTAGGCTTCGGGCTGGTAGTAATCGTAGTAGGACACGAAATACTCCACGGCATTTTCCGGGAAGAATTCTCTGAGCTCGGTACAGAGCTGGGCAGCAAGGGTTTTATTATGGGCGAGGACGAGGGTCGGGCGGTTCAGCCGGGCGATGACGTTCGCCATGGTGAAGGTTTTACCGGAGCCGGTGACGCCCAGCAGCGTCTGCATTTTCATGCCGGACTGGACGCCGCTGACAAGGGCATCGATTGCCTGAGGCTGGTCGCCGGTGGGGGTATAATCGGATTTGAGGAGGAAGGTATCGGGCATGGATGTGCCTCCGTGAAACTGCGGCAGATCACCGCGGATATAGTACAGTATAGCACAAATTATTTAAAAAGTAAAGAGAAATCGAACAACTGTTTTGGTAAAGTAAGGGGAGAGAACCCGGCAGGAAAATCGGTGTTATTGCGGTTGACATTTACAGGGCAAAGTGCTATAATTACTATGTGAAAATTATCTTTAAGGAGAAATGACATGATGCATGCAAAAAGAACCCTTGCGGCGCTGCTGGCATCTCTGATGCTTGTACCTGCGCTTGCCGCGTGCTCCGATAATTCTGCGGACACGCCTGACACCTCTGTTGCGGCAGAAGACACGACCACAGCCGAAACCGAGCCCCGCGAGACGGAGCGTCACGAGATCAAGGACAGCCTGCCCAATGATCTGAATTTTGGCGGAAAGACCTGGACGATCTACGTTTCCACCACCAGCGCGAACGATTCGTACGTAGCAGGCAATGAGGAAAAAGAAGGCGATATCGTCAACGATGCTGTATGGGAGCGCAACCTGAAGGTGCAGGAGCGCCTGAGCTTCAAGATGGATCCTGTCGGCAATGCGGACACTTACAAGGATAACCACACCAAGGTTTCCGCGCTGATTCTGGCGGGGGATCCTACCTATGATCTGATCATGGGTATGCAGACCTCCATGCCCCAGCTGGTTCCTCAGAAGATGTTTGTCAACGCCTTTGAACTGAAGCACATCGATTTCGATCAGCCCTGGTGGATAAATGACTACATGAACGAGCTGGCTCTGGGTTCCGATTACCGTTACATCCTGGTCAGCGATTTCAATACGCATGCTATTTCCTACATCCGTACCAACTTCTTCAATAAGAAGCTGTACGAAGATCTCTACGGCGATCCCAACGAGCTGTACAAGAAGGTTCTGGACGGCAAGTGGATGCTGGAAGACATGCAGAAGATGGTCAAGGATACCTACAAGGATCTGAACGGTGACGGCGTTTCGGATAAGGACGACCAGCTGGGCTTCTACTGCAACAAGCTGTACGCCTCCACCGATGCGTTCGTATACAACAGCGACGTTGTGTTCACACAGCGTGACAAGGACGGCTTTATCGAGCTGAAGATGATCAGCGACGAAGCAGTTATTCTGGCGGAAAAGCTGAACAGCTTCTTCCACGAAGCGGGTGTCAACACCGAGTCCGGCAGCGATGCCAACCACTTTGCCAAATTCAAGGCTGACACCGTACTCTTTATTACCGGTATGCTGTCCCAGGCAAACAATCTCCGCGATATGGAAAGCGATTACGGTTTCCTTCCCTTCCCGAAGATCAATGAAAAGCAGGAGTGGTACAAGTCTCTCGTACACGACACTGCACAGCTGAGCTGCGTTCCCGTATCCTCCGACATGATCGACGTTACCGGTGCGATTCTGGAAGCATTCTCCGCTGAATCCTACCGTACCGTTACCCCCGCGTGGTATGAATCCGCGCTGAAGCTGAAATATGCCCGCGATGATATCTCCTCTCAGATCATTGATCTGATGCGCGACAGCATGACCACCAACTTCATCTATGCGTACAACTTTGCACTGAACAATCTCGGTCAGGTTTACCGTACTCTTCTGTCCGGCAACAACAATGATTACGTATCTCTCGTAACCAGCCGTATGCCTGCCGCTGAGAAGAGCCTTGCGGATATCATCAAGACCTTCAAGGGCGAATAAGAAAGCAAAAAGCCGGGGCTGTTGCAAATATGGGAATTATCCCCATATTTGCAACAGCCCACCCGTAATGTCCCCATGAAATGGGGACATTACGGGAAATTCCGTAGGAATTTGTGGCGAGCATTTCCGGTTTTTGCCCGTGAACGGGCAAAAATGACCGTGTAAACGGTCAAGGAAAACTCGCGGAGGTGTTGCATTTGTTAAATGCAACACCTCCATTTTTATGGCAGTATTTGGACGTAGCCGATCTCATCGGGTTCTTCCCAGATCCGGGCGAAGAGCGTGCCGTCGGGCAGATACAGATCCGCGTCGTGGGTGCCCGTCATGCGGACATCCAGCTGCACGAGGGCGGAGGAATCGGCGTTCCACGCCCACACCTGATCAAATCCGGAGATGCGTTTGATATCCCGGTTCCAGCCGCGGTAGAAGCTGAATCCCTTTGTTGCCAGCGGTACGGGGGCAAAATCCAGCTCATGCCGGCATACGGCGACGATTTTTCCGTACAGCGCCCATTCCGAGGCGCCGGCGGAGGCAATGTGTTCGTGATAGGCATAATTCTGCTGTGCCAGGGGGAATTCCTCGACACACAGGAGACCCACGCGTCCGCTCATCTGATCGGCGTGGGCGAGAATTTCCTCCGCGACGGTCTGATCCATGCGGGCGGTTTCCTGATAATCCCGCACTTCCGAGGCGCCGGCGATCAGGAAAACGGTGCACATCACTGCGCAGACGCCGTTATAGAGCATTTCCCGGCGGAACAGTGCCCGGCAGGCGAGGTCGAGGATCAGTCCGATGCCCACAAAGGCGGGGACGCAGGCACGCATGGAAAACCATGGATTGGCGATGACGAAATAGGGGGAGATGGGCGCCAGCGCCAGAAGAACGCCCCAGATGAGGGGATAGGCGACGGGACGCAGGGGGGTCACCGCGGTTTTGGATGCGGGACGGAGGAGGATAAACAGAGCCGTGCCCGCCGCGGCGGACAGGATCAGATACAGCACGCCGCCCGCGGAGGCGGAGGAGAGGATGCCCCGGACGAAGCCGCGGAAGAGGGTCAGCGATCCGCCTTTCAGAAAGGCGGCGCCGATCTGGCGGAGGAGCTCCGGGAGGAAATATTTCGTATAATAGGCAAATGTGGTGGGAAAAGCCAGCTCCATTCGGGAGCCGACGGTGCCCTTGGAGGCAAACTGGGCGGTGAATGCAAAATAGGCAGCCGCCATAAGAAGGGCGATGAAGGCGGCGAATGCCCGTTTATTATGACGCACATAGGCGAGGAACTGCAGGGCGGAGAGAGTCAGGGAGAGTGCGAGGATCTGCTCATAAAAGCTGAAGGAGAGGAGGGAGAGGGGGGCGAAGAGGAGCACGCGCCAGAATCCGCCGCGGTTTATGAAATCGTCGAGGACGAGTGCGGCGAGTGCGGTAAAGAGCAGTCCGGGGACGATGCGGGTGGAGGCGGCGAGCCAATAGGTGCCCTCCACGCCCAGCGGAAGCAGGGAAAACAGCACGGTAAAGGCATGTCCCGTATGGAAATACCGATGGAAAAGGTGATAGAACAGAACACCGGCGACGCCGAACAGCGCGCTGTAGAGGAGTGCGGGGATGAAGAGATTGCTGAACCGTCCGGTGAAGTAGAGATCGGACAGCCCGGCAAGGGGACGGGTTGCCAGAAGCCCCTGCTGTTCAATGAGTGCGGCATAATTCTGTGAGGATGGGAGGCTGATGAGCTGGATGGAGTCATCCAGGATGGGGATATAGGAAAAGCCTGCGGCGCAGGTACGCAGAAGGCAGGCGAAGGTGATCAGGATATAGGTGAGAATGGTGGACATGGGAGTCTCCCGGATACCGGCGCCGAAGCCGGCGGCATTATGGATACAGTATAGCATAAAAAGGGAGATTTGTAAAGAGGGCGGGGGCATTATTAAGAATTGGATGGGTGTAAGTTAATCGAGCCTGCTGCGCGGACTTTGTCCGCGCAGCAGGCTCGGAAGGGTACAGAAAATATGCAGACCTCAGATATCCGCCTCTTCCCAGTACTGACTGCCGTAGGCGCGGATGAATTCCTTGCGCGCGGCGATGTCGTCTCCGAGGAGAGTTTCGAATATGGTCGCGGTGGCTTCGGCATCCGCCGGGTTGACCCGGATCAGGCGGCGGGTCGCCGGATTCATGGTGGTCTTTGCCATCATCTGCGGCGAGTTCTCGCCCAGACCTTTGGATCGCTGAAGCGTGTATTTCTTCCCCGCTTTATCCAGCTCCGTCGTGATCTCATCCTTTTCCGCCTGGCTGTAGGCATACAGCTCCTCTTCCTGTCCCTTTACGGTGATCTCAAACAGGGGGGATTCGGCGATGTAGATCTTTCCCTCCTGAATCAGCGTGGGCAGCAGGCGGTAGAAGATCGTAAGAAGCAGCGTGCGGATCTGGAATCCGTCCTCGTCCGCATCCGTACAGAAGATGATCTTCGACCAGCGGAGGCTTTCGAGACTGAAGGGGGCGGCGTCGGTCTTCTTGCCCCGGATTTCCACGCCGCATCCGATGACTTTCAGAAGATCTACGATGATCTCGCTCTTGAAGATGCGGTCGTAGGTTGCTTTCAGGCAGTTCAGGGTTTTGCCGCGGACGGGGATCACTGCCTGGAATTCGGCGTTGCGGGAGAGTTTGACCGACGTGAGTGCGGAGTCACCCTCCACGATATACAGCTCGCGCAGTTCGGGATCTTTTGAGCGGCAGGGGACGAATTTTTCCACACGGGATGCGCCGTCCACGGATCCGGAGAGTTTCTTCTTCAGATTCAGGCGGGTATTTTCGGCGTTCTCGCGGGCGCGTTTATTGATGAGAACCTGGGAGATGAACTTATCCGTCTCGGCGGGATGCTCCAGGAAGTAGATTTCCAGCTGATCCTTGATGAACTGGGTCATTGCCTCGGCGATGAAGGTATTGGTGATCGCCTTCTTCGTCTGGTTGGCGTAGGAGGTGAGGGTGGACTGGGAATTGGTGACCACGATCACGCAGTCCTGCACGTCCTGGAAGGTGATTTTGGATTCGTTTTTATTATATTTGCCGGCGGCTTTCAGCTTTTTATCCACCGCATAGGTGAAGGCGGTACGGACGGCTTTTTCGGGGGATCCGCCGTGCTCAAGGAACGAGCCGCTGTGGTAATATTCCAGCACGTTGACCTTGGTGGAGACGCAGAATGCGACTTCCGCTTTCAGGCGGTATTCATCCTTATCGTCCCGGTCGCGTCCTTTGGTTTCCAGTTTCCACAGCACCGGCTCGGTGATATTGGTATCGCCTGCCAGCTCGCGGATATAGTCGGAGATACCGTTTTCGTAGAGGTAGGAGGATTCGGAGAAGGTGCCGTCCTCCTCCTCGAATTTGAGGATAAAACGGACGCCGGCATTGACGACTGCCTGTTTGTGGAGGGTATCGGTATAGAAGTCTCTGGGGATATTCGTATCGGTGAAGACTTCCAGATCGGGGCGCCAGCGGACAGAGGTACCTGTCCGGGGGGATTTTTTGGGGATGGGTGCGGTTTCGAGTTCGGAGACGGGTTCGCCTTTTTTGAAGTGGATGGAGGAAGCGACTCCGCCGGAGTAGGAGGTGACGTCCATGAATTCACTGGCGTACTGGGTAGCGCAGGCGCCGAGTCCGTTCAGACCGAGGGAGAATTCATAGGCGGCGCCGGCATCGTTATTCTGGTATTTACCGCCGGCGTAGAGTTCGCAGTAGACCAGCTCCCAGTTATAGCGGCCTTCCGCCTCATTGAATCCCAGGGGCACGCCGCGTCCGAAGTCATCGACCTGGATGGAGCGGTCCCGGTAGACGGTAGTGATGATCTCCGAGCCGTAGCCTTCGCGGGCTTCATCCACGGCGTTGGAGAGGATTTCAAAATAGGAATGCTCGCAGCCTTCCAGACCGTCCGATCCGAAGATGACGGCGGGGCGTTTTCTGACGCGGTCCGCGCCTTTGAGCATGGTGATGGATTGGTTATCGTATTGTGGAGTGGTTTTTTTTGGCATGGGGGACTCCTGTGAAAAGAAGTATGGGGGAGACGGACCGTCGTGGGACGCCGGTCCCCGCGGATTTATGCGAATACGGTGAATGAATGTCAGGGAGGTATCGGGGCTGTGACCCGACGGGATTTACGTTGTTCCCGCTTCCAGCATTTTCAGTACGGTGCTTCCGGTGAGGCTGTCGATATTCATCAGGTAGAGTACCCGGTCCACGCCGTATTCATCCACCAGCGAGGTGGTGCGCTGTTTATAATACCGCAGATCCACGATCACCAGATCGTAATGTCTGGCGAGGAAGGGGGCGGCGGCGTGGGCGAAGCTGTCTTTGATGAGCAGCAGTGTTTCTCTGTCAGCGGTGGGATTATTCTGCGTTACGGTGACGAGGGCGTGATTGCCGGAGAGGAAGGAGGAGTATTTATCCTTTTTCGCCAGGTAGGATTCCTCATAGAACCCGGGGAAGGAGGTTCCGTCATCCTTGACGGTGGTGGTGAATTGGTCATCCTCCGCGAAGCGGAAGTATTCCATTTCATCCCCGTTGATCCACCCGGCTCCTGCGGTGGACCATGTGGTACCGAGGAAGGACAGGCTGACGGTGCGGCGTTCAAAATCCGTGAGGGGATACGGTTCCGTGCCGATGGAATCCATGATGGCGGCGTAGCCGTAGTAGGCACCGAGGGTTGTCCAGTGATGATCGGTACGGTAGTAGACGTATTCGCCCTGCGCGGCTTTCTCCCGCAGGGGATCTCTGAGATTCAGCACCGGATAGGAGGCATCGGCGGTCATTTCGGCAAAGGATTGCCACAGCCGGTCGCTGAAGTAGCTGCCGTAGGCGGCGGGAAGCGTATGATCCATCACATCGGCGTTTCTGCCGGTGATGGCGGCGGTGGTGGGGATATTTTTCCCTTTGCACCAGTCGGCGAAGATCTGCATGGAGTGCAGGTTGCTCTCCATATTTTCAAGGTTGGGCAGATCGGTGCGGGTGATCAGGTTGTCGCCGGCAGCGAAGATCACGCCGTTATTGCCGCCGCGGAGCAATACGGTTTCGGATGCGGCTTTCAGGTTGATGAAGAAATCCCGTGCGGGGAACTGATCCGCCATATAATCGGCGATATCGGCGGTGAACGAGCCGTTGGTGAGGGATTTGGCGCTCAGGGGGGGGAATTGAGTCAGCGTACGGTTTTCCGTCTCGGACATGTCTCTATCGGGAAGGAGCCAGTGGAGCAGGGTGAAGATGCCGATCACACCGACAAAGAGCACGCAGAGGAGGGTATCCCAGCGGCGGGCGTGGGGTGTTTCGCGTGTCTGGAGGGAGAGCAGCCGCGCTGCTTCCGCGTCGCACGCGGGAATTTTTTCAGCCATGTTGCACTCCTTTCTCAGAATCGGAAGTAGAGGAACGGATTATAGGACGAATTCACCAGATAGGCGATGCAGAGGACGAAGCCTGCCATGCAGAGCACGGCGGACATGGCACGCATGGGTGCGTCATGCTTTTCCCAGAGGTGATAGAACAGTTTGCGGGGATAGGGGGTGGATGCCACGGCGAGGATTACGAGGAGGACAAGGGAGGTCAGGATATCCCACGCGCCGCCTGCGTTGATTATGCCTACGGAATTACCGCCGCCGAACATGGAAGCGAGGTAGGTCAGTCCTGCGGAGAAGTCCTCAAAGACGAAGAGCCACCAGCCGAACACCACGGCGGCGAGGGTATAGATATGGGAGACGAATTTCGGCAGTTTTGCAAGGAATTTCAGAAGGAAATTTTTCTCCAGCACCAGCAGCAGGAAGTAATACAGTCCCCAGAGAACGAAGTTCCACGATGCGCCGTGCCAGAGTCCGGTGAATGCCCACACGGCAAGGAGGTTGAGCACCTGTCTTGCCTTACCCCGGCGGTTGCCGCCCAGGGGGATATAGACATATTCCCGGAACCAGGTGGAGAGGGAGATATGCCAGCGGCGCCAGAAATCCGTGACGGAATCGGCGATATAGGGATAGTAGAAATTCTCACGGAAGGAGAAGCCCATCATTTTGCCCAGACCGATCGCCATATCGGAGTAACCGGAGAAATCGAAATAGATCTGGAAGGTATACATGATGATGCCCAGCCACGCGGCGGCGACGGTGGTTTCAGGCGCGGAGGAGATCCGCGACCAGATCTCACCGGCGGCATTGGCGAGGAGGATCTTCTTCGCCATACCTGCCATGAATGTACGCACGCCCGATGCGAAGAGGGCACGGGAGTGGGTGCGGCTGCGGAGCTGGTCATCCACGTCCTGATAACGGACGATGGGACCGGCGATGAGCTGGGGGAAGAGGGTGACGTAGGTGCCGAAGGCGGTATAGCTCTTCTGCATATTGGCATCGAGGCGGTAGACGTCGATGACGTAGGAGAGCGCCTGGAAGGTATAGAAGGAGATACCGATAGGAAGGGTGACGTTGATCTGCGGGACTTTGATCCCCGTGAGAGCGGCGACGGTATCGAGGGTAAAGTTGGCATATTTGAAAAAGCCCAGGATGCCGAGATTGAAGATCACGGCGATGATGAGCCATATTTTCGCTTTTTGGCGATTGGATTCGCGGTATTTGCCCACCAGAAGACCGAAGATATAATCGGCGGTGATGGTGGCGAGCATGAGAAAGACGTACAGTGGTTCACCCCATCCGTAAAAGAGGAGGGAGACGGCGAAGAGAGTGATATTCCGCCACTTCAGAGGGGTGAGGAAATAGGCGAGGAGTACAATGGGGAAATAGAGGAAAAGGAATTCCAGGGATGAGAATACCATGGTGGGGGTGGTTACCTCCTGAATTTTGCGATTCAGACTTGCGGGTTTTCGCCGCCGACGGCGGCGCGCATTTTTCCGCCGCATCGCGGCAAAAAAATGCGGAGGGAGGGGGAGGAAACCATCTCACACGCCGAAGTTTTCCTCCCCCTCCCTCTTGCCGACTTCGTCGGCAATTCACCCACCTCCTCCTTCCTTGGCTGAGAGGGTGACGAATCGGGGTGACGGGGGCATAGCTCCGCCATAACATAAAATAGGACGCTGTCCAAAGGAGACGGTGGACGAAATCCCTAACCACTGTTAGGACGCTGTCCAAAAGGGGGAGTGGGGGACTTCGTCCCCCACCGAACTATAAAAAACGGGGGATTTAAGGGGGGCAGAGCCCCCCTGAGATAACGTGAAATTACGGATTGCGAAAGATAGAGAAGCAAACGGAAAAATCTTTTCCGCGTCCCTCTTATCTCTCAACTTCCTCCATAATGAACGCCTCAAGCACGTCGCCGACGTGGATATCGTCGTATTTCTCAAGTCCGATACCGCATTCGTAGCCCTGTGCCACTTCCTTGACGTCGTCCTTGAATCGTTTCAGGGAGGAGATCTTGTCTTCAAAGATCACCACGCCGTCGCGGACGATACGGATCTGGCTCTGGCGGGTAACCTTGCCGTCCATGATATAGGAGCCGGCGATGGTGCCCACATTGGGAACGCGGATGGTCTGGCGTACTTCCGCACGTCCGAGGACCACTTCCTTGAATTCGGGAGCGAGCATGCCCTTCATGGCGGCTTCGATCTCTTCGATGCACTCATAGATGATGCGGTAGGTGCGTACATCCACGTGGTCACGCTCTGCCATATCGGCGGCGTTCTTATCGGGACGGACGTTGAAGCCCACGATGATCGCGTTGGAGGAGGCTGCCAGCATGACGTCGCTCTCGCGGATGCCGCCGACTGCACTGTGGATTACGCGGACCTTGACTTCTTCGTTGGAGATCTTCTCCAGAGACGCCTTGACTGCCTCAGCGGAACCGCCCACGTCAGCCTTGACGATGATATTCAGCTCCTTGACGCCGTCCTTGATCTGACTGAAGAGATCCTCCAGGTTGACCTTGGCGGATGCGTTCAGCTCGTCGGTGCGTGCCTTTTCACGGCGCTGATCTGCCAGTGTACGTGCCATACGCTCGTCTTCAACGGCGTTGAATTCGTCGCCTGCCTGCGGAACTTCTGCGAGACCGACGATCTCCACGGGCATGGAGGGACCGGCTTCCTTCATCACCTCGCCGCGGTCATTGGTCATGGCGCGGACACGGCCGACGGAGGTACCTGCGATGACGATATCGCCCGCATGGAGCGTACCGTTCTGGACGATGACGGTGGCAACGGGACCGCGGCCCTTATCCAGCTTCGCCTCGATAACGATACCCTTGGCGCGGCGGTGGGGATTGGCTTTCAGTTCCTTGACCTCGGCGACCAGCAGAACGGATTCCAGCAGATCGTCGATGCCCATGCCGGTCAGTGCGGATACGGGTACGCAGATGGTATCGCCGCCCCATTCTTCGGGAACGAGGCTGTGTGCGGTGAGCTGATTCTTGACAGTGTCAGGGTTAGCGGTGGGTTTATCCATTTTATTGATCGCCACGATTACGTCAATGCCTGCAGCTTTGGCGTGGTTGATCGCCTCGATGGTCTGGGGCATGATGCCGTCATCGGCGGCTACGACGAGGATGGCGATATCGGTTGCCTGGGCGCCGCGGGCACGCATGGCGGTGAACGCTTCGTGACCGGGGGTATCCAGGAACGTGATGGGCTGATCATTGATGGAGACGCGGTATGCACCGATGTGCTGGGTGATGCCGCCTGCCTCGCCGGTGGTAACGCTGGTATGACGGATGGCATCCAGGAGGGAGGTCTTACCGTGGTCAACGTGACCCATTACGCAGACAACGGGTGCACGGGTGACCATATCCTCATCGTGTTCCTCTTCTTCGCTGAAGAGGCGGTCTTCGATGGAGACAACGACTTCCTTTGTGACCTTGGCACCGAATTCATCGGCGATCAGGTAGGCAGTATCGTAGTCGATCACCTGATTGACGGTCACCATCATGCCGTTCATCATCATCTTTTTGACCACTTCAGCGGCGGTCTTCTTCAGGCGCTGTGCCAGCTCGCCGACGGTGATCTCATCCGGCAGGGTGATCTTGAGAGGCATCTTTTTCAGCTTCTCCAGATTTTCCTTGCGGAGTTTTTCCATAGCGAGGCGTTCCTTATCGCGGTTCTTGGCGGAACGCATATCGCGGGTATTCTGTTTCTTCAGTTTCTGCTTGCCGGATGCTGCATCGGCGTTGTCGCCCGCCATGGTTTCGAATCTCTCATCGTATTTGGAGAGGTCAACGTTGGTGGTACGGGTATCGATAACGCGGGTGTTGCCGGTCTTTTTGCGCTCCACGCCGGGCTGCTGCGGCTGCGGTTTCGGCTGAGCAGGACGGGGGGCGTTCTGATTCTGGTTCTGGTTCTGCATGGGACGGCGGTCACCGAACTGACCGTTCTGGAAACGGTCTCCCTGGGGACGGCGGTCACCGAACTGGTTGTTCTGGGGACGCTCTCCCTGAGGACGGCGGTCACCGAACTGATTGTTTTGGGGACGCTCTCCCTGAGGACGGCGGTCGCCGAACTGACCGTTCTGGGGACGCTCTCCCTGAGGACGGAAATCGCCGGGGCGGCGGTCATCGCGGCGCGGCTGATTCTGCTGCTGGGGTTTCGGCTGCTGAGGTGCTGCCGGTTTGTTTTCCGGTTTGATGTCGTTCTTTTCCTGGGTCTTCACGTTAGCTTTTTCCTCGGATTCAGTAACGGATTTGGGAGGCTGTGCCACAGGTGCGGGTTTTGCTTCCGGTTTGGGTTCGGGTTTGGGTTCGGGCTTCACTTCCGGTTTTACCTCCGGCTTGGGCTCGGGCTTTACTTCCGGTTTTGCAGCCGGCTTGGGCTCGGGCTTTACTTCCGGTTTTGCAGCCGGCTTGGGCTCGGGCTTCGCTTCCGGTTTTGCAGCCGGCTTGGGTTCGGGCTTTACTTCCGGTTTTGCAGCCGGCTTAGGCTCGGGCTTCGCTTCCGGTTTTACTTCCGGTTTCGGCTCTTCTTTCGGTTTACGGGCGATTTTCGTCTTGCCGTGCAGATAGCCGTCCAGGTCTTTGATCTGGCTTCCCTTGGTCAGCTCATCGAAGAACAGGTTGAAATCATCGGGCTCAAGAGTAGCCATATACGATTTTACGCTTACGCCGGTCTCCTCCAGCTTTGTGAGCATATCCTTATTTTTGATGTGCAGATCCTTTGCCAGCTGGCTGACTTTGAACATACTTGACGCTTGTGCCATCTCTGATACCCATACCCGCTTGCGCGGGTCCTTTCGATTTTGCTGTGGGGGAGTGCCGCTTTTGCGGAAAGCGGCGGGGAAAGTATACGCTGCTTAAATCTCCTGCGTTCCGGCGAGAGCGGAGATTGCCTGTGCAAAATTCGGATCCGTCACGGCGCACGCGGAGGTTTCCCCTCCGCCGCTCATTCTGCCCAGTTCCTCTTTGGTAACGGGAAGGGCGACGAGCGGGATTTTATAGAACGTGCATTTATTGGCGGTCTGTCTGCGTGTTCTTTCAGACGCATCCGATGCCAGCAGCACCAGATGGGCTCTGCCTGTTTTCAGCGCACCGTACACTGCTTCGGTGCCGCATCCAAGCCGATTTGCGCGCCGGCACAAACCGATCATGGACGCCAGGCGGGCGGTATCTGCTGCTTTGGCGGTTGATTTTTCTGTATTCATATTATCCGATCACCGGGGTTTCGCGGGAGATTTCCTCTTCCAGTGCGTCCAGCACATCGGCGGGGATTTCCACTTCCAGCGCGGCGGCGAAGCGATTCGCCTTACGGGCTTTTTTGAAGCAGGCGGCGCTATGGCAGACATAGGCGCCTCTGCCGGACTTCTTGCCGGTGAAATCGAGGGAGACGACTCCGGAGGGGTCGCGGATCACGCGGATCAGTTCCTTTTTGGGGAAGGATTCACCGCAGCCGAGGCAGCGGCGCAGGGGGATTTTTCGAGCTTGCATGATTATTTCCGACCTTTGATATCGATCTTATATCCGGTGAGTTTAGCGGCGAGGCGGGCGTTCTGACCTTCCTTACCGATGGCGAGGGAGAGCTGATCGCTGTCCACGAGGATTTTGGCGGAGCGTTCGCCGTCGAATTCCACTTCGCGGATAGCAGCGGGGGAGAGTGCGGAGGCGATATATTCCTCGGGCTTTTCGGAGAACTGGATAACGTCGATTTTCTCGCCGCCCAGTTCTTCTACCAGCTCATTGATACGCATACCGCGGTTACCGATGCAGGCACCGACAGCATCCACGTCGGGATCACGGGAGAAGACGGCGATTTTGGTACGGGAGCCGGCTTCGCGGGCGATACCCTTCACAAGGATGACGCCTTCCTGGATTTCGGGGACGAGGAGTTCCAGCATACGCTTCACCATACCGGGATGGGTACGGGAAAGGGTGACGACGGGGCCGTGGGATTCACGGTTGACCTCGGTGACGAAGACTTTGAGGTGATCGCCGACGGCGAAGTTATCGGTGGAGAGCTGTTCAGCCTTCAGGAGGACGGCTTCGCTTGTGCCGGTATCGATCACGATATCACCGGAGTTATCATTGACCTTAGTGACGGTAGCGGTGATAACTTCCTCATGTTTCTTTTCGTATTCGCGGACGATATTGGAATGTTCAGCTTCGCGGATACCCTGGATGATGACCTGTTTAGCGGCCTGTGCGCTGAGGCGTCCGAAGGATTTGGTTTTCATTTCGAACTCGACGATATCGCCCAGCTGGTAGCGGCGGCTGATGGCAGCGGCTTCCTCGACGGAGATTTCCTCCTTGGGATTTTCGACGGTTTCGACGACGGTTTTCTGCTGGAACATACGGACCAGTTTTTTCTCGGGATCCAGGCAGATACGGACGTTAGCGGCGTTTTCTTCCTTTTTATATGCGGAGATGAGGGCTGCTTCGATTTTCTCCAGCATATAGGTTTTCGGGATGCCCTTAGTGGCTTCCAGCATATCGACGGCGGCGAAGAGTTCCGCGCCCATATTTTCGGGTTCTTTTTTGGATTTGGTGGTTGTACGTCTCATGATGTGAAGATTCCTTAATGATAAGAAAAGATTATGTGTAGCGGTGGGGGCAGCGGAAACGCGTTCATGTAGGGACCGGCGTCCTCGACGGTCCTGCGGTCCCCTGGAGCCGGGATGGATCGAGGAGATTCAAAAGAGGGCGTTTGCCAAAACGCGTTTCAACCGACGCGCACTGCGGTGCGCGGTTGGTTTGCTGCGAGTTGGGGATAACTTGTGGGTTTATTGTTAGATTTGCGTGATTGCTTCTTCAGGTGCCGTTTGCGGAACGAGGGGGGACAGCTTTCGACCGCTTCGCGGAGACGCCGCCTTCGGCGGAGGAAAAGGCTGCACTGCAGAGAATTTAGTGGGGAAAGCGCAAGTTCCGCTTCCTCACCAATCAAACACGGTGGAAACTTTCGCGGTATCCGCTTTCTGGAATTCGATGATTTCGCCGGAGGGGAGTTCCAGCTTGAAGCTCTTTTCCTCGGTTTCGGCGAGGATGCCGCGGAGGGTTTTCTCTCCGTTATAGGGGGCGAAGAGCCGGACTTCGATCTGCTCACCTACGCAGGCTTCATAGTGATCGGGGCGGGTGAGCGGGCGTTCCACGCCCGGGGAGGTGACTTCCAGCCGGTAGGAGGATTCGATGGGATCGGCTTCATCCAGCACGGGATCGATGGCGCGGGAGACCCGTTCGCAGTCATCCAGGGTGACGCCTTCATTGGAGTCGATGACGATACGGAGGATCCATTCGGCGCCCTCTTTGACGTATTCCACGTCCCACAGGTAGCATTCCGCTTCCAGGACGGTATCAAAGAGAAGTTCACGGACGCGCTCTGCGATATTTTTCGGGCGCGCCTTGGGGGTGGGGGCAGTATTCATAGGCATCCTTTCGCTTTCGGCAAAAACAAAGAGCGGGCTGTGACCCACTCTCCTGCATACGATATAACTTACTTAATATAGTATACCACAATCGGATTGAAAATGCAAGAGGATTTCGGAAAAAGTTTCTTTTATTTTTGACGGACGGCGGTGTTTTATTATATATAATAAAAGGAAGATTTTCATTCACGGGAATATGGGTGTGGGGACAATTGATGATTTGTGCAGGGTGCACAAAAAAAGTTTCTGTATATCTACACTTTGCCGGACGCTTTTTTAGAAAAAATCTCTTGTAAATGGGCAATTTGTGATGTATAATTAATGCAGGCGCGTTTTTAGCCTTCAAATTTGTACATTTATCCGCAAAGGAGATACTCAATATGGCAAACCTGACTACCAAAGCAATCCGTAACGTAGCTCTGCTGGGACACGGCGGCAGCGGAAAGACCACGCTGGCCGAAGCAATGCTCTACGGCGCAGGTGCTACCGACCGCTTCGGAAGAACACCTGACGGCACCACGGTGTGCGACTATGACACTGAAGAAATCCGCCGCGGTTTCTCGCTCTCTCTGGCTACTGCAAATCTGGAATGGAATGATATAAAGATCAACCTGCTGGACACCCCCGGCTACCTGGATTTCCCGGGTGAGGTTCTGGAAGGCGTTCGCGTTGCTGACGCTGCTGTGATCTGTGTTGACGCCAAGGCAGGTCTGGAAGTCGGTGCAGAGCTGGGCTGGGACTATGCCGGCGATGCAGGCATTCCCCGCGCTTTCTTCGTAAACAAGTGCGACGATCCCGATGCGAACTTCAACGCTGTATTTACGCAGCTGCACGACAAGTTCGGCACGGCGCTCTGCCCTGTTTTCGTTCCGATCCGCACGGACAAGAACATCATCATGATCGACTTGATTTCCATGCAGGCTTACCGCTACAACGAGAAGGGCAAGCGCGAAGAGCTGATGATGCGTGACGAGTGGGTGGATCTTGCGTCCTCCTACAAGGATATTCTGAACGAGGCTCTGGCAGGCACCAGCGAGGAGCTGATGGAGAAGTATTTTGAGGGCGAGGAGATCACCCGTGACGAGGCTGTTCAGGCGCTGCATGAGGGCATCATCACCGGTTCCATCGTTCCCGTTTACTGCGGCGCAGCCACCAAGATGTGGGGCGTTTATGCGCTGATGGATGCTATCGCTGAATCCTTCCCGCGTCCCACTGCACGCGGCAATGAGATTTCCGACGAGGGCAAGGAAATTGCCATCGAAGCTGACGGCAGCAACGTTTCTATCTTCGTTTACAAGACCAGCGTTGACCAGTACGGTCTGATGACGTTCTTCAAGGTTATGAACGGTACGCTGAAGCGCGATATGGTTCTGAAGAATCTGACTTCCGGTGTACAGGAAAAGATGGCTCACATCTACACCATGCGCGGCAAGAAGTCCACGGAAGTGGAAGAGCTGGTATGCGGCGATCTGGGTATGATCCAGAAGCTGGCAAACACCAAGACCGGCGACACCCTCTGCCAGTCCGGTGATGTGAAGTACAAGGGAATCTCCTTCCCGAAGCCGTACATGACCCGTGCGATCATTCCCGCTGCAAAGGGCGACGAGGACAAGATCTCCGGCGGTATCGCAAAGCTGCTGGAAGAGGACCGCACTCTCGTTTACGAGAACAATGCAGAGACCAAGCAGATGACCATCTCCGGTCTGGGCGATATTCATCTGGACGTTACTCTTGCCCGTCTGAAGAGCCGTTACGGCACCAGCGTTGTACTGGAAGAGCCCCGCATTGCTTACCGCGAGTCCATCAAGGGCACGTCCGATGTGGAAGGCAAACATAAGAAGCAGTCCGGCGGTTCCGGTCAGTACGGTCATGTTAAGATTCGTTTCAGCCGCGGTGAGGATGCAGGTCTGACGTTCACCTCTTCCGTTGTCGGCGGTACTGTTCCGAAGAACTTCTACCCCGCAGTTGAAAAGGGTCTGCAGGAAGCTATGGAGCACGGTGTTCTCGCCGGCTATCCCGTAGTTAACCTCTGCGCCGATCTGTACGACGGTTCTTACCATCCCGTTGACTCCAACGAAATTTCCTTCAAGCTGGCCGCTCGCCTTGCATACAAGGAAGGTCTGCCGAAGGCTACTCCGATCCTGCTTGAGCCTGTGGGCACCCTGCTCGTCACCGTTCCGGATGACATGGTGGGCGACGTAATCGGCGACGTTACCAAGCGCCGCGGTCAGGTTCTCGGTATGAATCCCACCGAGGGCAAGGACGGTTACACCACCGTTGAGGCGAAGGTTCCGAAGGGAGAAATGGGCGACTACGTTATTTCTCTCCGTCAGTCCAGCCAGGGTCGCGGTAAGTTCGACTTCGAAGTGGACGGTTACGAAGAAGTTCCCGCTAACGTTGCTCAGAAGATCATTGCTGAGCACAAGGTTGAGGAAGAATAAGAGAATATTTTCCGGGGCAGAAGCTGCAAGCAGCTTCTGCCCTTTTTGTTTAATTTTTTGTTGTACGCCAAATAAGCGACATGTGTAATCTTTTTTGCTGGACCTTGTGTAAAATCGCATTTTCTTGTGCATAAATTACAAAAACATATGGACGGAATCGTTGATTAGTTCCAATTGACTTATTATATATGTTGTGTTATAATTGTATTCGTAATCGTATCCCATACGGTACGACTATGAAATCTATTTCTAAAGGAGTTCATTATGAGCATTCTGAAAAAGCTCTCCGCTTCCGCTCTGGCTCTGCTGATGCTGGTTCCCACGCTGGCAGCCTGCTCCGACGGCGGCGATGACACGACCGACACTTCCGGAGCGGCTGATTCCGCTGACACCACCACCGTAGTGGAAGAGACCACCGAAGATCCCCTGGCGGACAAGATTCCCGCCGACGTGAAGTTTGACGGCTACAATTTCCGTCTCTACGGCGACGGCAAGGATGCCAAGCTGTTCCCCACCATCTACCGTGCTGAGGAAACCGGCGAGACCGTAAACGACGCTGTATATCTCCGCAACAAGGCTGTTGAGGAGCGCTTCGGCATCAAGATCACCCATGTACAGTCCGGCGGCGACGTTTACGCGCTGTATAAGGAGGCGATCACCAGCGTATCTGCCGGCGATGACTTCTGCGATCTGGTCTGCGGCGAGTCCCTGAACCAGGTATATCTGCAGAACGGTCTGGTCAACCTGAGAGAGATCGAGTCCCTCGATTTCGACCGCGTATGGTGGCTGCCTGCGGCTGATTCCCAGACGGTCAACAACAAGCTGTACACGGTACAGAGTGCTATTTCCTACAACATTCTGTCCTATGCACGCTGCATCTTCATGAACACCGATCTGGCGAAGGACAACAACATCACCGTTCCTTACGACGATGTCCGTGCCGGCACGTGGGTTCTGGATGACTGGATCAACATGACCAAGGACTTCTACAAGGACGTTGACGGTAACGGCAACCGCGATGCTACCGATATTTACGGTATGATCATGTGCGGCAACCAGTACGCTACCGCTGAGTGCTTCGGTATTGAGTCCGTTATCATGAACGAGAAGGGCACCGCTCTGGTTGACAACGTAATGACTCCCGAGTTCCAGAAGTACATGGAAAAGACCTGCGCATGGCTGTACGGCGGCAACGTCGGCTTCCAGTGGCAGAACAAATCCGGCAACGGCTGGAATGTACTGACTCAGTTCCAGAACGGCAATATGCTGACCGAGCTGAACTTCATGCAGAACATGGTTAACCTGATTGCTGAGTATGATTTCGAGTACACCATCCTGCCCGTTCCGAAGCTGGATGAGAATCAGGAAAACTACCGTGCAGGTTCCGTCGGCAACAACTTCGGTATGCCCACCACCGTTAAGGACACCAAGCGCGACGGTTACATCATTGAGGAAATGAGCCGTCTGGGTTATCAGGACGTTTATCCGGCATACAAGGATCTGGCTCTCCGCGGCCGTTACTCCACCAACCAGGACTGCGCTGACATGGTCGATATCTTCGCTGACAGCGCATGGGTATCCTTCGCATACATGAACTTCCTGGGCTCCAACAATCCGCAGAACTTCTACATTGATGTTTGGGCAGACAGAAATGCAACGCCTGAAATCGCATCCAAGTACGCAGCCAAGAAGGGTGAATACGAAAAGGTTATCACTCAGCTGAACGAGTACTACTGGGGCAAATAAGACATAACGAAAAGAACCGCTTCACAGAGGGCGGTCCAATAAAACAGTATATTGTTTTCGGGAAGCGGCATGAGAATCATGCCGCTTTTCCGTTCATAATGTCATAGAGTAAATTGGCGGGGAGTATGCCGATGTGATTGTAGCTGATGTCTACATCCTGTACTCGGTGTCCGCTGGACTTGTCCGGTGCATGAACATATACAGCTTTCACCATATCATTCAGCGCATCGGGAGTCAGCTTTTCCATGTACAAGTGCTTCTTCGCCAAGCGAATGAAGGTATCGACACTCTCCACATGATTTTCTTGATTCTGTATTTCATTTTCAAGCATTTCAATCTTGGCTCTCAGTTCTTCCTGCTCCTGCTCATAATCATCAGACAACATCTGAAAACGAGCTTCGGAAAGTTTTCCGTTGACCATATCCTCGTAAATACGCTTGAACAATCTGTCCAGTTCAGCCAGACGGTTTTCGGATTTCTGCAAGGTTCGCTTCATCGCAGAAAGCTCTTTCTTGGCTTCGGCTGTTCGCTTTGCACCCAATGCCTTGCGGAACTCATCCTCATAGTTTGCGATGCAGAGGAAAAGCAAACGCATATGCTGCAAAGTTCCTTCCTCTAACACGACCGCACGAATGAAGTGAGTGTCGCAGACATCCTTTCCTTTTTTACGAGAAGTAGAGCATACGAAGTGATCTTGTCTGGTTTCAAAACTGTTGCTCGTGCAGTAATAGAGCTTTTCTTTACAATCAGCACAGCGGACAATACCAGAGAACATATTGCTTTTGCCAGTTCGGGTAGGTCTGCGTTTGTTTTTGCGAAGTTCCTGCACACGGGCGAAGATATCTTCGTCAATAATGGCTTCATGGGTATTCTCGAAAATCTTCCATTGGTCGGGAGGGTTTTCGAGTTTCTTTTTGCTCTTGTACGACAACTTGCGAGTTTTGAAGTTGACCATGTGACCAAGGTATTCCTGCTTTTCCAGTATGCCGGTGATGGTGCGTGGTGCCCATGCGTAAGGGTCATCGGGTGTGTTGGCAGGAGCATTGCGCCCCATCTTCATCCAATGAACAGTAGGACAATCCACCTTTGCTTCTCTCAGCTTCTTGGCGATCTGAGAGGGACCGAAGCCCTCCATGCACCAAGCGAAGATCTGACGGACAACGGCTGCGGCTTCATCATCGACAATCCAATGTCTCTTTGGATTGTCGGGGTCTTTCATATAGCCGTAGGGCGGGTTGGTGGTCAGATACTCACCGGATTCGCCTTTCTGCTTCATGGATGCCTTGACCTTTTTACTGCTGTCCTTGA
>SVTS01000053.1 GCA_015063645.1 Oscillospiraceae bacterium | reverse complement strand
AGCTGATGCGCAGATCCTTTGCAAGTCCTCGTATAGAAGGTAGCATTTCATCTTCTTTAAGCTCACCACTTATGATCTGATTCTTGATTTGCGAATATATTTGATTATAAATCGGTTCGCCGCTTTTATTGTCGATTAAAATATTCACGTCATCACCCCCTGTTAAAACTGTATATTTACATTATACACAGTTGTGGCTGCCTTGTCAATGGTTTTTTGCAAATTTTCAAAAGGCAACGTGAATCTTGACATGCATGATTTTGAGCATTTTCAAAGTGGCATCTTTTTTGTCAACACGCGCCAAAACAAAAGCACCCCAGCGGGGTGCTTTTTGTTTTGGAACGATGTGTTCCGCTTTCGCGGAACGTGATGTGCCCTTCGGGCGTGATGTTTGCTTCGCAAGTGATGTGCGCTTCGCGCGTGAGGATATTGATAACAAATAACCTCCAAATATTTATCCGGACTCATGTTTTCCTTGCGGGATAATTGTGATATGCGAATATGGGCAGAATTTCGTTTCGCATTGACCGGAGGGAGGTATTTCGCTTGTTTCCTCCGAGAATTTGCGCTCCGCTTCGGCGGTTTTATTTTTTATCCGATTTTTCAAGAAAAATTGTGAACAATTTGTAAATATATGCCCGGATATAAAACCTAAGCAGAGTTTAAAAATGTCTTATATAATAGAGGGAAATCCCAAAAGGAAAATTTATACCTCGGAGGTTTATTATGAAGAAGAAAATCTGGAGTATCGCCGCGGCGGCGATGCTGTGCTGCATGATGTTTGCGGTCGGTGTCAGTGCGGAGACGGAGGGCATATATTCGTATATCGTCCTCAACAACAAGGCAATGCTCACTCATGCGGACACAACTGCAGAGGGCGATATCGTCATCCCGTCCACGCTGGGCGGCTATCCTGTAACGGACATCGGCAACAATGCCTTTGATGACTGCACCAAGGTCACAAGCGTTACCGTGCCGGTCGGCGTGAAGCAAATCGGCAACAACGCATTTGAAAACTGCAAGCTGATGACATCCGTCTCCCTGTCCCAGGGCATTACGAAGATCGGTAACTATGCATTCAATGACTGTATTGTTCTGGAGAGCATCACCATTCCGACTACGGTAACAACAATAGGCAGCTATGCTTTCCAAAATTGTGACAAACTGACGAGCGTAACTGTACCACAGGGCGTTACATCCATCGGTTCATATGCGTTTTACGACTGTGACGAACTGACAACCGTGGTTATCCCGGAAAGTGTTACGGTGATCAATAGCTATACATTTCAGAGTTGTAACAAACTTACAAGTGTCACCCTCCCTAACAGTGTAACTGATATTAAATCATATGCTTTTGCAAGTTGTTCTAACTTAAAAACAATTAATCTTCCGACAAGTCTTCTTACATTAGGAAGCTATGCTTTTCGTAGTTGCTCCAAACTGACCAGTATCACCATCCCCAATGGAACTACGTCTATTGGAGAGTGGGCATTCGGTTATTGTTCGTCCTTATATGGCATTGCCATTCCAAGTAGCGTCACTAGTATCGGTCATCTTGCTTTTGTTGGCAAGTACGAAACTTACAAATCTGCTTATGGTGGCACTTATTATTCTGCAAGCCCTCTCACCCAACTCACAGTTTACGGATACAAAGGATCCTATGCACAAACACACATAAACGGTGGTTATACCTCCGGCCCCTCCATCCCCTTCTACTCCCTCGGTGACGTAGCCGAGCCGATGTTTGCTGTGGATCTGTCCGATACATCCTGTCTCATCGGCGAAACGATGACGCTGTCCGTTTTCGCCAACGCGGCGTCCGTCGGGGAGATCACCTATCAGTGGTACGTCAGCGATACCCCCGACGGAGCGGGCACTGCCATTGACGGGGCAACGGGACCGAGCTACACCGTTCCCACCCAGTCCCCCTCCGTGGGCTATTACTATGTGATCGCCACCAATACAAACGGCGAACATGTTGCCACCGCACAGAGTGCCTCTGCCAGAATCTCCGTCGGCGTGGGCACAATTGCGCAGACCCCTGTGATCAACGCCCAGACATCCGTTCTCTCCTGCCCGCTGAACGAAAACATCGCGCTGTTCATCTCCGCTGATGTGGCAGACGGCGGTGCGCTGAGCTATCAGTGGTACGAAAGCGACAGCGAAGACGGTCCTTTCACCGAGATCACCGACGCAACGCGTGCGGGCTATACGCCCTCCACCGCTGTCGAGGGCACGAAATATTACCGCGTGACCGTTACGAACACCAACAAAAACGCCACCGGTGTGAAAACCGCATCCGTCAGCAGTGACGTGATGGCGGTAACGGCAGGCGCACAGCAGACCTACACCATCTCCGGTTCGCTGATCACCTACGGCGATAAAGCCGATGTGAAAATCGAGCTTCTGCAGGGCGGCGTGGTTGTCAAAACCGTAACGGTGGAGAATGCAGCGGGGAATCTCACTTATGTTATTCCGAATGTGGAAGCCGGCAGCTACATCATGCGCGTCAGCAAACCCAAACATGTCACCCGTGAATACGAGGTTACTGTAGGCACACCGTAAGGTTTCCCCCGGCGAATCTGCCGCATCCGCGGAGAGTGCTGCTTTTTGCGGGAAAACATGCTGCAATATTCTCATATAATATAATGCATTTTCAGGGAGGTCATCATGCAAAAGAAGCTTTGCGCACTTGTCTTGCTGGCTGTATTCTGCTTTGCGATGTTTACAGTCAGTGCAAGTGCGGCGGAAACAGTAAATGTGACAACTGTGGAAGCACTGCAGTCGGCACATCCGTACGCCAATAATATGGATACAACGTGGGTGTATACCCATCCCACCGATGCATCCGGACTGAACGTCACCTTTTCTTCCGACACAGCTACCGAGAGCGGCTGTGATTACATCTATATATATGATGGAAGCGATACGGAAATCGGACAGTTCAGCGGTACATCGCTTGCCGGGAAGACCGTACTGGTTACGGGCAATACGGTAAAGATCCGCCTGACCAGTGACGGCAGCAGTACAAATTACGGTTTCCGGGTCACGGAGATCACGAAGGTACCTGCCATTCTGCCGGCAATTACGCCGGAAGCATTTACGGAGGGTGACGGTACGGAATCCGATCCTTACCGGATCACCACGGCGGCTCATCTGACGTATCTGGCGCAGTCCGTCAATGGAGGTACAAGCTATGCGGGCAAGTATTTCCTTATGACTGCGGATATTTCGCTGAACGATCTGCCGGCGGATGAAGGCATCCGGCTGTGGACGCCTATCGGCACGTACAACCGTCCGTTCCGCGGCTCGTTTGACGGCGGAAATCATACCGTCAGCGGTCTGTATATCAACAGCATGTCCGATTATCAGGGATTATTCGGCTATGTCAATGGCGCAAGCTTTCAGAATCTGACAGTCGCTGATTCCTTCTTCAGAGGAGATTCCTATGTCGGAGCGCTTGTCGGCTACGCGACCGGTTACGTCACCTTTACCAACTGTACAAACAGCAGTGAGGTGACTGCCACTTCCTATGCGGGCGGTATCGTGGGATATTGCGATTCTACTGCAACCTTTACCGGTTGTAGAAACAGCGGCAGTATTTCTGCTGCTTCCTATGCCGGCGGTATTGTGGGGCGTACCGCGAGTAACTCCGTTATTGAAAACTGCATCAATACCTGGTCCATGCCGTCTACGCTCGCCAGAACCAGCAGTGCGTCCTATATAGGCGGCATCGTGGGACATGCAAGTTATACCACGGTCCGGAACTGCTATAATACCGGCTCCTTCTACGGTTATATGCAGATCGGCGGTATTGCAGGATACATGAGCGGCGGCAGCATGACTGCCTGCTATACGCTGGGCAGTGTGAGCGGACTGAGGAAAAATAATTCGGACCCTGCCTCATACATCGGTGCAGTTGTGGGGCAGAGCTATAACAAAGCACAGATCACCGACTGCTATTATCTTGGCGGATACGCGTTCGATGACCGCGGCAATCTCCAGAACGGTATCGGCTCCTCAAACTGCGCTTCGCCTGCCGCGGATACTGCGGGCAGTACCACTGCAGGGAATGAGATACGGCTGCAGGAGATGTCCACTTTCACCGGATTTGATTTCACTTCCGTCTGGACGATGGAGGGCAGTTTGGGTTATCTGTATCCGGAACTGCAGTCCGTGACTTATCCGGGCGGTGGGTTCACTCCGGTCCTTACATTTGTTGCGCAGGCACCCGTGATTACACAGCAGCCCGTGTCCATCGACTGTCAGCAGAACGGTTACGGCGTTGTCAGCGTCGATGCGCAGTCTCCGGACGGCGGCACGCTCAGCTATCGCTGGTATGTCAGCGATACGGAAAACGAAGCCGGCACGCTGATCCCCGGTGCGGAAAATGCATATTTCATCCCGCCCACCACAGTGAGCGGTACGAAGTATTACTATGTAACCGTAACCAATAACAATGCCTATATGTTCAACGCGCCTACGACAGAGATGACGAGTGCCCGCGCAAAGGTTACCGTCAGCGGTACAGCGGCTGCCGGCGGTTCTGTGTGGAACGGCACAGCGGCAGAAGGCTTTGCCGGCGGTACGGGTGCGGAGAATGATCCGTATCTTATCGCCACGGCGGAACAGCTGGCATATCTGGCAAAGACCGTCAATGAGGGCAACAGCTATGCGGGCAAATATTTCGTTCTGGTTGCCGATATCAGTCTGAACGATACGTCCCCGGCAAGCTGGACAGGTACCGCCCAAAAGTGGACACCTGTCGGTACGTATACGAGCGATACGGAAAACGCGCCGTTCAGCGGATCCTTTGACGGAAACGGTCATACGGTCCGCGGACTGTATATCTATGCCCTGAAGGGAACCACGGTGTGGTACGGCTATCAGGGGCTGTTCGGCTATACGTACAATGCGTCGCTGAAAAACGTATCCATCGATACGGCGGAACTCACGGCTGCTTCCTATGTGGGCGCACTGGTGGGATACGCGAAGTTTAATTCATCCGTCACCGCCGACTATGCGATCAGCCGCTGCTCAGTCAGCAATGCGCACATTATCGGTGAGACGAATATCGGCGGACTGGCGGGCAGTGTGAATACCTATGTCAGCGGAGGAACCTTCCAGAACAATACCCGGCTCACCGTTTCGGTAAGCGACTGTACAGTGGAAAACTGCTCCGTTCTCGGTGAGGGGAATGTGGGCGGTATCGTGGGTCAAATGAACGGGTCGTCATATGATAACGCTTATTCTCACACCGCATACACGTTCACCAACTGCAAAAAACTCGGCGGTTCTGTATCCGTGACCGGCGGATCCTACGCCGGCGGTGTTGTGGCGTATTGTGGCTACTTCGTAACCTTCACAAACTGTACCAACACCGGTGATGTCTCCGCTTCTTCTTATGATTATTCCTACGCCGGCGGTATTGCGGGACGCTGTTATTCATCCGCCACTTTCACTGGCTGTACCAACTCCGGGAATATCTCCGCTACTGCTGCTAATTATTCTTCATACGCCGGTGGTATCGTGGGATACTGTGGTACTTCGTCCTCTTCAGTTTCCTACACCGCCACTTTCATTGGCTGTACCAACAATGGTGATGTCTCCGCTTCTTCTTCTTACGCCGGCGGTATCGCGGGATATTGCTATAATTCCGCCACATTCAGCGACTGTACCAACTCCGGTGATATAACATCTGATGATTACGCCGGCGGTGTTGTGGGACGCTGTGTTTTTTCCGCCACATTCACCGACTGTACCAATTCCGGTGAGGTAACCGTTGTTTCCTCTGGCGATAAATACGCTGGCGGTATCGTGGGATACTGCGATTCTTCCGCTACCTTCACCAACTGCTCTAACTTTGGTGATGTATCTGCTTTTACTCAATATTGGGCTTCCAACGCCGGCGGTATCGCGGGGTACTGCAAGTATTCCGCCACATTTACCAACTGTACCAACTCCGGTACGATCTCCGCTTCTTCTAAGGCTTCTTCGATTTCTGATTCTTCCAATGCTGGCGGTATTGCAGGATACTGCAATTCTTCTTACTCCGCCACATTCACCGACTGTACCAACTCCGGTGATGTGTCTGCTTCAAATACCAGTGTTTATTATTACGCCGGCGGTATTGCCGTTTATGCGAAGAACGTGATCCGCTGCTCCAACACCGGCAAGGTTTCCGGCTGCGGTATTGTGTATTCGCTCAGTTCCTTTGGTACGATCGAATACTGCTATAACACCGGTGAGGTCGGCGAAAGCGGTATCGTGGGAGCGGTGGGCGAGAGTTCTTCCATCGAATACTGCTACAACACCGGCTCCAACCCCGTGCCCGCCACGGACTACAGCAATGTATCCAAGCGCGGCGGTATCGTCGGTTCGCTCACTTCCTCCACCGTGCGCAACTGCTTCAATACGGGTGCGTTCTACGGCAATCAGTACGTCGGCGGTATCGTCGGCTACGCCTACGGCGGTGAACTCAAGCTGGAAGCGTACATTCTGTACTGCTACAACCTCGGCTGTGTAAACGGAATGGCGAAACAATCGGACAGTACGGTTACCCCCGCTTCCTGTATCGGTTCCGTCGCGGGATGGGCAAATCCGTTCACGCAAGTCACAAGCTGTTATTATACGGAAAACACCGCCATCAGTGACGACGGCGCAGTACAGGGCGGTATCGGTACGGAGGACTGTACCGTTCCCTCCGCGGACAGAGCGGGCTGTGTGGAACTGCGCACTCACGGACAGATGCAGCAGCAGACCACCTTCGCAGGATATGATTTCACTTCCGTATGGACTATGGAGGGCAGCAGTGCCTATCCGTATCCTGAGCTGATCACCCCCGCGATGGACGGTGCACCTGCAGTTCCGAGCCCGGTTCTGCTCACCGAAATCGTCTCCCCCGCCTCCGTCACGGGTATCCCCCACGGCATGAAGTGGGAGGAAACCTTCTCTTCTCTGACGGGTATCAAAGATCATCTGCCCGCGACGGTCACGCTGAAGCTGTCGGACGGCTCCACCCGTGAGGTTCCCGTCACCTGGACGTGCGATGATTACGTACAGTATCCGGACGACAAGATGAAGCCGTACTCCTACGCCGCAATCGGCACTCTCCGGCTTCCCGCAGGGGTCGCCAATCCGCAGAATCTGCCTTTGACAACGGGTGTCGCCTTTACCGTTGATGCATTTGTGCTGAGCGTCAAATCTGTGAATTCCACCTCTGCCTCAGTGCTGAACGGTACCGCATTTGCCGATATGGCTCTTCCCGAAACCGTGCGGGTACGCTTCAATGACGATACCGAAGAGCGGCTGTCTGTCGTATGGACCGCGCCCGATCTGTCCGTATACAATCCGTCTCTTGATACGGTGCAGCGCTTTACCGTATACGGCACAGTCACGCTTCCCGAAGGCGTGCAGGATCCTCTCGCGCTTGCCGGCACCGCTTCCGTTTCCGTTACGGTTCAGGAAAAGAAGTATTACACGCTGAACAGTATGTATTACGAAAAAACCGGCACGTATGAAAACGGCACCGCCGTTACCGATTTCGGTCTTCCCGCATCGGTAACGCTGAACTGCTCCTCTTACGGTTCGATCGAAATGAAGGTCACCTGGGATACCGCCTCCTGCGGATACGATCCTGCAAGCAAAGAGAAGCAGGTCCTGGCGATCAAGGGATCGGTCAATCTGCCCGATTATATCCTTGACCCGAACGGTCTGGCAGGCAAGATCGTGTTCACCGCTACGGTGAAGGCAATGCCGTACGTAACTATGGTTGATACGGCAAGCTCCGTCACCAATGTTCTCAACGGTACACTGCTGAAGGATATGGAACTGCCCGAAACGGTATATATTTCCCTCAGCACCGGATACGGTAAATATGCATCCGTAGAATGGGATCTGGACAGAAGTTATGACTATGATCCGCAGAAAAAAGTATCGCAAGGTTTTTATGTGTACGGTACTGCCATCCTGCCGGAGGGAGTATACAATAAGACGAACATTCCTCTGGATACATCCTGTTATGTATCCGTCTCCGGTGCCGCCAGTGTATATCTGGAATCGGTGAATACTCCTTCTCCCAGTAAGATCACCGTACCAAACGGCACCGATCTGAGCACGGTGGAACTGCCGACAACCACGAAAATCCGGCTGAACACATGGGTGTATAAAGAAGTATCCATTGTGTGGGATCTGGCAAACTGCGGATATGACCCGGGTAAAACAAGCAGCCAGACGCTCACCATAAAGGGACAGATCCAGCTACCCGACAATATTCCGAATATCGCCGATGTATCCACGGAAGTGAGAATCACGGTTGTTGTTCAGTCGCTGACTGCCTCCGGTCCCTATGTGAGAAGCAGTCCGTCTTTGTCCCACACAAAATACAACATCGAAAACGGCACGGAACTTACGGCAGATCTCCTTCCTTCTGTATGGACTGTCAGTATTTCGGATGTAACCGGCAAATATCCGTCTTCATCCAAATTCCCCATCACATGGAATCTGGAATCTGTGCCGTACGATCCGACCAATCCGCACATGCAGCATATAACGGTAAGCGGCAAAATTCAGCTGCCGGACGATGTGGCAAATCCGAATAATTATTCCATGAACGTCACAGCGCACCTCTGGTTTGATGCATCGACCGAATCGGGGTCAAATGTGGCAGCGCTGACAAAGCCGACGAATGTCACGTTTGAATCCGGTATTGTTTCCTGGACTGCGTCCGAGCATGCCCAGGGATACGAAGTTACGCTGTACAGAGTGGCAGATGAAGGGTTGGAAGTAATCCTCACTGTCAATGCCGATGAAACACAGTACGATTTCTCCTCTGTTCTCGGTATGGATTCCTATATGGCAACGGTTATTGCGATCGGTGACGGAGTTCACTATTCCAATAGTGTTGCGGCATACAGTAAGTTCTATACGCCTGTTCCGCTGATCTCCGCGGTTCCTCCTGCTATAACAGCTCAGCCTGCCTCCGCATCCTATATTCTCGGAAGCCAGGCTGCTCCGCTGACTGTAACAGCGTTCTCGCCGGAGGGCGTGGTCAGTTATCGGTGGTATGAATCTCCTGACGGAACAACAGGTATGGGCATGCCGATTGACAATCCGAGTGAAGATCCCAGCAAATATACTCCCGATGTTTCCACAGTCGGCACACGGTATTATTACGTTGTAGTCACCTGTACAAACGATGCAGCTACGGGCGAGAAAACTGCAGACACGGTCAGTGAGGTTGCGGCTGTAACTGTAACAAACGGCACAGGTTACTCCGTTTCCGGTAAGGTAAGTTCCTCCGGGGACGGTGAAGTGACTGTTCAGCTTATTCAGAACGGAGTCGTCTGCTACGAAACCAAGGCTCCGTCCAACGGCACCTATCTGATCACTGGTGTTGCTGCGGGTGAGTACACTCTTCGTGTAAGCAAAGACAAGCACGTCACACGGGATTATACGGTTACTGTAGGCAAGCCGTAATCCCATTCCATCCGTCAAAAACCGCTCTGCTTTCTTTCCATGGAGGGCAGAGCGGTTTTGTCTGTTCACAGGCAATGTGGAAAGAATGTCTGTCCATCCCATCTTCCCCCCACCGCACAAACCACTTGATTCCCCGGCGGATTTATGCTATAATGAATCCAACAGTAATTTTCTGCCGCACATCCCACATAAAGGAGAATTCCACCATGTTATACGTAAATCAACTTGCATATCCGCATCTGAAATACAACCACAATATTGCGCACGGCGGTCCGCCTGAGGGACGGGATAACGTGGCGACTTCGGGCTGCGGGCTTTGCTGCGCATCCATGGTGGTGGATCAGCTTACCGATAAATCACTTCCCATTGAGGAGTGTGTGCGCCTTGCCGAGGACAACGGCGCCAGTCAGGGACTCGGAACCTCCATGTTTGTGATGGGTGAGCTTCTGGCGGACCGATATAATCTGGATTATTCCTGGACAAATGATATCGAAGCTGTTATCGCGCATCTGCAGAAAGGCGGCAGAGTGATTGTGCTTGTGGACGGAGACAGAGAGGGATATGTGGGACTCTTCGCGAAAAGCCGTCACTACATTCTTCTCGTTTCCTATGACGGGGAGGAGTTCAGCATTCTGGATCCCCATTTCTCCGATACGAAATACACGGAGGAGGGAAGAGTGGGACGCGTCAGAGTGGATTATCCCTTCATCTACAGCTCAAAAGAGGAGATCATGCTGGCGACAGAGTCGCTGAAAGAGCGGTATTTTCTGTTTTCAAGAAAGCGTTCCTGATATATTGCAAAACCTTCCAAGGTGTGATATAATGCAGCCAGAAAGGCGGTGGCTATCATGAAAATATATTTTGTCCGTCACGGAGATCCCGATTATAAACACGATTGCCTGACCGAACTTGGGCATAAGCAGGCGCAGGCAGCGGCGGAGAGACTGAAAAACTGCGGTATCGAACGCATTTATTCCTCCACAAACGGAAGAGCATTGATGACAGCCGATTATACGGCAAAGCTGCTTGGTCTGGAGGTGATCCGCTGTGATTTCATGCGGGAAATCGGCTGGAAGTCCATCGACGGAGAACCTATTCAGGGAAACGGCAATCCCTGGCTTGTCAGCAGTTTGTTTGTATCAGAGGGGAAAAGTCTGACCGACAGGGATTGGACTCTTGCGGAACCCTTCTGCCAGAGCATAGTGGTGGATACCGTCCGGCATGCATATTCGGAATTTGATGCTTTGCTTGCAGAGTACGGATATCGGAGAGAGGGCGATTATTACCGTGTAACAGGGGAGAATACGGACAGAACGATTGCGGTGTTCAGTCACGGAGGTTCCTCTTCAGCGGTTCTGTCCCATTTGCTCAATATTCCGTTCCCGCAATTCTGCGGGTCATTCCGTATGGGGTGTTCGTCGGTTATCACAGTCACTCTTGCCAACAAAATCGGAGAGCTTTGTCAGGCAAGTCTCGGTCTGTTCAACGATATGAAGCACACGGAGGGGCTTGCTGCCGAAGTCAAAGAATACAAATATGAGCGCTGAATCCTGACCGGCAATCCCATATTTCGAGAATCCGTCGCATCCGCGATGGATTTTTCATTTGTGTCCGCAGGATACGGCAGCATTTGCGCGGGCTGCGTGAAAAACCGATTGACATCGGATCTGTTTTACGCTATAATATCCCCGGAATTATCCGAGCGGAGGCACCTATGAACCTTTTAGCCAATCTCCTGGGACTGTGCGCGGTGGCTATGTATGTTTTCAGCTACCAGTTCCGGTCCCGGCGTAATATCATCCTCTGTAATGCGGGCTCGCGCCTGCTGTTCGTGGCGCAGTACATTCTGTTGGGCGCCTTTGAGGGCGCATTGCTTGACACCGTCGCCTTTTTCGTGTCGCTTCTGTGCCGATTCCGGGACAGGGGATTCATCAGACGGCATTTCGTCCTCACCGTGATCCTCGCCAATGCGGCAATCGTGGGGCTGGGCATGCTGACTTACAAAAATATCTTCAGCCTTCTGCCGATCATGGGCGTGATTTTTGAAACGATGGCGTTCTGGCTCAAAAAGGAGCGGCATATCCGCATTGTGTCCCTGCTGGGGGCACCGCCATGGCTTGTGTACAATACGCTGAGCGGAGCGTACGGCTCCTCCGTGGGCAATATGATTACGCTTGTGTCCATCACAGTGGCGATTATCCGCTATGATATTCTGAAAAAAGAGAAGCCCGACGCGGGACAGAAACAGGAGTGAGCCAATCCGTGGAATGATCTGCACGACAGGAGGAATTGCCGTGCTGGAGCGTATGGATAATTCTTTGAAGCCCGCCTGAGCGGGTACGATGCGCATATGCTGGGGGATGCGGCGTTCGATGCCGCCGTTTCGGTGGAATCGCTCCATCATTTTACGAAAAAAGAGAAGATCTCCCTGTACCGCAGGCTGTACATTGCCCTCCGTCCTCCGCCTGAACAGCTGGGAAAATACAGTGATTTTGCGCGCAGAAAAACGGTAAAAAACGACAGCATCCGTTAATATGTATTGAATAATTGCATTGACAACCGGCAACAAACGTGCTATAATGGTAACACCCGGTAATGAAAGCGGGAATACAAACGTGAGGTGAATCGGATGTTTATCGAAGAGCGGCATCAGGCGATACTGGATATTATCGCAGAGAAGGGAAGCATAACCACTGCAGAGATTCAGCGGAAATTCGGTGTAGGCTATGAGAGTGCCAAGCGGGATCTGCGTCTGCTGGAGGAAAAGGGACTTCTGAAGCGCACCCACGGCGGTGCCATCTCCGTGCGGCAGATCGCCGCCGGCAGACCGAAGGATCAGACCTGCCGGGACATCGCGGAGGTGCGGGAGAATTATCTCGCCATCGCGAAGCGTGCGGTGAGCATGATCGAGAAAAACGACGTTGTCTTCATCACCTCCGCGACGGTGGGCTATTTCATGGTGCAGAATCTGCCGGAGAATATGCCCCTGCGGGTGGTGACCAACTCCATCATTATCGCAGATGAGGTGCGGAAGAAGCCGCACATCTCCGTGATCCTGCTGGGCGGCGAGATGGATGGCAAGGGAAACTGCTATGACGCATTCGCGGTGGAGATGGTACGCCGTCTCCGCTTTGACAAATGCTTCCTCACCGCCGCGGCGATATCCGCCGATTTCGGCATGTCCATCCAGAAATCCCAGGCGATCACGTTCTGGAACGCGGTGATGGATTCCTCGAAAAAATCCGTCGGTCTTTTTCCCACGGAGAAGATCGGCTTCAACTCCATCGTCAGTATCTGCCCCGCCGACCGGCTGGATGTGCTGATCACGGACTGGAACGCGCTGGAAGAGGATCTCACGGGCTTTGACGAGCGTGGAATTGACGTTGTCGTGGTGGAGAAGGAGGAAAAATAAGCGGATTCCTCTTTCCGAAACACAAGTTTTATGCTATAATTATGTTGCATCAAAAAAGATAATAAAGGAGTACCATTATGAAGAAAATCGGATTTGTGGACTATTACATCAGCGAGTGGCATGCGAACAACTATCCCGCATGGATCAAAGAGGTGTGCGGGAACACCGGTGCGGAGATGGAAGTTGCCTACGTCTGGGCGGAGCTGGATAAATCCCTCCTCGACGGCGTGACCACCGATGAATGGTGCGCGAAGTTCGGCACACAGAAATGCGCTACTATCGCCGAGCTGTGCGAGAAGAGCGACTACATCGTCGTTCTGGCGCCCTCCTTCCCGGAGACCCATCTGCGTCTGGCAGAGGCAGTTCTCCCCTACGGCAAGCCTACTTACATCGATAAGACCTTCGCTCCCGACGAGGAGACTGCACAGAAGATTTTCGCGCTGGCTGAGAAATACAACACCCCCATGTTCTCCACCTCCGCGCTCCGTTACGCTTCCGAGCTGGCGGATTTCGCAGGGGCGGAGAATCTGATCATCACCGGCGGCGGCCGTTCCTTTGATGAGTATGTGATCCACATGGCGGAGATGGCTGTGGTGCTCATGGGCGAGGAATTCGCCGACGTGCAGGTGGTCAAGCAGGGCAATCAGCGCATCTGCCACCTGAAAACTGCCGACGGACGCTGCTGCACGCTGACCTACGCGCCGAATCTGGGCTTCACCATCGCCGCCGAGAAGGCAGGCGCACCCTCCTATAAAGCGATTTCCTCCCCGTTCTTCAAGGTGCTCATGGGCGAGATTGTGAAATTCTTCGCCTGCGAGGGCAAGAATGTGCCCGTGGCAAAATCCCAGACTGTGGCAGTTATGAAACTCCGCGACGCGGTGCTGAAATAAGGCTGTGAGCGGCTGGAGCACGCCGAAGAGGGAGCACCCGGACACCGTCAGTTTGTTCTCGGATGATTTTCATTATGAACAGCACGATACGGCATTTCCCCATGCGTTCTTCTGGAAGAACAGGGGTATCTGGGTGAATGCCCACGATGATTTTGAAATTCTGTACGTGGAGACGGGCAGGATCCGGCTGTATGTGGATGATACGCTGATGATCCTCCATGCGGGAGAAGCGGCGGTGATCGATCCCCGGCTGGTGCATTTCGGATTTTTGGATGAAGGGACGCAGCACGGCGCCATTCTCTTCCGGGATCAGCTGGCGCTGAAGGGTCTGCCGTATCCGGAACTGCAGGTGTTTGAGCAGATTCTCCGGGGTGAATTGCATTTTGAAAGGCGCGTTCTGACGCCGGAACGGGATGCGGAGCTGCTGGATGTGATCCGCCGCCTGCTGAACGTGTACAGGGAACAGAATCCGTACTGGCGGCTGTCGGCGGTTTCGCTGTTCTGTGCCTTCGCGGAAATCTGCCTGCGCACTTCTTTTCTGAGTGAGCGGGAAGAGCAGCCCGCCCGTCATGCGGATACCCGCAAGAGCGATATTGCGCTGTATCTGCGCTTCACAGAATACGTGAACCGGAATTATGCCGCGCCGCTTACACTCGGAGACGTGGCGGCGGAGCTGGGAATCAGCGAATCCAAGCTGTATAAAATCTGCCGCTCCATTCAGGGGATTTCTCCGGTGGAATGTATTCTGGAATGGCGGCTGAAACAGGCGGAGAGAATGCTGCGCGGCGGGGATACGTCCGTGACGGATATCTGCTACGCATGCGGTTTCGGCACGGTCAGCTATTTTATTTCCCGCTTCCGGGAGAAATACGGCGTTACGCCGAAGCAATACCGGGAAAAATGTACGGAAAAGTGATATTTTCCGCCGGAATACAGGTAGTCAAAACCTCCTGTGGTGTGGTATAGTTATAATACCTATCACAAGGAGGTTTTTATTATGAAAAGATGGATATCTGCGATTCTTGCGGGACTGATGCTGACATCCGCTCTGGCGGCGTGCTCCGATGCGCCTGCTGAGGACACGGCGCAGGATACGTCCGCGGCGGATACAACGACTGTCGTGACGGAGCCGCGTGAGACGGAAAGGCATGAAATCAAGGATTCCCTGCCGGATAATCTGAATTTCGGCGGCAAGACCTGGTCAATCTACGTTTCCACGGCGAATGCATACAATGCGTATGTAGCCGGTCAGGAAGAAAAAGAAGGGGACATTGTCAACGATGCTGTATGGGAGCGTAATCTTAAAGTGCAGGAACGTCTGTCCTTCAAGATGGATCCCGTTGCTTATGCGGATACGTATAAAAACAATCACACGAACGTCTCCGCACTGATTCTGTCGGGTGATAAAACATTCGACCTTATCATGGGCATGCAGACCAGCATGCCGCAGCTGATTCCCCAGAGAATGTTTGTCAATGCGTATGATCTTGAACATATTGACTTTGATCAGCCGTGGTGGGCGAATGATTTTATGAATGAACTTGCCCTTGGCAGTGAATACCGCTATCTGATGGTGAGCGATTTCAACACGGAAGTAATCAGCCGTATCCGTGTCAATTTCTTTAATAAGGCACTGTATCAGAATCTCTACGGCGATCCGAACGAACTGTATCAGAAGGTATTGGACGGCAAGTGGCTGCTGGACGATATGCAGGAACTGATCAAAGGGGCGTATAAGGATGTAAACGGTGACGGAATTGTGGATTTCAATGATCAGCTCGGTCTCTACTGCAACCAGATGTACGCTACAACGGATGCATTTGTTTTCGGCAGTGATGTCGAATTCTATACCCGTGACAAAGATGGCTTCGTTGAGTTGAAAATGATCAACGACGATGCAATCGCTCTGTGCGAGAGACTGAACAGCTTCTGGTATGAGAAGGGTGTCAATACGCAGGCAAACAAAGGTCCCTCCGATCTGGATAAGTTCAAACAGGGAAGCGTGCTGTTCATTACCTGCCAGATGGCGAATTCCGGCAGCCTGAGAGATATGGAAGAGGACTTTGGCTTCCTGCCTTACCCGAAATTTGACGCGGAACAGAAGGAATACAGAACTCTTGTACACGATACCGCTCAGTTGAGCTGTGTTCCCGTGTCTTCTGATTCTATCGATATTTCCGGTGCAATTCTGGAAGCATTGTCTGCTGAGTCATACCGCACGGTTACGACTGCATACTATGAATCTGCACTGAAGCTCAAGTATGCCCGCGATGATATTTCTTCTCAGATGATTGATCTGATGCGCGATACCATGACGACCAATTTCGTTTATGCGTACAACTATGCACTGAACGGTCTCGGTCTGGTATACCGTACTCTTTTGACAAAGAATTCTACGGACTACGTTTCGACAGTACAGGGACTTCTCGCTGCCGGTGAGACAAAGCTCGCAGAACAGATCAAAGCCTTCAAGGGAGAATAAACCCTCACAACTGACAAAAAGTGCTGTGCAGCATAAATCCGCACAGCACTTCATTTTTTCTTTTTGTTTAAAAGTTTAGAGGGGGTATGGGGGAACCTTTTCAAAGGTTCCCCCATCGTATCCTCTTACTTCTTAAGCAGCCCCAGCGCCAGCTTCATCGCATCCGCAATCGCCGCAGCCGTGCCGATGCCCACAGAATTCGTCTCCTCGTAATGATCCTCACCGCCGCCTTCCACGCGGAGAATAAACGGCGCCTCTTCATTCACGACAAAATCCGAGGGCGGAATAATGTACCCCAGCTCATCGTTGGCAAGCCCCACCACAATGGCGGTTTTGATCCCCGCGTCCGCGGCAATCTTCTGCAGCGATTCCGGATCGCCTGCGCCAAGCCCCTCGCCGCTCTCAAGCTCAGGGAATAACTCGCCCGGAATCAGCATCAGCGTCACGTCGCCCATCCGCAGGGCGCTTACCTCAGAACGCACAATGTAGCCCGTGGCACTCTCGCCGTCCGTGATGGTGTTGCCCAGAATCCCCAGCGCCTTGTAGTACATGAACATCGTGTTGTCCATCGCCGCGTCAAATTCCACACGGGAGATCGCCAGCTCCGGCGACAGAACCGTTTCGTCCGATTCCTCGATTTCCATCAGATATTCCGTCAGCAGACGACCGGTGGTCTTCAGATTGTCCTCCGCGTAAAAAATATCCGTGCTCAGATCCCGCGTCATGATCAGTCCGCCGATGGAGGCGGGCAGAAACAGCATGTCGTCCCCGGTCTCTTTCATGATCAGATCCGCCATTACGCCGGGATAGTCCCGGCTGAGGAGCGTGTTGTCTCCTCTGAGTGATTCCGCATGCGCGGCGTAGGATACAATGCGGATGCCGTTATGCTCCTTGTCCGACGGAACAAAACGGAGCTGGTACAGCGTCTCGTCATAATGCTGCGGCTCTCTGGAATCAAACTGCATTGCTTCGGTCTCTACTTGCCCGAATCGGAATTCACCCGGCGTCCTGTCCGCATATGCCCCCTCTGCCGCCGCCTTGCAGGCGATCAGCAGATTTTCCATGTACGCGGAATTCTTGCCGTCCACGCCCACGGGACCCCACAGACCAAGCGTGTCAATGCCCGCATGAGTGTGCGTGGCAATTACGTTTACGGATACACAGCCGCTTTCCCGGCAGAAATCGGAAAGCTGTGCCCGGATCTCCGCCACCGTGTCCGCACCCAATGCCACGCAGTCCACGGAAATCAGCAGAATGCCCTGCTTCCCGTCCACGTCCAGCCACAGTGCGGACGCCCGGGGCGTGTCGAGAACGCCCGTGATCTCCGCGCCGTTCTGGTAGCCCGCAATGTAGAGCGGACCGGTGCTGCCGCCCGGCAGATGAATCGGCGCGGCGGCAAAGCCCGCCTGCCATGTGCCGCTGCCGCAGTCGGCGAGGGAATACCCCGCGTCGGGCAGAACGGCGGTACATCCCGAGAGGGTGAGCGCCGCCGCCATAACCGCGGCGATGAATTCTTTAGAGATTTTCAAGGATGCCACCTCCGATCAGCTTCGCGGCGGATGACGCAATGTCCAGAATGCGGATGCCTCCCAGACGGGAGAAGAGAATCGCCGCCGCCAGCGCGGCAAGCCATAAAAGAATTCCTGCGATGATATACAGCGCCAGCGTGCCGCCGCCCTTCGGCGGGCAGGCAAACCGAAGTGCCGCAAATAAAACAGCAATTGCGGCGGGAATCAGCCACTGCAGCGTGATCTTTGTGGAGGCGAGCTGAGTGCCGATGCCCTGCAGCGTGTCGGCAGCTTCACCCTCAAGGGACAGCATGCCGGGAAGAGCGCAGACGATATTGCCCAGATTGCTGAGCAGAATCCACGCCGCAATCCCCGCAGCGGCAAAGCCGATGGGGATGAAGAGCGAAGGAATGATTCGTTTTTTCAGCATGGAATTTCTCCTTTCGGACTGTATAAAATAATTATAATATTCCCGCCGGGCAAAGTCAAGGAAAAATCGTAAAAGGGGTTTCATTTTGCGTGCAGCTGTGATATAATGAAAAGGAGATACGGTCGCTTTTTCGGGAAAAAGCTCCGCAAAAAGCCTTATTACAGGGCGTTTTCAATAAAGAGCGGCTGAAATTGTCAGATTTTTTGCATACTATATTTCTTTTTTATTAAAAAGTTTTAGGGAAGGGGCACGGGGAAACCCCTTTTACAAAAGGGGTTTCCCCGCACAAAAAAATTACTATGAAAATCACATTTCTCGGCACCAGCCACGGCGTGCCCTCTGCGATCCGCTACTGCCAGTCCATCATGCTGGAAGTCGGCGAAGCCGTGTACCTCATCGACGGAGGCGCGCCGGTGGGCGATCTTCTGACCCGCCGCGGTGTTGCGTTTGAGCGCACCAAAGCCGTTTTCTTCACCCATATGCACAGCGATCACTGCGCCGGCATCCATGAGTTCCTGGCTCTTGCCAGCTGGTATTACAAAACCTGCTCCTACGACGTGTACATGCCCGACGAATACTACGTCAATGCGTTCCATGCCCTCCATGTGGAGATGGATCGGGAGAGAGTCCGTCTGCACGCTTTTCCCGGTGAGGGCGAGGTTTACCGCGATGAAAACATCACCGTGACCGCCGTGCCCACACGGCATATGGAACACTCCTGCGCCTATGTGATCGATACCGCCGACGGCAAGCGGCTGATCGTCACCGGCGATCTCCACGGCGGAGATGCTGCCGATTTCCCGCAGATCGCCAAGGACGAGCCCTCCGACGCTATCATCTGCGAGCAGGCGCATTTCCCGATGGAGACGATCTTCGGGCATCTGCGCGTCTGCCCGACGAAGCAGGTCTGGATGACCCACGTCGCTTACAATTACGATGTTTCCATCGCCAAACTCCGTGAAGCCGAAGCGAATCACACGCTCCCCATGCCCATGCACGCCGTGGATGATGGGGATGTGTATGAGATATAAAAGGGGGAAACGGGTCGCTTTTTCGGGAAAAAGCTCCGCAAAAAGCTTTATACAGGGTGCTTTCAATAAAGTTTAGCTGAAGTTGTCAGATTTCAGGCAGACAATATTTGTTTTTTATTAAAAGTTTTAGGGAAAGGGTCCGGGAAAACCCCTTTATCAAAGGGGTTTCCCCGCAAAAAACTCATCATGAAAATCACATTTCTTGGAACCAGCCACGGACTGCCGGGGGTGGACCGTTTCTGTTCGTCCACGATGCTGGAGATCGGCGATGCGGTGTACCTGATCGACGGCGGTGCGCCGGTGGCGGATCTTCTGATGCGGCGCGGCGTGGCGTATGAGCGCATCCGCGGCATCTTCACCACGCACATGCACGGCGACCACACGCTGGGACTTCTGCCGCTGCTGGATATCTGCGCGTGGAAATACAAGGAGACAAGCTTCGACTGCTTCCTTGCGGAGGACTGCGGCATTGAGGCGTTCCGCGCAGCCGTTCTGGCGGCGGACAAGACCTTCGACGATGACCGACTCCGCCTGAAAAAGACCGCCGAGGGCGTGTTCTATTCCGATGATAATCTGACCGTTACCGCTGTGCGTACCCGTCATATGAAAGAGGGACTGTATCCCAGCTATTCGCTGATCATCGACACCTGCGAGGGCAAGCGGATCGTCTTCACCGGCGATCTCCATTGGGGTGATGCCGCCGATTTCCCGGCGCAGGCGAAGGAGAATCCTTCCGACGTGATCGTATGCGAAATGGCGCATTTCCACGCCGATACGATCTTCCCGATTCTGGCGGAATGCCCCACCGGGCGCATCTTTATCAATCATATGTGGTTTAAGTACGACGAATGCCTTGCGCGCACAAATGAAGCGGAGCGCACCGGCAGTCTCGGCAAGCCCATCCACGCCGTCGAGGACGGGGAGGAGTACGAGATATAAGTGTTTTGCGGGGGACCCCCTTTGATAAAGGGGGTCCCCCGCACCCCCTCCCTAAACCTTTTGGACTAAATACAAATAGAGTGCCGTGCAGATTTAACGTAGAATTTACACAGCACCTTGTCCTGTATATGCCTTAAAAGGTTTGGGGGAAGGGTACGGGAAACCCCTTTTGTCAAAAGGGGTTTCCCGCCTGATCACATGACCAGATACGCGCCTGTACCCAGGGGAAGATCGTCCGTGTAGGTGATCCAGCCTTTCGTGAGAGCGTCTTCAAAAACATAGCCGCGTTCGGTGATGTCCACGAAATCGCTGTGAAGCAGCTCGCATATTCTCGGCGGAAAATCGGCACGGATAACGTCCAGTGCCAGCGTGTATTCCTCGCGGAAAATCCCGCGGATTTCCCCGGCGATTGCCGCCAGCTCCCCGCGGACATCAGCGGACAGTTTTGTCTCGGGATGTTTATCCGCGAATACGGCGACGGCGGGGACAACCGAATCACCCGCACGGCGGGCATAGCCATAGCGGATCAGCGATTCAACGGAGGAGGCGGAGCATTTTTCGACCTCGCCGCGGGCGAGAGCCGCCAGCGCGGTGCCTTCCTCCTCGGGGAGATATTCGGGCGTGCGCTTCATGATGTTCTTGTAGTTGAATTTATACTGGCTGAAATGCTGCGCGCTGCCGCCGCATCCGCTGCCGTGCTGACCGACGAACGACGGGCGCCGCCAGTCCGTATCCTGATAGCCCACGATGTCCCACTCGCCTTGATCCGGCCGCCTGGTGTACGGCTTGCGCGGCGGCAGAATATCCTTGCCGGCTTCCGCGGAGAGACGGTCAAAGGCACGGATCAGCAGTGTCCACTTTGCCGTTTCGTAGGGGATGTAATCGCCGTAGTACGGCACGTTTGCCGCTTGGCAGGCATCGTTCAGCGTGTCGATCAGTTTTGTCAGCAGGTCAGTCAGTCTGCCGACGTCTGCGCACTGACGATCGTGAATCCGCCGCTGCGCCTCGCGGCTGATGATGGGAAACGCCGTCTCATAGCGGTTGTCCCGCCTGATCAGAAATGTCTCCCGCGTGAGATATTCCAACTCCGCTTCCATATACGGCAGTGCGATACCCAATTCCATGGACAGCTGTTCCGCTGTGGATGGATTGCCGTACGCTTCGAGGAAGATGTTCTTGTACATCAGGTGATTCAGAATCGTCCACGGCTGACCGAAACTGCCGAAATTGCTGCAGCTGTTGACGAATGTGATCTGCTCGGGATTGTAGCTCCTTTTTCCGAATTCTCTTGCCATATCCATGCCCTCCTTCAGCACTTTGCGGCTGCTCTGCAGCCTTGTTTTTACGGTTCCGAGAGGGAGATTCAGCTCGCGTGCGATGACGGAAACGCTCTTATCTTCAAAATAATGCGCTACAAGAATCTGCCTGTAATCCGTGCGGATGAACGCCAGTTCACGCCGCAGGAGCGCCAGGTCTTCCCGGAGGATCAGCTCCTTTTCCATGTCGTCCGCGTCAGACAGCATTTCCGCGTATTCGTCGATGTCTGCCCGATCCGAATCGGGCGCGTACCACGCGGCTTTTGCAAAACGTGCAAACTGATTGCGGGCGATCTGCCACACCCATGCAGCAAAATTCTGCGGCTTTGTGCCGCGGTGCAGCGCGGCGATCACTTCCAGTCCGATGCGCGCGGCAAGCTCTTCCGCATTCTGCTCGCTTCCCGTTTTCCGCAGACAGTAGTAATACACCGCGCCTGCAAAATCACGGCAGTACAGTTCAGCTTTTGTCATCTCCATCCCTCCTCTCACCTATACAGTGTCTGAAAAACGCATTTGGATTTGCGGGGATGAAAAAAATTTTTTGCGGGGGAACCTTTTTGCAAAAAGGTTCCCCCGCACCCCCTCCAAAAAACTTTGCACTGTATACAAATCAGGTGCTGTATATGCCTTAAAAGGTTTTGGGGAAGGGTGCGGGAA
>SVTS01000052.1 GCA_015063645.1 Oscillospiraceae bacterium | reverse complement strand
GGCGTTTCCTCTTAGCCCTAGTCTATTCCTCATCCAGCCCTGTACTGTGTAAAAGTTCTCATCCTTAACTACTAACTTACTCATATCATACCTCCAGTTTAAGGGGAGAGGGTATCTCCCCCCCCCCTGTAAGTATTTATTCCATTTCGGAGATCACTTTTTCAATGTTATCACATACCTCATCAAAAGCCTGTTTAATGATAGAGGCTCTCTGCTTAGGATCCGTGCCACCGTCAATAGCGATATTCATACGCACAGTAGGCTTACACCAAATACCGCTCTTGTTTTGTACGCTCATACCCAGCTCAATCTCCATACCAGCTACTCTAGCTGTAAACTCACTCTTTGCCATTGTTATTATCCTCCAGTTTTTTAAGATTATTTTCTCTCCGTTTAAGCCTCTTGTTTAGCTCTGGTACGGAGCACCCAAATTTTCTAGCTAGCACCTTTTTATAGAGAAAGGTACCATCCTGTTTAGCTTTCTGCCTCTCCAGCTTTCTCTTGATACTGCTCACGCATACCCTCCTCCATTTCCTCCACACTATCCCAGCTACCCTCATCATCGGTAATAGTGGCTGTAACAGGTTGAGGATCAATGATAACAGTTACATTACAGCAATTACTCTTAAAGCTAGGGAGCCCAGAGCCATAACCGCCTTTATCTCCTACTCTGGTACCTAAAGCTGTGGAGATGATTTTCTCCAGCTCCTTACCATTTACGGAGAGCCCATAACCATTATCCTCTACCTGTGCGTTTGTAAATTCGATCTTAAGCATTAGTTTTACCTCCTGTTTTGTGTGATACTTAACCTAATCCTGTAGGGGTTAAAAATTTAGATAGGGAGGCAAAAATTTTTACTACTTTCCTCATAAATGAGTACAAAAAAAAGAGGAGAGCTGTTACACTCTCCTCATAAGTAAGGTTTATTTCTTTCTACGGTCTTTAGCTGGGAGCTCTGCATAGGCTTTAATCTTTTCCAGCTCCTCATCTTTCCAGTATCTATACCCATTATCATCTCTTACGGAGGGAGGGATAACCCCAGCATCCTCCCAAAGGCGGATAGTCTGGGTAGAAACGCCTACCAGATCCGCTACCTCTTTTCTGGTATATACTCTCTCATTAGTATCTGCATCTATAGTAATCACTCGCATTATGTGTACCTCCTTTTTATATACCCCTAGTATATCATATTTTCAGCAATTTGTTAAGTATTGTTTTTATATCTGCCTTAGATCCTTTTCCATCTACCACTCTATCAAAAAGATCTTGATTTTCTAACAGATACTCCTCCACGCCCTCATCTACGGAGCCCTTAGCTACCATAGAGATAACATTAACCGTACCAGCGGTACCGATACGATGAGCACGATCCTCCGCCTGTGCATTTTCTCCGCTATTCCAGAGCTTATCTATAAAGAATACATAAGAGGCTTTATTAAGAGTTAAGCCTGTACCCATAGCTCCGATAGTACCGATAGCCAGCTTACAGTTAGGATCATTCTGGAAACGCTCTACCTCTTTCTGTCTATCCTCTGGAGATACCTTACCCACAATGTAAACAGGGTTATACTCCTGTAATGCCTCATTATAGAGGCTAGCGATCTGCTCCCATTGACTAAAGATAATAGCCTTATATCCGTTAGGGATAATCTCCTCAGCCAGCATATCCATAATACGCTCCAGCTTAGGGTTATCCTCTGTAAAGAGCCCTCCTGTGAGCTGTCTTAGCCTCAATGTGCAAGAGAGCGGATTAACAGATGCTAAGATATTCTCCATATCCGCTATGATACCATTCTTAATATCCCTGTAGAGTACCTGCTGTTTCTTAGAGAGCTCTACATACTCTGTAGAGTGGATCTTAGGCGGTAGATCCAGTACCTCCTCTTTCTTTCTACGGATCATAACCTTATTAAGCTCAGCATTAAGGCTCTCTAGGTTTTTGTGTCCTACCACCTTATATCCGCCATAGCCTCCCATAATGCAATAGCAATTACGGAAACTGTAAAAGGATCTCTTTTCAATCCCCAACCAAGTAAGGATATTCCACAGATCCTCCGCCTTATTCATAGGGGTACCAGATAAGCCTATTTTTACAGGGCTCCTAAGCATCCTAAGAGCCTTACCCTGCTGGCTGGTACCATTCTTAGCTTTATGGATCTCATCCACGATAATACAGCCTATAAAGCCATCTTTGATACCTAAGTAGATCGCATCCTGTACCGCCTCATTACGGAGGCTTTCAATATTGATTATAGCATAATACTCCGATCCTCTCAGCCACTCATTAAGAGCCTTTACTCTTAGAGGCATCGTTTTTTGATCCAGCATAACACTCTTTTCCTTAGAGTGAGTTTTAATCTCTGCCTCCCAGTTATACTTAACGGAGTTTACACCGCATACGATGAGGCACTTACAAAGCTCCTTTTTTCTGGCTACGGTAATATCTATGCTTTCCTTAGTCTTACCTAAGCCCTGCTCATCTCCTATAAGGAGCTCATCCCTCTCCATACCGTAGTTAAAAGCCTCTATTTGATGAGGGAGGGGAGTAGTGGTAAAATCAAAATCCACTACAGGCTTAATACCTCTAAGCCTTTCCTGTGTAGCCTCTCTTTTATCCTCAATCTCCTTAGTTTTGAGGGCATCCATTACACCGCTATTACTGTTAATATTATGGATCCCCAGCTTTTCTACTAGGTTAGGTAATTCGTGGGCTGGGATCTCCCACGCTCTATCATCTGGTAAGTATCTCCGCTCCGCCAGCTCTTTTATCTTAGCTACCGTAGTAGGATCATACTTAAAAGAAACCTTAAAGGCATCCTCAAAATAGGTACCTTTATCCAGTTTTTCAACCGATACCATAAAAATATACCTCCTGTGATCTTGATACTTAACTTAATCACAGGAGGTATATAATTTTAGATACCCCTTATATAAAATTTATGCTACTAACCTCACATAGAGATCTATGCTCTTATTCCAGTACTTGTAGGAGCTGAGATAGTGGATATTACTTTCAGTATGTATCTTGCTCCGTTTACGCCAAGAAGTCCGAACATCTCTCCCTCGGCGATATCCATTGTCATAGGATGAACCGCGGTTTTATTCCCAAACCGTTTTTCTATCTCACGCAGCTGTATGGCGTTCATGATTTTTTCTCCTCTGTATTCCGCCACGCATTGAAAAAATCCTTGCACCATTCTGCGGGCATGAGCGCGATTCCCTGATTCTGATCCCCCAGCACTACAATGGAGTCGCCGGGATGAATGTTAAAAACGACGCATGCTTCCTTCGGCAGACGGATCGTGTTATCCTCGTTTACGGTAACATTGCCGAAGAGATACTTTCCACGGGGCGCCATGGTGAGAAGAACTTCTTCGGGACGGTCCAGTATCAGATCTTCCAGCTGAATCTGAAAGTAACTTGCAAGCCGCACACAGGTAGATATGTCCGGCGTGGATACACCCGTTTCCCATTTGGCAACAGTCTGCCGGGACACGTTCATCTTTTCCGCCAGCTGCTCCTGCGTTATACGGAATTTTTTGCGCAGTACGCGCAGATTCTGATCAATCATGTCGATGCTCCTTTTCGGTTCTGTATACAGTATAACACAATCCGGACAGCAAATCCATACAGAATTCGTTGCCCGGAATGTTAAGAAATCGGAACAATATTCAGCTGTGTTCTGCAATCAGCGCCGCGGCGCGTTCCACCGTTTCCTCAATGGACTGCATGGCGGCATTCAGCGTGATGTCGGCATATCTTTCATACAGCGGACACCGCTCGGCATAGAGATCGGCGATAGTCATTCCTGCAGACATGGCGACGCCCCGTGTGCGGATATTTGTCAGACGCTGCTCAATTTCCCCGAGGGGCAGGGCGATATACAGCGTCAGAGCATTCCTTTTCAGATGCATCATGGCTGTGTCGGAGTAAACCGCGCTGCCGCCGGTGGCGATAACGCATCCGTCCGTTTCGAGTGAGGAAAGCACCGCCTCTTCCTGTGCGAGAAAGGCATCTATCCCACGTGTATTGATTATATCCTGCAGCTTCATGCCGCATCTTTTCTGGATCAGCAGATCACAGTCGATAAAGTCATAGCCCAGCGCTTTTGCAAGCAGAACGCCGACGGTGCTTTTTCCGCAGCCGGGCATCCCGATCAGAACAATATTCATAGACAGACTCCGGAGTCATTCATAAAAATCTGCCGCAGATTTCTCTGCGGCAGTCAGTTGTCTCATTACATCAGAGAGCGGTACAGAGCCGCGATCTCCTCGACGCTGGTTTCGCGGGGATTGCCGGGACAGCAGGCATCGGCGTATGCATCCTTTGCCAGTGCTTCCACATCCTCTTCTTTGACAATACCCTTCAGGGAGGTGACAATGCCCACATCCTCAGCCAGCTGACGGACTGCTTCCACAGCGGCTGCGCGGTATTCTTCCTGCGTCATATCATCCACACCCTTGACACCCATAGCGCGGGCGATTTCGCGGTATTTTTCACCGGTGCAGGGCGCATTGTATGCCATAACGCAGGGCAGAAGCGTTGCGCATGCCTTGCCGTGAGGCATATCGTAATAAGCGGACAGCGTGTGTGCCATGGAGTGATCCACGCCGAGACCTACGTTGGAGAAGCCCATGCCGGCCACATACTGACCGAGCGCCATGCCCTCGCGTCCGTCATCCGTACCGGCAACAGCGCCGCGGAGCGAACGGGCAATAATCTCGATTGCCTTGATGTGGAACATGTCGGAAAGCTCCCATGCGCCCTTGGTGATGTAGCCTTCAATGGCGTGCGTCAGCGCATCCATACCGGTGTTGGCGGTGAGGGAAGCGGGCATTGTCGCCATCATGTCGGGATCCACGACAGCCACAACGGGAATGTCGTGAGGATCCACACAGACGAATTTGCGCTTCTTTTCCACATCGGTGATAACGTAGTTGATGGTTACCTCAGCGGCAGTGCCGGCAGTGGTGGGAACAGCGATAGTGGGAACACAGGGATTTTTCGTGGGAGCAACGCCTTCCAGACTGCGTACGTCCGCATATTCCGGATTGGTGATGATGATGCCGATAGCCTTGGCTGTATCCATGGAGGAGCCGCCGCCGATGGCAATGATGCAGTCCGCACCGGATGCCTTGTATGCGGCAACGCCGGACTGTACGTTTTCAATGGTGGGATTGGGCTTGATGTTGGAGTAAATCTCATAGGGAATGGAAGAAGCGTCCAGAACATCGGTGACCTTCTTTGTTACACCGAATTTCAGCAGATCGGGATCGGTGCACACAAATGCTTTGTTCAGTCCGCGTGCCTTTACCTCGGCGGGAATGTTTTCAATCGCGCCTTTTCCGTGATAGGATGTTTCATTGAGAATAAAACGGTTAGCCATGGTTCGTCTCCTTTATGTAATTATATAATTTTGATATGTGAAGTATGAGAAATATCCCATGTTCACAGTATACATGAAATTACGTGAAAAATCAATAGGTGTGTGATTTTGTTTACAAAAGATTTCATCTTTTGAAAGAAGAATGGAGGTGTTGCATTTAATAAATGCAACACCTCCGCGAGTTTTCCTTGACCGTTTACACGGTCATTTTTGCCCGTTCATGGGCAAAAAACGGAAACGCTCGCCACAAATTCCTACGGAATTTCCCGTAATGCCCCCATTTCATGGGGACATTACGGGCGGGCTGTTGCAAATATGGGGATAATTCCCATATTTGCAACAGCCCCATTCCTTGCAGGGTATCACTGTACCCGGGTAATCGAAACGGTTCCGCATCCCGCACGGAAGGTGATCAGGCTCTCTTCCGCGGAGACGGAAACAGAGGTGATTTTCCTGCCGTCCAGCATGATATCCCATGTGCCTGCGGCAAGTCCGCCGATGTAGTATGTCATCGTATCACTGCCTGAAACGGTGAAGGTGCAGGGCGCGGTGATCTTCTCCCGGTCGGTGCCGAACATGGCGGTGATTCCCGCCACGCTCGCACCCTGAAGCAGGGAATTGTCGGAGGCGATATGCACCGGTGTCAGCGTCTTTGTCTGCGTTTTGTCCGTTACATACAGCACATTCAGCAAAAGATCGCTCTTGCTGCCGACTGCAGGGGAGATTTCCACGCGGCCCCATTCATCGGTTTTGCCGTCCGGATCATTGCACTGTACACCGTTGATCAGGAAATTCTGAGGATTGCCTGCCGCATCCTTGCCGCCAAGCGGAACAATTTCGTCTCCGCCCAGAAGGGAAGTATTTACCAGCTTTCCGCCGCCGTTTGTAATGGTGACTGTATTGCCGCTGATGACAGGAGCTTCCGTTCCGTTTACATGGAGCAGAAATGTCTTTTTGAAATGTGCTTCTCGTGCATCAATACGGTCAAAGACGAAGAATACCATTGGGAATTCCGCATCTTCCGTGTAGGCTGTCAGCATGGAACGGCTGACATAATCCACGGTATCTGTTGGGTAGGCTTTCGTGATGTCTCCCGCAATATAGGAGAATGCGGGGGTCTTTCCGTCTGCTTTGTAACCGGATTTTACGCCGGTCAGTGCGGCGTAATCGTACTTGCTGTTCTGCCAGCCGACAAGAGATGCCGATTCACTGGTGTAACGCTGTCCGCCTGTGTACCAGAAGGTTGAACCGGTGTCGATCTTTCCGTCGCCGTTGGCATCGGTGCCGCCCGGAATATATTTGCCCGGGTCAAAGATCAGCAGTCCGTTGTGCGCTACGGTGCTCTGGTGATAATACCGCCAGTGATCTGTTCCGTACAATTCATATACGCCGGAATCACCGCTCAGCAGACCTTTGTAGTAAATCTGGAATGTGCCGTGATCCTGATGGTCGTGGTTGGCGGTAGAGCGCTGACCGATCTTCGCGAAAGTGATCGCCGCGTTGTCCTCCCAGGTGTTTCTTGTGATAAACTGTCCGAGCCAGCTTCCGTTGTAGAGAATTTTCGGCAGAAGAGGCTTGGCAGTTTCGGGTGTTTCAAAACCGGGAGAGGAAAGAATGATGAATTCGGGTACAGTTACATTTGTATACCCGGATGTCAGGACACTGTAGCCGAGTGTACAGTCTTTGGCAATGGCGCGGGCAACGGGATCATTGAAAACATAGGAAGAAATGATCGCCGCATACCCGTGAACAGATTGGTTTTCCGGCTTTTCACCACCGTCACCGGAGCGGAAGGTCTTGTTGTTTGTTGCTGCATTCGCCGCAAAGGAGTGGACAACTTTTGCCATGTTTTCCGCATAGGGAAGCTCATAACCGAGTCCCTTGAACAGCCATGCAGCATACATGTCGGCGACAAAACGGTAAGAACCGTAGGAAAGTCCCTGTGGATACATGTCGGCTTCATAGAAAACTTCGCGTACGGGAATGAATCTTGCAAAGAAATCACCGGCGAAGAAATGGTACCAGTCCGGTTTTTCATCGTAAATCGCAATAGCGGCAGACAGAAAATCGCGGTTTACCATGTATTCCGACCCGTGACCAGTGAATGCACCGTAACCTGTGGGCGGGAAACCGTACTCACGTGTCACCTCCGTGCGGCAGAGAGAATATTCGAGGCCCCGGATAAGCTGTTCCTTGTCCGTGTCGCTCAGCAGATCGTAGCACCAGTCGTATACACATGCGGTTACATACATGGCATATCCGGTTTCGCGGGATACCTTTGTGGCGCTGCCTGACAGAATATCCAGCGTCAACAGATAATTTTTGATGGCGCAGATTGCTTCCTCACCGTACATTGTATCGTTTGTCAGGGCGTAATACAGAGCCTTTGCCTGTATGTACTGGAGCATCATCGCATCGAAATTCTGAGTGGAGTTGTTGATTTCCAGCCGCTGTATATTTTCTTTGGGAGGCGGCAGTTTGCCCGTGATCTCCATATCGGCGTAGGCGAGAAAACGTTCAGCATTCTCTTTGTTTTCCGGATTGTCCAGCGCTGCAAGGATGGCGGGGATCTCTTTTTCCGTAAAGAGCAGACGGGGATGCTGTCCTTTTTTGGGGTATACCGGCATACTGTTTCCACTCTCATCGGTCAGAACAGTGACTTCGCCGCCGAAATCTTCCACCTTTTTCTGAGCCAACTCCGCTTTCACCTCAGCCAGCAATGCTTTGCGTTCTTCGAGTTTCCGGGCAGCTTTTGCTTCCTCTTCCGCACGCAGCATCTGCAGATACTCTTCTTCTGTCGTTTCGTGAATTGCCCAGAGGTTTTCCTTCAGAATAAAGCTTTTGTTCTGCAGATATAGCTCTTTGATTCCCATCAGGCAAAATTCTTTGAAAGCCATGTCGGAGTTGGCATAAACAGCAGCTATGCCGTCCCGGTAAGCAATACCCCAGACATAGGATGTCTTCGGATATGCTTCAACCGCATCCGCCAACTCAGCGGAAAGCGGACGGTCTGTGCGTCCGAAGATGATTTCGAGAGAGGCAGCGGGTGTTTTTTCTGCATCGTTTACGGACATTATAATACCGCAGTTGTTGAGAAAAAGTCCTGCCAGATCACTGGCAGCGGAACGGGCGTTTTTGAGAGAAGATGTACCGTAAATCAGTTTGTAATCCGTTTTTCTGTCCTGAATGAGAATTACATCCGCCGCTTCCATAGTGGTTTGCGCGGATGTCTCAGTGTTCTGTATTTCCTGCGTGCATGCAGAAGAACCGAAAAGCATCAGGGCGGATGCGAGGACAAGCAGTTTTCTCACCGTTTTCTTTTCCATTCCAGTATCCTCTCTATATTTGAATGCATTATACTATTTATTATTATACTCTCCCCAAAACGCAAGACAAGAGAAAAAGTTGATGCAAATCATCCGTTAATTGATAAAAAAACGTCCGGTGAACCGGACGTTTTTGATTTGAGAGGGATGGACACGTCGAATGCGTATAACCGCTGCTCCTGGTAGGAGGTATGTTACCGGAACAGCTTTGTTTTGGAAACTGCGGTATATAACAGTATCCCCAGCATACCGGCGGACAGAATCTCGCCGATACCAACGGTCAGTATGAGGAACCAGTATGCATCTTCAATGCCGTAGACGTGAATCAGAACCGCCGGAATGATCAGTGCGTTGGAAAGAATCGTCGGGATAGGATACAGCCATTTGCTTTTTCCGCGGAGCAGATATGTGCCAAGTACACCGATGAGGGAAGCGAGCGAACCGAATACCACATCCCACGGCAGTCCGCCGCTGAGCAGATTGCCCAGAATGCATCCAACGAATACACCGGGAATGGCGGCAGGTGTCAGCGCGGGAAGAACGGTCAGAGCTTCTGAGAGACGGATCTGGATGGTGCCGGAGGCAAGCCCCAGCATGGCGGCAACGAGGGTCAGAACGACATAGAGAGAGGCAATGAGTGCTGACTGGGTGAGGAAATGGGTCTTCTTGTGCATGGTGATAACTCCTTTAGTTTTGTTTTAAGTGAGGAAGGTCTCGAACTCACTGAATGATAGCATATAAACGCCGCACGCCGGAGCCTGCCGCGATTGGATGCTGTGTACATTATATCACAGATAACAGAAAATTTCAAGAGAAAACTGCTTGCATCGCGGACAATTGTGTGCTATAATTGCGTTGGTAAAATAACGTACATCCAAGGAGATATTCCATGTGCTTGATCTATGACAGAATTGCAATGATCCGGGAAGGGAAGAATCCGTATTTTGTGCGTGAGACGGAAACGGGCTATGTCGTGATTGGCGATAAGCAGTATTTCCCGGGATATACGCTGTTTCTCTGCAAACAGCATAAGACGGAACTGTACCGCCTGGATGCGGATTTCCGTCGGAAATTTCTTGAGGAAATGACGGATACCGCACAGGCTGTGTCTATGGCGTTTGGCGCAGAAAAGATGAATTACGAACTTCTTGGCAACGGAGATTCCCATCTGCACTGGCACCTGTACCCACGCCGCCGCGGGGATCTGACGGAAAACGGCATTGATTATGGCGTCAACGGTGCAGGTCCCGTATGGTGGATGCCATGGAAAATCATGAATAACGAGAAATACCGTGTCAGCGGATCAGATCTGGAAAATATGAAAGCGAAACTCAACTGTGCTCTGGACAGCGTTATGCGTGAAAAGGGAAAATGATAATTTTCGCTCTATCCCCTTGCAGTCCGGACACCGGAATGATATAATACTCCTATACCGTTCCGTGAGGTGATTTTGTGAAAAAACGTCAGATTGTCAATATAGTCAATTTTATCCGTGGAGCCGAACCGCGTCGGGAGATGGATCTGTACGAACCTGTTCTGCAGCAGATCCGCCTTATGCAGGAGTTCGGTCTGCGCGGCACCTTTCTGATCCAGTATGATGCATTGATCCAGCAGCAGTATACGGATCTGCTGAAGGAACTGGATCCGACGCAGTTTGAAATAGGCGTGTGGATGGAGCTCAATGAGGCACATGTGCATGCGGCAGGACTTCCGTGGCGCGGTCGCTACAGTTGGGACTGGCATGCCCACTGCGGATTTACTGTCGGCTATACCAGAGCGGAACGGGTCAAACTGGTGGATACCATGTTCGGGAAATTCCGGCAAATATTCGGATATTATCCCCGGGTGCTTGGCTCATGGCTGCTGGATACCCATACGGTGAGCTACGCGGCGGATGCCTATGGTCTGGATGCTGTCTGTAACTGCAAGGAGCAGTACGGCACGGACGGATACACACTCTGGGGCGGCTATTACGGTCAGGGATATTATCCTGCCAGAACCAATGTGTTTCTGCCGGCACAGCATGACAGAGAACAGATTCCCGTGCCGCTGTTCCGTATGCTGGGCTCGGATCCGGTGTATCAGTATGATTTCGGCATGAATCTGCAGAGCGGAGCGGCTGCCCGGCAGGGCGTGATCACTCTGGAACCGGTGTACCTGAAAGCGGGCGGCGGCGGTGATCCCTCATGGGTGGATTGGTATCTCAGAGAGAATTTCAATGGGGAATGCCTGTCCTTCGGCTATGCCCAGGCAGGACAGGAAAACAGCTTTGGCTGGCAGTCGATGGAAAAAGGGCTGCAGTATCAGTTTGCCGCATTTGCCCGCCTGCAGTCCGAGGGGAAAATCACTGTGGAACCCATCGGCGTCACGGGACAGTGGTATAAAAAGACCTACTCCGTCACCCCCGCATCCATGATCACAGCACATTCCGCTTATGATGGGAAGGATAAAAAATCCTTCTGGTACTGCAGCCGGTATTACCGGGTGAACTGGTTTATCGACGGAGATATGCTGCGCATCCGTGATCTGCATATTTTCCGCGAAAACTGTGAGGACCCGTACGCCAGTGCGATCTGTACCGGAAATGATGCGTGTTACGAATCCCTGCCGGTGCTGGACGGAAATCGTCACAGCGGCCGCGGCGTTCTGGCGGGGATTTACCTGAAAAAGAGCGGCGGAGAGCGCTTCCGCTGCCGCGATCTGCAGTTTGTGGAGGAAAACGGAACAGCGGTTTTGCTTGGCGAGGATTTTTCCATCCGCATGACGGAAGAACGGATCACAGTCACGGCGGAATCGGAATTCACCTGCCTCGCCTGCCGCGGCAGATACGATGATCATATGCCTTCCATTACTGTAGTTCCGCCGAAAAAGCTTGCGATGTCCTATAAGAATACGGAATACGATCTGCATCTGGAATGCGGCAGTTTTGACGATGCGGATACATTCCGCTCCGAGAAAAAACGCATCGTGCTGAGAATGAGCTGAAAAAGTCCGCAGGGACAATCCCAATGTCATTAACTTAAGAAAGATCATTGTACAATTTGCACAAAGGGTAGAAAGCTGTCCCGGGGGTGTCGGGGGCTGTGCCCCCGACTTAACCCAATATATAGGGGGGATGCAAGGGGGGGAACGCCCCTTGCCCGCGGCGGTAGCCGCGGAAAAAGCTGCACTTGTGCATATTGTATACAGTATGTGCTTAAGTTAATGACATTGGGGACAATCCTGTGGACTTTTTGTGTTTTTTGCACCACCCCATTGACAAAAACAATACTTCGTGATATGATGTATATCACAGAAGGAGGTATGGCATGGATATTCAGCTGAAGCGCGGGCTGCTTGACGTATGCGTTCTGGCGGCAATAAAGAGCGAGGATTCATACGGCTATAAAATAATAAAAGATATGAAGCCCTATATCGAACTTTCCGAATCCACTTTGTATACCATTCTGAAACGTCTGGAAACAGCCAATATGCTGACCGTCCGCACCGTCGAACACGGCGGCAGACTACGGAAGTATTACCGCATCACAGCGGAGGGACTAAGGCGTCTTGATGAGTTCAGGGAAGAGTGGAGGGAGATCATGTCTATATATCGATTCGTAACCAGGGAGGATAGCGGTAATGAATAAACAGGAATTTCTTGCTCAGCTGCGCAGAGGATTGTCCGGATTGCCGCGTGAGGACGTTGAGGAACGCCTGACATTTTACAGTGAAATGATCGATGACCGTGTGGAGGAAGGGCTCTCTGAGGAGGAGGCGGTTGCGGAAATAGGAACTGTCCATGAAATCGCCGCACAGATCATAGAGGATATCCCTTTTGCAAAAATCGCAAAGGAGAGAATAAAATCCGAAAGGCGGCTGAAAGCGGGTGAAATCGTACTTCTGGTACTCGGTTCTCCCATATGGCTTTCCCTGGGGATTGCCGCATTTGCCGTAATTCTTTCACTTTATGTTTCGCTGTGGGCTGTGATTATTTCCCTGTGGGCGGTCTTTGTCTCGTTTGCCGGCTGTTCTTTGGGCGGTGTGCTGGTGTGTGTCATTTTTACAGCAGGCGGCAGCGTTGCATCGGGGGTTGCGATGCTCGCCGCAGGATTTATCTGTGCAGGACTGACTATCTTTATGTTCTTCGGATGCAAGGCAGCAACACACGGCACCTTGATACTCACAAAGAAAACGGCAATATGGATTAAGAATTGCTTCAGAGGGAAGGAGGAAGCGTAATGCGAACGGGAACGAAAGCATGGCTTATTATTGCAGCTTCTCTTGTGCTGATTGGCTGTGTTCTCTTTGCGGGTGTAATGACAACGCTGCAATGGGATTTTTTGAAGCTGTCAACAGTTGCCTATGAGACCAATATTTATGAAATCAGCGAAGCATTTGACGGTATAACCGTAAATTCGGATACCGCAGATATCCTGTTTTCCTTGTCCGATGATGGCAAATGCAGAGTGGAGTGCTGTGAAGAAGAAAATGGAAAACATTCCGTCACTGTTGAAGACGGTATACTTGTGATTAGACTGATCGATGAAAGATCTCTGTCTGACTTTATCGGATATATCGGGCTGAACTTCGCTTCACCTAAAATCACGGTTTATCTGCCGAAAGCGGAATACACATCCCTTTTCATTCGTGAAGATACCGGAGATATCGGTATGCCAAAGGATTTCATGTTCCGGAATGTGGATATTTCTTTGAGTACGGGGGACGTAGAGTTTCGCGCATCGGCTTCTGAGATGATCAGAATTAAGACGAGTACCGGAGATATCAGTGTGGAAGATGTCTCAGCCGGATCTCTTGCTCTTACGGTTTCCACCGGCAAGGTGAGTGCCGCGGGCGTGAATTGTGATGGCGATGTCACAGTCGGTGTGTCTACAGGTGACGCATATCTGCGGGATATCGCGTGCAGGAATTTTGTTTCGGGCGGAAGCACAGGTGATATTCATTTGAATCACGTTATTGCCTCTGAAAACTTTTCTGTCAGCAGAAGTACGGGAGACGTGACATTGGAATCCTCGGATGCTGCAGGAATTTTTATTAAAACAGATACGGGTGACATTGCGGGCAGTTTGCTTACCGGTAAGGTGTTTGCTGTCAGTACTGATACAGGTGATATAGATGTGCCCGATACCGCAGAGGGCGGCAGATGCGAGATCACAACCAATACCGGAGATGTTAAACTGAAAATTCAGTAAAGAACATACAGCAAAACCGGTCTGTGAGCATGCTTACAGACCGGTTGGCTTTTTATTTTTTTCTGTAAATCCGTCTTACAGCAGATCAGCAATTACAGTGATGACGGAATAAGCGGGGACGGTGATCTTTCCGTCAAATGCGCCGGCTGTGCGGGTGAGATGTACTTTGTCTGGTTCCTCAAAAGTGTTGCAGTCATGAGGATCGCCGGAAGTGAGGGTGATAATCTCCGCATTGCCCGCATATGCCATCGCGGAGGGGATAAGAACCGTTTCCGCCGCAGTGTCCATGCTCAGATTTGCCAGCGTTACCGTCAGTTTTCCGTCTTTAACGGATGCGGATACGGACAGATTCGGAATCGAGAATCCCCCGCGGACAATTTCGCCGCAGCTGCCGGACACGCGCAGTGCCGTTGCACCCATGTGGTTCTGCATCATATCGAATACGTGATAGGCAGGCGTGCAGATGCAGTGCTCGCCGCCGCTGAGAAACAGCGCGTGCAGATTGTTTACCAGCTGTGCCACAGCACCGATCATGATTTTTTCCGCATGATTGTTGAACAGATTCAGCGTGACGGCGCTTACAGCCGCATCGCGGAGCGTGGACTGCTGTTCAAAGAGATTCTGTACCATGTCCGGATTGTTCGGTGCCGGATCAATGCCGTACTCGCGCATGTGCGCGCTGGGACCGCTTCCGCCGGGATGCCAGCATCCCCATTCGTCCAATGACCAGACGAGCCCATTTCTCCATGCCGTAACCGGTCACAAATCCCCAGTTGCGCTGAATGGCGCGTTCCATGTCCAGCGCCTGCCGCAGCTGACGGTACCATTCCTCTTCTGTGAAGGTAAGCGGATGCCCCGCACCGCCGCAGTAGAAGTGCAGGGAGAGCCCCGACATATGTTTTTCCGAGGGTTCAAGAATACGCAGAGTATCATATGCTCCCCGTCGTGAAACAAGAAAAAAGGGTACATAAATCGGACAAAAATCACACAATGCGATTGACATTATTCCCACGGCAGAGTACAATATTTTTACAGGAAGTTACTGAAAGCACGGGCGAGGAGGCAGTTATGTTCTATCAGCATTCCAATGCCAATATCAAAAATCACCACGATATCTATTATTATGAAAATCTGGAGTTTGCCAAGCATATGCACCATGATTATGAACTGGTGACCGTGCTTTCGGGCGAAATGGAAATCTGGGTGGACGGACAGAGTTTAATTCTGAGCGCACCTGACTGCGCCCTCGTCCTCAGTGACCAGATGCACGCATATCGGTGCATTTCTCCATCCGCCTCCGTGGTGCATGTTTTTTCGGGAGATGTTGTAAGCGGATTTCATCAGAAGCTGGCGGGACAGACGGGTATTACTCCCGTATTTTCCTGCCCGGAGGAAATTCGGAATTTCTATCTGGATACGCTGACCGTCCGACGTGACTTCGGCGATTACACCCTGAAAGGCTGCCTGTATCTGCTTATGGAGCAGTATCTGCGCTCCGTCGTTCTGCAGCCGCGCAAAACCAGTCAGACAGATCTGCTTGCCTGTATTTTCGCGTATGTCAGTACGCATTATACAGAGCCGATCACGCTGGATGATATAGCGAAGGAGTGCGGCTACAACGCCCATTATCTCAGCCGGATTTTTTCTTCCGCGGTCGGTATCCATTTCCGAAGATTTGTCAACAGCTATCGCCTCGATCATGCCAGAATGCTTCTGCAGGAAGGCGCCGGCGTGACGGAAGCGGCACTTGCCGCCGGATTTGGCAGTGTGCGCAGCTTCAACCGGGTGTTTGCTGAGGAATACAGCCATACGCCGCGGGAGCGTACTTTCACGGATGAATACAGGGAAGACAGAGTACGGATTCTGATCTACGATTCACTGAAAAAACGGGTGTGACGGGTATGTTGCGTATTTCCCCTTGCAGAACGAGGAAAAATGTGCTATACTAACCATGTATGTCAAAAAGGATTACATAAATAAGGATGATATACTGTTATGAAAGTTGTACTGGAAAACCTGACAAAAAAATTCCCGAACCGAAATAAGAAGGAGCATGGCGAAGTGACCGCCGTGGATAATTTCAATTTTGAAATTCCAGACGGCAAGCTGATCGGTCTTCTCGGCCCCTCCGGCTGCGGCAAGAGTACCACGCTGAACCTGATCTGCGGACTGCAGAAGCCCACCGCCGGAAAGATTTATTTCGGTGAGGACGATGTGACCGATCTGCCCGTGGAAAACCGCGGCGTGGGACTTGTGTTCCAGAATTACGCGCTCTATCCCCATCTGACCGTGCGTCAGAATATCCGTTTCCCGCTGGAAAACCTCCGCGGAAAGGATAAAATGACAAATGACGAGATGAATGCCAAAGCGCTGGAAATCGCAAAACTGGTGCAGATCGACGGACTGATGGACCGTAAACCAAGCGAACTCTCCGGCGGTCAGCAGCAGCGCGTGGCGATTGCCCGTGCGCTGGTGAAAATGCCCCGTGTTCTGCTTCTGGATGAACCGCTGTCCAACCTGGACGCACGTCTCCGTCTGCAGACCCGTGAGGAGATCCGCCGCATCCAGCATGAGACGGGCATTACTACCGTATTCGTTACCCACGACCAGGATGAAGCCATGAGCATCTCCGATATGATCGTGGTGATGAAGGACGGTGTCGTCCAGCAGATCGGCAAACCGCAGCAGGTGTATGATGATCCTGTAAATCTTTTTGTAGCGAAATTCCTCGGCACTCCGCCGATCAATGTTTTCCGCGGCGTTGTACGCGGCGGAAAGCTGTATATCGGCGATGCCGCCGTACTGGACGTCTCCGGCGCAGAAGACAGGGAAGTGTGGGTCGGTATCCGTCCCGAAGGATTTATTCCCGCGGCGGACGGTGCTCTTGTCTGCAAACTCAGCGGCGTGGAGGTTATGGGACGGGATATCAGTATCGTCTCTGCGCATGCTGACTCGGAAAATGAAGTTATCCGCTCCATTGTCAGCGCAGAAAATGCGGTGGATATTACCGCCGCATCGGTACATTTCTCCCTGAAGCCGAATAAGGTGTTCCTTTTCGACCGTGCGGACGAAACGCGGATTCCTGTCTCCGCGCAGTGAGGTGAGGGACAGTATGGAAAACAACAGCCGAAAAGCCTGGCTCTATCTTGCGCCGGCAATTCTGTTTCTCGGAATTTTCATGGTCTATCCCCTGATAGATGTATTTATCTATTCCTTTGAGGAAGGCTATAATTCCGCCTCCCAGACATTTTTCGGTGTGGGCGGATATAACTATTCCTATGTTCTGCACGATCCCTATTTCCTGCAGGCAGTGAAGAATACGTTCATTCTCGTAATCATCACGGTGCCGCTTTCCACCGGTATCGCTCTTTTGATCTCTCTCGGACTGAACGCAATCAAGCCTCTGCGTAATTTCTTTCAGACCGTGTATTTCCTCCCTTATGTGACCAATACGCTGGCAGTGGGACTGGTGTTCATGATCCTCTTCAAAAAGACTGCCTATTCCGACGGTCTGGTGAATCTGTTTATCAGCTTTTTCGGCGGCGGCACGGTGGATTTTATCGACGGCCCTTATTGGGCGAAGATGTTCGTCCTCTGCTTTTATACAGTTTGGGTCGTCATGCCGTTCAAAATCCTGATTCTCACCAGTGCGCTTGCATCTGTGAAAGAGGATTACTATAATGCCGCCCGCATCGACGGTACCTCCCGTTTCCGCATTTTCTATAAAATCACGCTTCCCATGATCTCTCCGATGATCTTTTATCTGGTGATCACCGGCTTCATCGGCGCGTTCAAAGCGTACAGCGATGCAGTCGCACTCTTCGGCACGGATCTGAACGCCGCCGGAATGAATACCATCGTGGGATATGTGTATGATATGCTCTACGGCGACAGCGGCGGATATCCGTCCTATGCTTCCGCCGCGGCGATCATCCTCTTTGCCATCGTGCTGACGATCACCTGCATCAATCTGATCATCAGCAAAAAGCATGTTCATTACTGAGAAAGGAGCGCATATGAATACATCAAAATCTGCCACGCAGTATGAAAAAATCGAAAAAGCCGCACGGACGCGCTCCGCAGTAATCAAAACGGTGATTTACACATTCCTCGTTCTCTGGGCGCTGATGGTGCTGTTCCCGTTTTACTGGATGCTTCTCACTTCCGTGAAGAGCTACGCAACCTACAACTCGGAATATATCCCGAAATTTTTCACTCTTTCCCCCACAATGCAGAACTACGCAGACGCATTTACCGCAGTACCTCTGGCGGATTATTTCTTCAATACCGTGATTTTCACGGTTGCGACCACGGCAATCATGCTGGCAGTGATTGTGCCGGCGGCATTTGCCTTTTCCCGCCTGCAGTTCCGCGGAAAAAATCTGCTCTTTACCCTGTTCCTCTCCATGATGATGATCCCCAATGAACTGGTGATCATCACCAACTTCACAACGATCACCAATCTGGATCTGCGCAATACCTTTCCCGGTCTGATCCTGCCGTCCGTGATGTCGGTGTTCTATGTGTACCTGCTGAAGGAGAATTTCTCCCAGATTCCGGATGAGCTGTACTATGCCGCCAAGGTGGACGGTACCTCCGACTGGAAATATCTGTGGCGTGTGATGATTCCCATCTGCAAGCCGACCATCGTGACGGTAACGATTCTGAAAGTGATCGAATGCTGGAACTCCTATGTGTGGCCCAGACTGATCACCGATAATCAGGCGTATTTCCTCGTCTCCAACGGTATTCAGGAGATCCGCGAGAATGGCTTCGGGCGGGAAAATATTCCCGCGATGATGGCGGCAGTTGTCGTTATCTCCGTCCCTCTGGTGGTCCTGTTCCTCATTTTCCGGAATAAGATCATGGAAGGCGTTGCGAGAGGAGGTACAAAAGGATGAATTTGCGCAGAAAGAACCTTTCAGTCGTTCTTGCACTGCTGTTTCTCCTGCCGCTTCTGGCAGGCTGCCACGGCTCCCGCGGCATGGATCCTTTTGTGATTCCGGAGAATTTCGATACCTCCCGCAATTACGAAATTACATTCTGGGCGAAGAACGATACGAACAAAACCCAGACCAATATTTACGAAAAAGCTATCGCTGATTTTCAGACGCTGTATCCCAACATCAAGGTAAATTTACGCCTGTATACGGATTACGGTAAGATTTATAATGATGTAATCACCAATATCGCAACCCGTACCACTCCCAACGTCTGCATCACTTATCCGGACCATATCGCAACGTATCTGAGCGGTGTCAATACGGTTGTCCCGCTGGATGATCTGATGGTGCATCCCACATACGGACTGGGCGGCAGCGAAGTGAGTTTTGATGCACCCACAAAAGAGGAGATCATTCCGAAATTCCTCGGAGAATGCGTGATCGGTGATGCCCACTACGCTCTGCCGTATATGCGCTCCACCGAGGCGTGCTATGTGAATAAAACTTTTGTGGAAAAGCTGGGCTATAAACTGCCGGATAAGCTGACATGGGAGTTTATCTGGGAAGTGTCCGAAGCCGCCATGGCAAAGGATGCGGACGGCAATTTCAAGGTGAACGGACAGAAAGTGCTGATTCCGTTTATCTATAAATCCACCGATAATATGATGATCCAGCGCCTGCGACAGAGCGGTGCGGGATATTCCACGGAGAATGGGGAGATCCTCATCTTCAACGATACCACAACGGAATTTCTGTATGAGATCTCCGGGCATGCCGCTACAGGCGCGTTCTCTACGTTCTCGATTTCCAGCTATCCCGCCAACTTCCTGAACGCGGGACAGTGCATCTTCGCCATCGACTCCACCGCCGGTGCAACCTGGATGGGAACCGATGCGCCGCTGTCCGATATCAGTGAGGAGAATCTGGTTCGTTTTGAAACCGCAGTGCGTACCATTCCCCAGGTGGATCCGGAGAATCCCGTGATGATCTCCCAGGGACCGTCCATGTGTGTGTTCAATAAGGATGATCCGCAAGAGGTGCTGGCATCCTGGCTGTTCGCCCAGTTCATGCTGACGGACGAAGTCCAGATCGCCTACGCCCAGACGGAGGGCTACGTGCCGGTAACCTCCAAAGCGCAGAATACCGCTGTATATAAAGACTATCTCGCGCGCAGCGGTGAGGATAACGCTCTGCACTATGACGTGAAGATCAAGGCGACAAAACTGCTGCTCGATAACGTGGATAATACTTTCGTCACGCCCGTATTCAACGGATCCGCGTCCCTGCGCAGTGCGTCCGGTCAGATGATCGAAAATGTCACCAAATCCATGCGCCGCAAGGAAAAAGTGGATGACGCATATATGGAAAAACTGCAGAATGACGTGATCTCCCTGTACCGGCTGAACGTAAACGGAAATGCTTCCTCCCCTTCCGGTGAAAAAGCGGATCTCGGTCCTCTGCCTGTTACTGCAAAAATTCTGCTCGGAGCGCTTGGCAGCGTGTGGCTGCTTATCGGCGCCGGTGCTTTGGCACAGAAAGTGAAAAAATCCAGAAAATGAGCGATATATATTGACTTATCGGCAAAATTATGTATAATATTCATTGGCGGTTAAAATACCGATCATATTTCAAAAAAGGAGAAAAACTATGAAAAAGTTTCTCGCAATCATGATGGTCGCTGTTCTCGCACTGTCCCTCGCCGCTTGCGGCGGAGATGACCCGGCAAAGAAGTCCGAGGGCGTTATGACCTACGCAGAGTACGATGCTGCTGCCCTGGATTCTCAGGTTACCATCGAAGCATACGTACAGGCAAACCAGGCTTGGTGGGAAAAGGACGGTCAGGGTCTGATCACTCTTTACCTGCAGGATACCGAAGGCGCATACTTTGTGTATGAGCTGAAGTGCCCCAAGGAAGACGCTGCCAAGATGGTTAAGGGTACCAAGCTGAAGATCTCCGGCTACAAGGCTGCATGGTCCGGCGAAGTTGAGATCATCGACGCTACCTATGAAATCCTCGAAGGCAATTACATCGCTGAAGCTACCGACGTTACCGCTCTCCTGGCAAACGAAGCTGAGCTGATCAAGCATCAGAACAAGTTCGTTTCCTTCAAGGGCATGACCGTTGAGGCTGCCAACGATAAGGGTGCTGCTTATCTGTACAAGTGGGACGGTTCCGGTCAGGACGGCGACGACCTGTACTTCAACGTTTCCCTTGACGGCAAGACCTATACCTTCACCGTTGAGTCCTACCTCACTGACAGCTCTACCGATGTGTACGCAGCAGTGAAGAACCTGAAGGTCGGCGATAAGATCGACATGGAAGGTTTCCTGTACTGGTATGAGGGCGTTAACCCCCACATCACCGCTGTTAAGGCTGCTCAGTAATAACAAAACAGAACAGGGAGGCATATGCCTCCCTGTTTTTTCGTTGTGCGCTGCGCGATACAGAATGTAAATAAAACGATAAAAACATCGCTTCAAATAAACTCTGCAGAGTAGAAAAATTTTTTTGAAAAATTTTTTCAAAAATAAAACCGAATGTGAAAAAAAACCGTCTGAAAAGCTGCAAAAAATAAAAACTTATTTTTTTGCCATCCGATCTGCGACCTTTTTCACGAGGGCAAGATCTTCCTCGCTCAGCTTGGAGAGACTTTTCAGGGTATCTTTCATGAGGATCGGAGCTGTGTTGGATTCATTGAAAAATTCAACAACGGAGATGTCAAAATACTCACAGATGGCAAATAACTCGCCGAGAGAGGGAAGTGCCTTACCGGAAGAGATGTTGTTGATGTATCCCCGGCTGTGCCCGAGGTCATAACTCATCTTGTATTCGGATATCCCTTTCTGAAGCCGCAGCTGCGTGATGCGGTCACGGACAAATTTAGCAGTAATAAGATCAACCCCCTTCTTTGGATATATCAGTATACCATACAAAAAACATCAAATGTACTACAATTTTATGTCTAAATTGCTAATTCGACATTATTGTCATGTCGAAATTTGCGGTCTGTGTCGAATTTGTGCAAGATGACGAAAAATCTCTATTACAGCAATAACGTATTTGTGTGGAAATAAACGACAAAAAGCGTTTTCTTCTGACTGCGTTAATAGATATTAACTAATTTGTATCCTGAAATTGTTGACATTCAGCAGAAAATTCATTACAATGTAGATATGCATACCGAACACAGTAAACATGGTTAAAATAGGACTTGTCGGACGCGGTGCTATGGCATAAACGATGCATTTCCTGTTGCTGTCGGATGCTTTTTCATGTGTAATACAGATATCATATCCAAGGAGCCGCACTATGAAGCCGTACATAATTGAAAGCCAAATAATGAAAACACCGCTGTCCCATATCCGCCTGGGCGGCTATGTGGGAAAGCTGATGGATACCTTCTTTGAAGAACGGATTTTCTCCGATTACGCCCAAAATGTTGTCTACCGTGAGTGCGAGGACGGTTTCATCAACCGTATAGACGATATCCGTATCCCGGGAATCGGTTTCTGGCAGGGCGAATTCTGGGGAAAATGGATCATCAGCGCAGTCCGTGCGGCGAAATATACCGGCAGTGCATCTATGAAGGAATTCATTCATGCCGGGGCTTTGAAGCTGGTTTCACTCCAGCAGCCGGACGGCTATCTGGGTACTTACCGGAATTCCGCTGACTTTATGGCACCCACTCCGGAAGCAGCCGCAGCGGCAAAACATCCGCGGTGGAACTGGAATATCTGGTGCCGGAAATATACTCTCTGGGGAATGCTGGAAGCGTATGAGCTGACGGGGG
>SVTS01000143.1 GCA_015063645.1 Oscillospiraceae bacterium | reverse complement strand
AATGCAAAGCATTTTGAAGCGCTGACCGAGCCGGCAGGCGAGACCGCCCCTTGCACGCGGCGGTAGCCGCGGAAAAAGCTACACTTGTGCATAGTGTATACAGTATGTGCTTAAGTTAATGACATTGATCAGTCTGTCAGCTCAAACATCTTCGTCTCGCCGAGATATGCATCAAAGGTAACGCTGTCTGCGTCTGTGGCGTAGATTTTATCCTCATACACCTCGCGCACCGTACATCTGCGGGGCAGGCGGAGCGTTTTTGTGCCGGAGAAGGAAGCATGGAACGTGACATAATTCCGGTTGGCAAAGAGCACTTCCTCCGAATCCGTATAGATATGGCATCCGGCATATTCCGCCATGGCGCGGAGGATCTTTCCCTCTATACATTTTGCGCCGTAGAAGATGGAGGTATAGCCGTCCAGTTTCTTCACCGTAATGGCAGGGACGCCGCTGGTCAGGAAGTTTGCCGCAACCTCGCCGTCACGGGAATAGAAGAGCGGGTACAGATAGGTACCCTTGCCGCCCTCGTTGGTGGACGGAGCGCACACCCGCTTGAGCAGGGCAAAATTCGCGCCAAGAATTTCCCGCTTATCCAGCTTCGCCGTCAGCGGATGCTCTGTCACGCGCAGCTTCGCTTCCCAGCATCCCTCCAGCATCTCCATATCCATACCGGTGAGGGATTTCATATTGGCAGGATCGAAGCGTTTTTCCGCATCCGGATCAATAACGCCGGAGGCGTACATCCAGACGGCGGTCGCGCCCTCTCTCTGCAGCTTTTCCCGGATGATGCGGCGCTCTTCTTTCGTCACATAGAACAGATTGAAGAACACGTACAGCTTATATGCCGGCATGGCAGGATTCGCCATATCGTCGTGATAATACTGATCCACCGGTGCGCCGATGCGGGCAATGGTATAATTGCGCATCTCCTCGATCAGATCCCGCGTGGTCTGCTGGGAGACGCACTGGATACTCTCCTGATCGTAAATGAACGCGATTTCGCTGTTCTTGCGGCGATCCTTTTCGTAGGACTGTGCCGCGATTTTCTGCTGAGCGGCAAAAAGGTTGTAAATATCCGGATCCTTGAAGCGTCTGCCGCCAAGAAGCTGATCGAACCACCACGCCTGCGTTTCCTCGCAGATATTCCGTCCGAATTCCCGCTTGAGAATATTCACGGAATCCGTGATGTCGTAGAGATTGTATTTATCCTGGAAATAGCGGTTTTCCAGATGGGTGCGCTCGTCATCCTCCACGATGTAGATGCGGTTGCGCAGAGCGAAGGAATCGTGCATCTCCCGCTGTCCGGTAAATCCGCCCGGATGACGGTTTTCATACACGCCCGGTGCGGCGAGGAAATCCACCGCGCCGCTGTCCAGAATACGCAGAGTACCGCCGCAGGTACCGCCGTCAAAGAACGTGGGATTGCGGACGGAGCCGTAGAACGCGCCCACCAGCCGTTCAGGAGTCATCTCCTTGATGATACGGGCGAAATGGAGTACGGAATCTGCCGTGCCCAGATGCCACGCGCGCCAGAAATCGAACACATCCATATGGGCATCGATATCGATAAAGGAGCCGATATTGGTGCCGTTCTGCGGCGGGGGCGGAACGTCCGCATTGGAGAGCATCTTCTGCTTTGGCTGGAACACCTCCGCATCCACCAGCTTTTCATAGAAGTGGCATTCCGGTGCGGGTATCGGCGGATTATCCAGCGTCACATCATCCCTGCGCCATGCGCGGCGGAGATTGTCGTCCGTGCCGAATTTTTCTGTCAGATACGCGCTGAACGCCCGGCGGAATGCATCGCTGTGATCCAGCGCACGTCCGTCTTTATACACCTGATGCATGTAGTACCATTCAGACGTACCGCCGGCGGCAAGGAAGCAGCCGATGATGCGGTCCGCGTAGGGCAGCTGCATCAGTGCCGACCAGGTCTCCCGCAGAGCCTCTCCCGCGTCATGCCGCCACTGATCGGAGCAGAGGGAATAATGCGCCGGCAGATCCGTTTCGTAAGATTCGGTAAAAAGATGAACCGGAGGACGGCTTCCGTCGCTGTATGTCAGCGTTTCGGCAGGATGAGCCTCAATCCATTCGTTTGTGGGATGCATGCCGATGCGGGGCACGATCCAGGCATCGGGAACCGCGGCAAGCAGCGCGCGGGCTTCATCCTCGAAAAGCTGCAGTGCGTTCGGCTTCAGCCAGATCGTATCACAGATGAGGAAAAAGATTTTGATGCCTGCTTTACCGAGCTCACTGAAATATTCGCGATCGAATTCGATATGATCCCGGGCGTTGGTGCGGATTGTCGCCATCATCGGCGGATAAACGGCACCGTTTATCATAATCGCCGGTCGGCCGTTGTAGTTCTTTATTTCTGCTTTCATCGGAGTTCTCCTTTTCTGTCAGTGCGATAAACCTTTGTTTATTATAGCACAGCACATACTGTATTTGTTGCACAAAACCAAAGGTCAGTGTCACAAAACAAAGATTATTTCCTTTTTTTGTTTCGAACAAAGAATCACTTTATGGATTTTTCACTGCCGATTTCCCAGAACGCCACAGCGCTGGCGGCGGCTACGTTCAGGGAATCCACTCCGTGGAACATGGGGATTTTCACGGAATAATCCGCATCGCGGATGGTTTCGGCGCGGAGTCCCGTCCCCTCAGTTCCCAGAAGAATTGCCAGTTTTCCCTCCGCCTTCAGGCGGCTGTCCGCAATACTGACGGACTGATCCGACAGCGCCATCGCCGCGGTGGCAAAGCCCATCTCCCGCAGGCGCTTCTGTCCGTTTTCCCGCCAGTCGGCATCATCCGCACCGATGTACGTCCAGGGAATCTGGAACACCGTTCCCATACTGACCCGGGCGGCGCGTCGGAGAAGCGGATCACTGCACCGGGGTGTTACCAGAACCGCGTCCATCCCCAGCGCTGCGGCACTGCGGATAATCGCGCCTACGTTGGCGGCATCCATGATATCCTCCAGCACGGC
>SVTS01000051.1 GCA_015063645.1 Oscillospiraceae bacterium | reverse complement strand
CAATGTCATTAACTTAAGCACATACTGTATACACTATGCACAAGTGTAGCTTTTTCCGCGGCTACCGCCGCGTGCAAGGGGCGGTCTCGCCTGCCGGCTCGGTCAGCGCTTCAAAATGCTTTGCATTTTGAGGTCTCCACCGGAGACCCGCGCCCCCCTTGCATCCCCCCTTATATATTGGGTTAAGTCGGGGGCACAGCCCCCGACACCCCCCGGGACAGCTTTCTATCCTTTGTGTAAATTGTACAATGATCTTTCTTAAGTTAATGACATTGACAGACTGATTCAGTTTTTTTCTGCAGAAAAGCTCAGCGCGGGAAGATTTTGCAAAGCAAAATCTTCCCGCGCTTGTTTTAATGGGTAAATGCACAACGCATCAATGCCGGAGGCAAGGGGATTGGGGGGGAGGGTTTCTTTGATTTAAACAGTGAAATGCTCCGCTTTACCGTTACCACTCCGCCTCATTCAGCGCAAGCAGCGCGCGTGCATAGATCTTCATACCCCGCTGCAGACGATCCAGCGATACGGCTTCATCCACACCGTGGGCACCCCCGCGACCGGCGGGGAAACTCTTCGGCGGCTGATTGCTGCTCATGCCGAATACATAGGCGTTCGGCAGACAGTGGGCGTATGTACCTCCGGAAAGCAGGAATGGCGCGGCATCACTGCCGGTTACTTCACGTGCCGCTTCCCGCAGGATCCGTGCGGCAGGCGTGTCGGGATCTGCCATATACGGCTTCTGCCCCGGCTTGCTGTCATATACGTCAAATCCGTCTGCATCGGCGGCGTCGGCGATGCGCTGTACGATCTCCTCATAGGTAATCCCCAGCGGATAACGGATGTTCAGATGCAGAATGACATGTCCTCCGTCATTGTCAATCCGTCCGGCAAATACCGTCAGCGGCGGCATGGGCGCGGAGGGAATGTTGATGCCGAACATGGCGCCGGCGGTGTCCAGCGATACCCGACGTAGGAAATCCAGCGTCCGCCGATCTTCATCGGCACACAGACCGGCATCCAGCAGAGCGGCGCTCAGCATCGTGATCATATTTCCGTTCGGATCCGGATGTGCGCCGTGCCGCGGCGGAGAATAGGCGGATACGGAAGTTTTCTCTCCCTTTGCGACAGTGCAGGAGGGAAGTGTGTCCGGTACATCCGCTCTGTCCAGAATCGCGTCAGCATTGCCGGGAGAAGCTGTCTGCCCGGCGGTCAGCGTAATCCCATGCAGGGGATCGCGGCTTCTCAGCTGCAGCCGCAGGGATCCTTTACCGCCGTAGCCGAGGGGAAATCCGCCGTCCGGCACCAGCGAAAGCCGGGGCGGCGTGCATACATGCACAAATCCGCGGGCATCGGGATTGTCCGGGAGACCCTGCAGATCTGCCATGCCGCTTTCCTCATTGCTGCCTACATAAATGGCAGGATTGTACTTCAGCGGAATCTGCAGATCACGGAAGATTTTCAGAACATGCCAGACGGCTGCCAGCTGTCCCTTGTTGTCCGCTGATCCGCGTCCGATGATGCATCCATCGACGAGGGTGGGCTCGTATGGCGCGTACCTCCAGCCGTCTCCCTCGGGCACAACATCGCCGTGAACCCAGATGCCCAAGTCGGGCTGGCCCTCACGCAGTGCGGCGTGAACAACACCAACACCGTGATCCTCTGCAGCAAAACCGTCCTCATGCGCCATTTTCAATACTTCATCCAGCACGGCACGGGGACCGGGACCGAAGGGCGCACCGGGAAGCGGATCGCCCTGTACGCTGGGAATGCGCACGAGACGGAAAATATCCTCCGTAAGTGCTTCGCGGGAGGCTTCAATCTGCGCGTCAATCGCAGCAAGATATTCCTGTTTTGTCATGGATGTCATCTCAGCCAAGCTCGTTGCGGTGGTTGGCGGTCTTGTACAGCTCGCGCCATACGTCGGTATGGGCTTCGCAGTCCAGATAATGGGCGAAAACAGAATCACCCATCTCTACGGGGTCACTGCCGTGATCGCCATTGGCGGCTTTGATGTAGTTGTTCTGCATCTTCACGCAGAATTCATGCCAGCCGTCCTGCCAGCTGCCGTCTTCCAGGGAGGCATTGCGTGCGGCGAAGCCGTTCATCAGTTCTTCTTTCTTCTCGCCCTTGGCAAGCTCCACGCCGTATTCGTTGTTGACGATGGGCGTAAACGTGATTTCGTTCGTGACGGTGTCATACTGTACGGCAAGCAGGCTGTTCCAGGTTTCGGGCATGTTGGCGGACAGCTTGACAAAGTGGAAATTACCCTGACCGTAGAGAATGTGGCTGCCCATGTAGTTCTCATAGCAGCTGATGCAGTGCGTATGCTGGCAGAGGATCACGTCGGCGCCGTTGTGCACCATCTCGCGGCACGCCTTCATCAGACGGGGGGATGGATACTGACAGTGCTCCTTGCCGCCGTGGTAGAGGACGATCACACGGTCCGCCTCCGCTTTTGCGGCGCGGATGTCCGCCATGGTATCAAAGGGATCGAAGGGACGGCTTCCCATGCGGTTGTCCAGCGCGTAGGAATACTCATGCTCGCAGACGGTGATGAAGCAGACCTTTTCGCCGTTTTTCTCCACAAAATAATTTCTGCGGGAATCCTCGTAATTCTCGCCGAAACCGGTGTAGGCGATGCCGACTTCATCCAGCGCCTTCATGGTGTCGCGGGCGCCTTCAATGCCGAAGTCGAAGATGTGGTTGTTGCTGAGACCGCACAGAGTGACGCCGAGGTTTTTCAGTACGTCAGCGGTTTCTCGGGGGGATTTGAGATTAGGACCGAATTTTTTGATGCGGTTTTCGGAGTCAGTGATGGCACATTCCACATTCACGAACGTAACGTCATTGTTTTTGAAAAGCTCGAGCGTATCGCCGAAAAGCACGTCCATATCCTTGCGGATAAATACCTCTCTGCTCTGGTCGGTGGCGCAAATGTCCCCCATAAGTAAAGTTTTCATGTGATTTCTCCTTGTTTATTGGGTTGAATAAAGTTCAAGTTCTAAGTCTGTGATGAGATCTTTATTGGAATTTATGTTTTTTCTCCACAATGATATTTTTGTTAATTTAATATAAGATATGTCTTGGACATCAATATTGTAAAACTGTTTTTTGATATTAAAAATCGGAAATGTACTTTTACCTACTTTATATAGAGAGCTGTACTTGTTCAGACTGTCAAACATATCATATTCTGCGATTTTTCCGTCTTTAGTCATGACTATGTATTTTGTGTTTTCGGTTAAGCGGATACCATAATCATTACTGTTTGCAACAAGGTCACAGGAAAAATCAACAGCATCTACAATATCCGGGGATTGTGACAATACCAAATTATCAAGCAAGATCATTCCAGCAATGAACTCAATATTACCATCATTGAGTTCATTTACATGCTTGAAATTTTGTGCCATTTTCTCTACTTCAAGCTGCGCAGTAGAAATTTTCTCATCACATTCTTGTGCTTGGTATAGACAAAAAAGTATAGAAAGAATACCGCATATTATAGAAATGACTATACTGTTAAGATAGATTTTCTTTTTGCGAAGTTCAAGTTGTTTAGCTTTATTGTTATAATTATCCTGTAATTCCTGACGTTCCGCCACGAGATCTCTATTCATGACTTCAATGAATTCATGGAGGGGCAGGGGGGGCTTCTCAGCAATTGATACCTCTTCTTTCATTGGCGAAAAAGGGAGAAGAGAGGAAAATATGTTTTCTATGTCATGAGGGGAATATTGAATCGGAAGTTCGTTCATTTTTGTGGAAAGTGAGGACAATAGAGAATGGAGTGAACATATTTGCAGAGATGGATCATTGTTTGTTATTCTTAAATCACATTCGCCATGTGTAAAGACAATAACAGAATGAAATGGCGCATTCGGAAGATAATACTGTAAAGCTTTAATGTGATAGTCGTTCTGCAGAACAGGATTGTTGAACGTGTGGTTTTTTGATGTTCGAAAATATTGCGTCCAAACTTTTCCGTTATTGGATCCATAGATTGTTCCTTTGTAATGCTTAATTTCAAAAACAAATATTCCCGTTTCATGGATAAGCAATAGATCGATTTCTGTAATTTTTCCATCGCCAATCGGAACATTCAGATTCATCAGTATTTTACATTGCCCAGGCAAGTTTTGGTAGAGTTCTTGCATAACACGGTACTCACCGTAGTAACCGCGTCCTCGTTCATCCCATATTCTTTTTTGCTCTCGAATATCTACTCCAGATGCTTCTTTATATATCTTGTCGAAATAATCCATATATACCTCACACCACAAATCCGCCGTTGACGCCGATCACCTGACCGGTGATAAAGCGGGCCCCGTCCCCCGCCAGAAATACGGCAGCGGATGCCACATCCTCCGGCGTGCCGATGCGCCCCACGGGGGTCTCTTCTGCCAGTGCGTCGAGATCCTCTTCGGTGAACGAATCCAGCATGGCAGTGCGGATCACTCCCGGCGCAATGCAGTTCACCGTGATGCCGGACAGGCCAACTTCCTTGGCAAGGGCTTTGGTCAGTCCGATTACACCCGCCTTGGCGGCGCTGTAATGCACCTCGCAGGAACCGCCGGTCTGTCCCCACATGGAGCTGATGTTGATGATCGTTCCTTCATGGCGGCGGATCATCTCCGGAAGAACGGCGCGGCAGCAGCGGAACGTGCCGCTCAGATGAATGCCGATCATGTTCTCCCAGTCCTCATCGGTGATGTCTGTGAACAACTTCTGCTGGGCGATGCCCGCGTTGTTTACCAGCGTACCGATGAAGCCAAGTTCATTTTGCGCGCGGGTAATCAGCTCCGCAATAGCTTCGCTGTTCCGGAGATCGGCGCAGAGTGCGGCTGCGGGAACACCGTATTCCGTGCGCAGTGCGGAAGCCAGCGCGTGGGCGCACTCTCCATTCCGGTTGTAATGGAGAGCGATGCCGTATCCTTCTCTGGCAAATGCCCGGGCGATCGCCTGACCGATGCCGCCGGACGCGCCGGTGATCAGTACGTTTTTCATGCCTGTTCCTTCAGAGTGGCGAGCAGGCTGTTCATGCCGTCCACGATGATATTGTCTCCGCCTTTCTTCAGACGGGATGTATTGGCTTCATAGCCGCCTTCGTCATAGGCGGAGCTGGTGGGATAATAGGTGCTGCCGCCGTTGACGCAGCAGCAGAGCACGGTCATGCCGAAGGGGGAAGCTGCACGGATGCGGTTGCCGATCTCAGTGAAAGGCTCACCCTGAATGCCGCCGAATACCACGTCGCCGATGGCAACTGCGCTCAGCTGAGAGGGGAGGAAGTCCGGACCGTTTTCAAGTGCGAGAATACGCAGCGCGCGTACCGCATTCATGCCGGTGGACTGCATGGCGCTGACCTTCTGACCGCTGGCTTTCTGTTTTTCAATCGTTTCGCGTGCCAGTTCAATCATATCGGGCTCCTGATTGGTGGGCATAGAGATCACAGATGCGCCGAAGCGGATGGCGTCGCCTTCCACGGGAACGGTGCAGTCGCAGATCTGGAGCACCGCACCGGCGACGGTGTGACCCATGCGGCGGGCATGCTCGTATCCGCGGCGTACGTCCCAGTCGCCGCGCAGAGGCGCTGTGTTGGTGTGATTCACATCCCCCTGGAATCCGTTGAAGAGGATGCATTTCACGCCGTCCAGAGCGCGCTCGACGGTTGTGCGCGTGAATCCGGGCCAGTCAGCGGTGATCTTGTTGCCGCCGATGACATCGGGGTGTACGCCGAAGCTGACAAGATAGATATCGTCGCCGCCCTCGCGGGCAACTTTCACCAGACGCACCTCTTCATTGGGTGTGCCCAGCGGATGATCGATATCGGGGTTGCCGATGCCGGGGTTGGTCTTGGTAGTGCCGTCCTTCATCAGGTAGCGGCGGATAAAGGAGATACCCTTTGCCTCGCCGAGACCGGTGGACAGTCTGGCGGGTTTCAGATCGTTCAACGCCAGCTGAACTGCATCGCAGAGCTTGATGCCCATGTATTCGTCAAAGAGCGGTGTGCCGTTGGCGTAGTTCCCCTCCGCGTAACCGAAGGTGGGACCTGTGTGGATGTGGGTGCAGGCGATGAAGATCGCCTCACGGGGGAGGGAAAACTTTTCCGCGATTTTGTCCAGATAGGTGTCACAGACGGAGGTGCGGATGTAGATCAGATCCGCGCTGATCAGTACGGCGCGCTTGCCGTCGTTCTCAAAAGCAATCGTGTTCAGATACAGATCATCCAGCACGCCGTCCGCGTAACGTGTGCTGAAATAACCGGCCAGTTCCGTGCCCATGGGAGGCGTGATGCATACACGGGAGAATCCTGCCTGCAGACTCATGATAAATCTCCTTTGGTAATAAGATTGGTGTACAGCTACATTGTACCCCAAACTGCGGCGGATTGCAAGAGGTATGAGAAAAAACAGGGACTTTTGAGATGCGGCATTGCCTCACGGATCTCCATGAACCATTCCGCAAGCTTTTTTGGCAGATCATGTCCCGGAAAGAGGAACGGGGGAACCTTCATGGGAAGGTTCCCCCGCATACATGTTCAATTACTTGTCTTCTTCACCGGTGAAGGACTTGTAAGCGTCCGGATTGTCGGTGGAGTACATAACGGGAGCGCTCTCCTCAGCGGGAGCTTCCTCTACAACCTCTTCCACCTCAGCGGTCTGCTCAAGGAGAGCGCGGATGGACAGGCTGATCTTGCGGTTCTCAGCGTCGATGTCGGTGATCTTAACGTCAACCATCTGACCGATGGAGAGAACATCCTCGGGCTTAGCGATCTTGTGATCAGCGATCTGGCTGATGTGGATCAGACCGTCAACGCCGGGAACCATCTCGGCAAATGCGCCGAAAGGCATCAGGGAAACGATCTTGACATTAGCGGTATCACCGATCTGATACTTGCTGTTGAAGATGAACCAGGGGTTCATTTCCTCGGTCTTGTAGCCCAGGGAGATGCGGCCCTTCTCGCGGTCAAAGCTCTTAACGTAAACGTGGAGCTTATCGCCTACGCTGACAACATCGGAAGGCTGGCGGATACGTCTCCAGGACAGCTCGGAGGTATGTACCATACCGTCCACGCCGCCCAGGTCTACGAATGCGCCGTAGCTGGTCAGGCTCTTGACTTCACCGTCAAATTCCTTGCCCTCTTCGAGCTCGTTCCAGAACGCTTCTTCCTTAGCCTTGCGCTCCTCGCGGAGGATGGCACGGATGGAACCGTATGCTCTCTTGCGGTCGGACTTGATCTCGATTACCTTGATCTTCTGGGTGGTGCCAACCAGAACAGCGAGGTCGCCGTCCTTCGGAACACCGGTCTGGGATGCGGGAATGAAGATACGAACGCTCTTGACAGTCATGATCACGCCGCCCTTAACAGCTTCTGCGATACGACCTTCGAGGGTTTCGTTGTTCTCATATGCCGCTACGATCAGCTCCCAGTTCGCGTCGGTGTCTACTCTGGTCTTGTCGAGAGTAGCGATACCGTCGATGTCGCTGACCTTGATTACCTTTGCGCGAACCTCATCGCCCACCTTAAACAGCTCGGAGAGCTTTGCGGACGGATCATCCGTCAGCTTGTCATGGGTGATTACGCCGGTCGTCTTGGAACCAAGATCCAGATGGATCTCGTTCTGCGAGATCGAGGTGATAACACCGGTTACAACGTCTCCTGTATTTAATGTTTTGAGTGATTGTTCGAGCAGCTCTTCAAAGCTTTCCATATGCTCTGCCATGGTTTCTTTTACCTCCTGTATTACACTGAACGGCGTCGATGCGCCGGCAGTTATGGACACTGTCTGACATGCAGATAAATCAAGACGGTGAAGATCCGCCGCACTTTCGATCTGATAGGTGCGTGCACAGCGGGCGCGGCAGACATCGTACAGTTTGGCGGTGTTGGAACTCGCCTTACTGCCGATGACAAGCATTGCGTCACTCTGTGCCGCCAGGTCGGCAGCTTCCGTCTGTCTTTCTTCAGTCACACTGCATATTGTATCAAAAATTTTCGCGTTTGTATATACCTTTTTGAGAATTTCCAAACTTTTTTCCCATTCGGACAAATTTTGTGTCGTTTGCGAGGCAATTACGGGCACAATTTTGGCATTTTGCCCAAAAGGGTTCAGGGCGAGAATCGCTTCCAGCTCGGCGGCTGAGCCGAAGACGATGCCGTCCCGGGCACAGCTGAGAATTCCGCGCACTTCGGGGTGATCCTTCGCACCAAGCAGCAGGAACTTTTCGTCATCGCCGCAGTGTTCGCGGGCGATGCGGCGTACCTTTTCCACAAAAGGACAGGTGCAGTTGAGGATCCGCAGAGACGGTGTGCGTGCGGCGCATTCTTCCAGCGTCTGCAGAACCGATGCGGTTTCGCCGTGGGCACGGATCACCACGGTGATTGCCTCGCCGGTTTCAGCCGCGGTGCAGACTGCGGGGATGTCCGCGGCGGAGATTTCCTCCACGCCGCGTTCCCTGAGGGAAGCGCAGTAACCGTCGTTGTGGATCAGCCTGCCCAGTGTGCAGATGCGGCTGCAGCCCTCTGCCAGCGCGGCTTCCAGCGCTTCTGTAGCCCGGCGCACACCGAAACAGAATCCGGCATGCCCGGCAACGGTGACGGTCATTTCTGCTCCTCCTGCGGTGCCGCAAGCGCCCGGTTGTAGCCGCCAAGCGAGCAGATGCGGGAGAAGATCTTCTCCGTAGCGGCGGTGTACTGCTGTGTACCGCTGCCGGTCATCTCCAGCGATTCAAAGGGGATCGGATCGCCGATGATCAGCTCTGTGCGGCGGAAGAAACGAACGCGGTTGCCTTTTGTATGGATGTAGGCGGGCACTACCGTCGCTTTGGCGTGCCAGCTGATCATGCCGATGCCGCTGCGCACGGGCGTTGTCGCCGGATCCACGCCCGCATGGCGGGTTCCCTGGGGAAAGATACAGACGGTTTCGCCTTCGTCCAGCAGGGAGATGGTTCTCTTGATGCTGGCAACATCTGCGCCGGCACGGTTCACCGGATAGGCACCCAGCGCCGTGATCAGCTGCTTCAGCAGCGGGATGGAGAACAGCTCCTTTTTCGCCATGTAGCGGATCTGCCGATGCGTTCCCACGGAGAGGATCAGTACGTCCAGCATGCTGGTATGATTGGCGCAGAGGAGATAGCCGCCTGCAGGCAGCTTGTCATATCCTGTCACCTTGACGCGGAAGATCGCCGCCACAGGCTTTGCGAATACCGCGTGAATGAATTTGTAGAATTTCGTCATGAGCGTGCCTTACCCGCACATTTCTGTGCGATGAGATTCAGAGCTTCCGCTACGGTTTCGGTGAGGTTGAGATCGGAATTGTCCAGAAACAGCGCGTCTTCTGCCGGAACGGCGGGGGCGATGTTCCGCTGGCGGTCAGCTTCATCCCGGGCATTGGTCTCCATGAGGATCTGCTCAAAGGAGCACTCCACGCCCTTGGCGGTCAACTCCAGATAGCGGCGCTTGGCTCTTGCGGCAGGGGATGCCACGAGAAACAGCTTTGCATCCGCGTCGGGCATGATCACCGTGCCGATGTCGCGGCCGTCCATGACCACGCCGCCTTTGGCGGCCATATCCCGCTGGATGTCCAGCAGAAATTCTCTCACGGCAGGGATGGCAGAGACGGCGGATGCCGCCAGGGACATCTCCGGTGTGCGGATGGAATCACCCACATCCTCACCGCAGAGCAGAACGGACTGACTGCCGTTTTTATAGACGAGTTCCAGCCGGACTTCGGGCAGACGGGCGGCAACCGCATCCGCATCCTTTACGTCCACGCCTTTCCTCGTCATATACAGACCAATGGTGCGGTAGAGCGCACCGGTGTCCACATAAATCAGCCCCAGCTCTTTTGCAAGGGCACGGGCGAGAGTGCTTTTTCCCGCGCCGCTGGGACCGTCCAGAGCGATTTTCCATTGTCTTTTCATAGTGATTACTCCTTTTGCATTGCGAACTCTGCGGCGCATTTTCCCGCGGCGGCACCGGTGGAGAATGCGATCTGCAGATTATAGCCGCCCGTATAGGCGTCCACGTCGATGACCTCGCCGGCGAAGAACAGTCCGGGTACGGTTTTCGACATCATGGTTTTCGTGTGTATGCCGCTTACGTCCACACCGCCGGAGGTGATGATTGCCTCATCAATGGGACGGAAACGGACCGGCGTCAGCGGATAGGCTTTCAGAATTCCGCCGAGACGGCGGCGTTCTTCTCTGGTCAGCGCACCGGCTTTTTTGCGGGGATCAATGCCGGAAAGCGCAATGACGGGATCGATCAGCTTCTGGGGAAGCAGATCGGAGAGAGCGTTGAGGAAATCCCGCTGTGCGTATTTTTTCAGATCGGAGACGAGCCGCGCATCCAGCGTCGCCTCGTCCAGTGCAGGCTTCAGATCAATGAACATCCGATATCCAGCCATGCTTTCCCGCATGTGGGCGGAGGCGGAGAGCACCAGCGGTCCCGATACGCCGAAATGGGTGAAAAGCATCTCGCCCATCTCCGAAAAGATCAGCTTTTCCCCGCGGAATACCCGCAGGGTCACATTTTTCAGGGACAGCCCGGATAGCGGGGCATTGTTTTCTTTTGTCACGACAGGGATCAAGGATGGCGTGGGCGGAATGACTTTCATTCCCGCCTGTGCGGCGAAACGGTAGCCGTCCCCACGTGAACCGGTGGCGGGATAGGAGGCGCCGCCGGTGGCGACGATCACGGCTTTCGCCGGCAGATCCCCGTCCTCCGTGCGCACTCCCGTGCAGCCGGATTCGCTCAGACGCAGAGATACCGCTTTAGTATGGACGACAGAAACGCCCAAAAGTTCCATTTCCTTCTCCATGGCCCGCGAAATATCCGCCGCACGGTCGGATACGGGGAACACGCGTCTGCCCCGTTCGGTTTTCAGCGGCACGCCCCGTTCCTCAAAAAAGGACATCACGTCCGCGGGGGTGAAGCGGTAGAGGGCTCCGGTGAGAAACCGGGGATTTTTGGTGACGTTATCCATCACCTCAGCGGCGGAGCAGTCGTTGGTTACGTTGCAGCGTCCCTTGCCGGTGATGCGGAGCTTCCGACCCAGTACGGCGTTTGGTTCCAGTACCGTTACGGATGCGCCTGCCTGTGCCGCTGCGATAGCAGCCATCATGCCGGCGGCGCCGCCGCCGATCACGGCAACGTCTATAGTATCATTCCCCGGAAAAAAGCGGTCATTCATCGGAATGCTTCCTTTCTTCCGCATCGGAATCCTTGTCATACACGTGGAAGGTGTCCCAGACGCTCTCCAGTTTTGCCAGCGTGGCGGAGAGTTCTGCCTGCTTCTTCTGCGCCACAGCGGCAAGAAGTGCGTTGATAATGGACAGAGGCGCCACCAGCGAATCGATAAAGGATGCCATATCACTGCGCGCAGTCAATACTGCATATACATTCTGGGCGATGGGGGAATGATTTCCGTCCGTGACGGAGATGACCCGGGCGCCGGTCTGCCGGGCGTATTCCACCGCATTGATCAGCCGGGTGGAGTAGCGGGGAAAGCTGACGGCGAGAAGCACGTCCTCTTTCTCCATGCGCATCATCTGTTCAAAAATCTCACTGCCGCTGGTGGTGCGGATGAGATGGACGTTCTGGAACATGTAGCCCAGATAATAGGCAAGAAAATCTGCCAGCGCCGCACTGGAACGCATGCCGACGATGTAGATGGAGCGGGCATCCAGCAGTGCCGATACGGCACGTTCAAAAGCATCGCGGTCGATGTGGTCGAGCGTATATTTGATTTTCTCCGAGTCGGAGGTGAGGACGGCGTCCAGTACGTGCGCGTCGCCCATGCGGCTGTTTGTGATTTCCATGCGCTGCAGAGAAGTGAGGCGCATGCGCACCGTCTCCTGCATGGCGCGCTGAAGGGCGGGATAGCCGCTGTAACCCAGCTCGCAGGCGAAGCGTACAACGGTGGATTCGGAGACACCTACTTCCTGCCCGAGGCGGGAAGCGGTCATGTATGCCGCTTTGTCAAAATGTTCGCGGATGTAGGCGGCGATGGCACGCTGTCCCTTGGAGAGGGCAGGCATCGCCGTTTCAATCGTTTTCAGAAGATCCTGCATACAGTCACCTTTCGTGAGGATTCTGCGGGGGATGTATCATAATATTATACTATATTCCGGCGGTTTTGTCAAGCTGTCGGATGAGGAGCGGGACCGGGCTTGTGCAGGAGGAACAGGGAAATATCCCATTCATTATATACCGGAGATATGAACAGCGCAAAGCGATTGTTGAACGTAACTGTAAACAACGGTTTTTCCGGAAATCCTCTTGACGGAGACGGCATTTTATATTATACTGGAATCATAAAGTACCAACACACCGGAGGCATCATGAAAATCCTCGTACTCAGCGGATCCCCTCATAAAAACGGCAGCAGCATATGCATGGCGCAGACGTTCTGCGCCGCGCTTGGCGGCGATGTGTCGTATTTTTACGCCTATGATAATACGGTCGCCCCCTGTATCGACTGCGGCAGATGCGCGCGGAAAGCCGGCTGCTCGCTGGATGACGGCGGCGCGGCGCTTCTGCATGCCATAGACGAAGCGGATGTGATTGTGCTTGCCTCACCGGTGTACTTCTCCGATCTGACAGGTCCGCTGATCTCGGCGGCAAGCCGGCTGCAGTATCTGTGGATGCGCCGCCGCAGCGGTGAGACGGTTCTCTCACCGAAATCGCGCCGCGGCGTGATCCTGCTGGCGGGCGGCGGCAGCGGCAAGCCGGACCGTGCTCTTGCGAATGCGCGGTGCTATCTCCATCAGCTGGGCGTTCAGATCTGCGCGGAAATATGCTCCCTTGATACCGACCGGACTCCTGTACAGGATGACCGTGCCGCCATGGCGGCAATCGTGCAGGCGGCGGAGGAGATGCGGCGGGAGACGGCGGGAAACACCTTTTGAAAAAGGGTTTTCCCCCGAAAAGAAAATCAGTCTTTCCCCTTGACACCGCCCCAAGGGCGGATTGTATAATGTACACAGCATAAAGAGAAACGCTGCTGTACGACAGTTTGCTGTGTACACGAGCCTGCCGCACGGACTCCGTCCGCGTTCCGATTTGCGGAATTCCGGCAGTCTCCGACGTGCTGTTATGGTATAATAGGAGGATACATATGAAAGCAGGAGAGATACGCCAGAAGACAGGTCTGACGGAAAAGGCGATGCGGCTGTACGAGGACAAAGGTCTGGTGCATCCGGAAATACACGAGCAGGGCAATCGCCGCTACAGAGAATACAGCGAGGACGATCTGGCGGTGCTGATGACCGTGGCGGCGCTCCGCCGAGCGCGGTTCTCCGTGGAGCAGATCGGGCGGATGCTGGACGATCCCCACGCCACTGCCGCCGTTTTCCATGAGTATAAAGAAGATCTCCGCCGTGAGGTCGCGGAACTGAATGAACTGCTGGAGACTGTCTCCGCCGTGGATGAATCATCCCTGCGCACGGCGGGTGAACTTGCCGCCGCCATCACGCCGGTGGCGGAGCCCATGAGCCTGCCGGAGCGGGATATCACTTACCGTCCGTATCACTGGGAGGATATCTCCGAGGAGGAGCGGCGGGAAGCGTTCGAGCGGTTCTGGCGCAAGCAGGAGAAGCGCATCGACCGGGAATATCTGCTGATCGAACTCTGTCGGCTCTTCGGGCGCGTGGCGCTGTGCATTCTTCTGCCGTCCTTTGTGGTCGCTTTTTTTCTCTACAACACGCCGTACCGCAAGGACGTGAATGTGGTGCTGCCCGCCGTGGAATATAATGTGGAGACAGGCGAGAGTGTGGCATCCACCGAGGTGACCATGCGGGGTGAGATGAAATATTATCTCTTCCAGGATGACCGCTACGAGGGTACGCTGGCGATTGACGGATTTTATCCGTATAACGATCTTTGGTATGACATCCGCTATGATCTGGAAGGCTCCCGCCATCCCGAGGACGAGGATTTTCGCGTGCAGCTGTTTATACGGGATGAGCATGTGTATATACAGCACGAGAACAAAAATGCATGGTGGCATCTGTACCGCCAGCCGCTTGCAAAAAGCGGACTGAACTGGACGGAGTATATCATGGATCTGTATTTCGCCGATCCGGACGATCCGCTGTCCGGCATTGTGTTCTACATCATGGTGCCGAAATCGTCCACCGGCGCGTCCAGCGGCAATGTGAAGCTGATCGCGCCCGCGTCCGACGCGGCGGAGGCATCGGCGATCTGGAAACAGCTGTGTGACCGCTGGGCGGAGAAGTACGGGGGATAATATGAAACAGATCGGACGGATACTGTTTGCGCTGTATGCGCTGCTGATGCTGTGGCTGCTTTTCGGTCAGCGGATCGGGCAGAACGGCGGCGGGGTGAACCTGATCCCCTTCGCCACGGCGGCGGATTTTCTACGGCTGCTGGCGGCGGGACAGAACGTACGCCACGCGGTGATCAATCTGGCGGGGAATATCGTGATGTTCGTTCCGCTGGGATTGCTTCTGCCGCTGTGTTCTGCGTCCATGCGCCGTTTCGGACGGTGTATGGCGGTGTGCACCGCCGGCATCGTGTGCGTGGAACTGATGCAGCTGCTTACCCGACTGGGCGTGTGCGATATAGACGACTTGATCCTGAACCTGATCGGCGTGGCAATGGGGTACGGCATCTGGTGGGCGCTTTTCGGGAAAAGAGCGGAAAATAAAGGGTAAATCAACTTTTCGGGAGGATATATCATGGATCTGCATCTGATTAAAATGCGGGAAGGCTGGGACGGAAAGAAATGCTGGGTCCACGCCCGGATGTGCGAGACGCCGGACAGAATGGTGGCGACAGCACAGCATCTGGATGTCAGCGGAAGCGATCTCTTCGCGGGGATTCATGTCTCATTCAGTTATGACGGCGGAAAAACGTGGAGTGAATTCGCACCGCAGGACGGACTTGCTCCGATTGTGGATGAAGCGGGCGATGTGACCGTCGGATGCGACGGCACGCCGATGTATCACAAAAAGACGGGCAAGGTGCTCCTGCTCGGTCATACCGCCGTGTATCTGGGCAGTACGGGCAAGCTGAAGCCGAACCGCAAGCGTTCCACATTCTACAGTGTGCTGAATGGCGATACATTTTCAAGAATCCGCTTTGTGGAGATGCCGGAGGCACTTTTCGACAGCGGTAACGGATGCGGACAGAGTATAGAGTTGGAAGACGGAACACTTCTGATCCCGATCTATTTTGCTGACGGCAGCGGACGAACTTCCGTGACGGTGATGCACTGCGCTTTTGACGGCGAGACGGTGACGTTTCTGGAGGTGGGCAACAGCATGACGGCGGAGAAGGACCGCGGCATGGGCGAGCCATCCATCATCTTCCACGGCGGCAGGTATCATATGACCATCCGTACAGACAGTGCGGGGTACTATACCTCCTCGGCGGACGGACTCCACTATGGGGAACCGCAGCTCTGGCAGTGGGAGGACGGCGAGATCCTGCCCAACTACAACACCCAGCAGCACTGGCTGACTTTTGATGACAGACTGTATCTGGTCTATACCCGCCGCGGCGTGCATAACGATCATGTATTCCGCCACCGTGCGCCGCTTCTGATGGCGGAGGCGCGGGAGGGCAGACTGATCCGTGACACAGAGCGGATCCTGACCCCCGAGCGGGGCGCACGGCTGGGCAATTTCTGCGCCTGCCAGCTGTCGGACGGCAGAGCCGCGGTTATGGCGGCGGAGTGGATGCAGCCCGCAGGATGCGAAAAATATGGCAGCAATAATGCGATCTGGATTGTGGAGATCGAATAAAAAAACGGAAACCTCCGAAAAAGAGGTTTCCGTTTTTCATTTGTTTCAGCGCATATGTACGTCCATCTGCGGGAACGGAATTTCGATCTTCGCACTGTCGAATGCACGCTTGACGTTTTCAGTCAGATCAAATTTCACGTCCCAGAAATCCGCGGCATTGCACCAGACGCGGAGCTGGAACACAATAGCAGAATCGCCGTGGGTGGTCATGAGAACCTGTGCGGCAGGATCCTGCAGCACCGCACCGTGAGCGGCAGCACAATCCAGAATTGTCTTGCGTGCAAGATCAATATCCGTATCGTACGCTACAGAGAAATCCAGATCTACGCGGCGGATGGGTTCACGGGAGAAGTTGATGATCGTGGAGCCGGTGAGTGCACCGTTGGGCATGATTACCTGACGCTTGTCGGCGGTGACCATTGTGGTATAAAAGAGACTGATGTCAGTGATGACACCGGTGTTGTCGCCGGAGGTAATGCAGTCACCCACCTGGAACGGACGGAACATCACGATCATGATGCCGCCGGCGATGTTGGACAGACCGCCCTGCAGAGCAAGACCGAGTGCCAGACCGAGAGAACTGATTACAGCGATCACGGATGCGGTGGGAATGGAGAGAATGGCGCACACCGTGACAATCACGATTACACGGACGACCCAGAGGATCACATTGGACAGCACATTGCGGGTGGTGGGATCCATGTTCGAGTTGGCTTTGGAGGTTTCGAATTTCTTTGCGCAGAAGCGCGCCAGTTTGAGACCGATTACGGTCACTGCGATCACGCCGATAAGGCGAAGGATAATGTCCAGGGAGACATCAGCAAGGGATGCGATAAGTTCGCTGAGAAAATCAAGCATGGGAACAACTCCTTTTCAAAAAATAATACACTATCAGTATAATACAATATAAATGCCCCGTCAAGGGAAATCCAAAAGTTTACAGAAATTTAATGGAAGAATTTTCTCTGCTTCCTCAATAATTCCCGGAAACGGGATCAGCGGTGTGGGAGCGGTGTCAAAGGGGGCGATATGTTTTTCAAACAGGCAGATATCATGCCACGCGCCGGCTTTGTAACCGATTTTATTCTGCCGTCCGACTGCGGTGAAGCCCATGGCGGTATGAAAGGCATTGCTTTTTTCATTTGGCTGTGTGACCAGCGCATACATACTGTGCACACCCTGCAGGCGGAGAATGTTCTCAAGCGCGTCATACATGCAGTGTCCGATGCCACTCCGGTGCACCGCCTGATCCACATACACGGATAATTCCACGCACCAGCTGTAGGCGGCGCGCTCTCTGTAGCGGTGTGCATAGGCGTATCCCACGATGCATCCGCCTGATTCGCAGACCAGATAGGGATACGTTGTCAGCGTGTCCCGGATACGGGAGGAAAACTCCGTTTCCGTGGGCAGCGTATATTCAAAGGTCACGGATGTGTCGATATACTGGGCGTAGATCGCCAGCAGTGCGGCGGCATCCGATTCTCTTGCGAAACGCAGGGTCATTGGGGATTCTCCTTGTCTGTCAGTGCTTTGTCGAACAGCCGGTTCATGGCGGCTATGTACAGCTCATAATCGTGCAGATAGCTGAGTCCGTGTTCCGCTTCCGGCGAGGTGACAAATTCGATGTCGATTTTATCCTTTGCGGCGGCGTAGATTTCCTCGCCCATGGAATAGGGAACCAGACCGTCCTTCATGCCGTGGGCAAGCAGAACAGGCACTTTTGCCTGCGGAAGCGTCTGCGCGCTCTGCACCGTGTCAAAATCGAAGCCGTTCTTCATCCGGCAGTAGATGTTGGCAAGCGGAACCAGCGGGAAAGGCGGCAGATGGAACCGCTGTGTGATCACCTTGTTGAAGATCGCACGCATGGACGTGTAGCCGCAGTCGGCGATGATGCCCCGGACATTGGCGGTCAGATCCAGCGCGGCGGCAGCCATTACGGTTGCCGCACCCATGGATATTCCGTCCAGAATCACGGGCATGCCGGGAAATTCTTTTTCGATCAGCTGCGCCCAGCTGATGATATCGTACCGTTCCTTTGCGCCGAAGCAGACTGTGTCACCTTCGCTCATGCAGTGTGCCCGCTGATCGATGACCATGCAGCCGAAGCCGAATTTGGTGATATCATGCACCGCGCCGCAGAAATCGTGGAAGCCGCAGGAGCGGAATCCGTGCACCATCAAAAAGATGCCGCGCATCTTTCCCTCCGGCGGAATGTAATGCGCCGTCAGGCGCAGTCCGTCCGTGGATACCGTTTCAAAAAAATGTCCCCGGTCGGTGTAGGCGGCGAGAAGCCAGTGCTTCATCTGCCACATATATTCGTGGAACTGCTCCGGTCCGTACTGATGGTTTACGTCGGGCAGATCGGCGGGATCTGCCGTCCACCAGTCGGTGTCCAATTCCGGCTGACGTGCCATGGCAAACGTATACAGATACCGTACTGCCGCCCACAGGACCAGCGCAATGATCGCCGCGGCGGCGAGCAGAATGATCCAAAGTGTCACGGTTTATCCCCCTCCTGTACCATAGCAAGAAATGCGGCTTCGTCAATCACGGGCACGCCGAGAGCGTTTGCCTTGTCCAGTTTTGATCCGGCATTCTCTCCCGCTACGACCCATGTGGTCTTTTTCGATACGGATCCTGCCGCTTTTCCGCCACGGATGCGGATCATCTCCGATGCCTCATCCCGCGTCAGTGTGGGCAGGGTACCGGTGAGCACGAATGTCATGCCCGCGAAGGATTGCGGAAGCTCTTCCGCTTTCTCCATGGAGGTTTCCACGCCGGCAGATTCCAGCCGGTCTATCAGATCCCGCGTGGCGGGCTGTGCGAAATACTCTACCACCGCTGCCGCGGTGATTTCTCCGATGTCATCAATGGCACACAGATCATCCGCTGCCGCGTCAAAGAGCGGGCGGATGCCGCCGAAATGTGCCGCAATGGATGCGGATGCAATCTCGCCGGTGTGGCGGATGCCCAGGGCGAAGAGGAGCCGCGCCGCTCCGGCGGTTTTTGATGCCGCAATGGCGCCGATCAGGTTTTCCGCGGATTTTTCGCCCAGCCGCGGCAGTGCTGCCAGCTGATCTGCTGTAAGCGTATACAGATCCGCCGCGTCTGCGATAAGCCCTTCGCTGAGCAGAAGCCGGACGATGCTGGGACCCATGCCGTCGATCGCCATCGCCCCTTTGGAGGCGAAATGGATCAGCCTGCGCTCCAGCTGTGCCGGACAGGCGGGTGAGATGCACCGCAGTGCACCCAGTGCGCCGTCCGAATCCTCATCGGATTCGTCCCAGCCGTCAAAGATCAGTCTTCCTCCGCAGGAGGGACAGGCTGTGGGAACTTCCAGCGGCATTTCACTGCCGTCCCGGCGGGATGCCACACTGCCCACGATCTCCGGGATGATGTCGCCCGCTTTCTGCACCAGCACCGTGTCGCCGATGCGCAGATCCCGCTCGCGGATGATGTCCAGATTGTGCAGGGTTGCCCGGGATACGGTCGTTCCCGCAAGACGGACGGGGGACAACTCCGCATTGGGCGTCAGTACACCCGTGCGTCCGATCTGGAACGTGATGCCGAGGAGCTTTGTTTCTTTCTGCTCCGGCGGATATTTGTATGCCACTGCCCATTTTGGTGTGCTGGTTCCCTCGCCGAGGATCGTCCGCTGGCGCAGGGAATCCACTTTGATCACTGCGCCGTCGATGTCATAGGGCAGATAGTCCCGCTCAGCGCCCAGTTTTTCTATGGCGGAGATGATTTCATCCGCATCCCCTGTGACGGCGAGCAGACGGATCATGGGGAAGCCAAGTTCACCCATACGGGCGATTGTTTCGCTGTGGGTCAGACACGGATGTCCGTCCGCATACAGATCACCCGTCTGATGATTGAATACGAATATGCTCAGCCCCCGCTGTGCGGTGACGGCGCTGTCCAGCTGGCGCAGGGAACCGGCTGCGGCATTACGGGGATTTGCCCACAGTTTTTCGCCCTCCGCTTCGCGGATACGGTTCTGCTCCTCAAAGGATTCTCTGGACATATAAACCTCACCGCGTACCGTCAGCGATCCGATGCCGCGGTCAACGGTGTGAGGGATGCCCTGGACGGTGCGGATATTGTCGGTGACGTTTTCGCCGATCTCTCCGTCGCCGCGGGTGGCACCCAGGATCAGTCTGCCGTTTTCATATGTCAGTGCCACGGAAAGACCGTCGATCTTCGGCTCCACGGTAAAGCGGATATCGCTCTCCCCTGCTTCCGTCAGCTCTTTTTTGGCGGATTCGATAAACGCCCGGAGCGCATCAAAATCAAACACATCCGTCAGCGATCCCATGCGCACAGCGTGGGGGACTTTCGCGAACTTTTCCGACGCACTGCCGCCCACTTTGTGTGTGGGGGAATCGGGTGTGTCCAGCGCGGGATACTGCGCTTCCAATGCTTTCAGCTCTTCAAAAAGCGCGTCAAAAGCGTGGTCGCTGATTTCCGGCGCGTCATTTTCATAGTACAGCCGTCTGTGATGTTCGATCAGCTGCCGCAGTTCCGCCGCCCGCGCGGCGGCATTTTTTATATGATTATCACTCATCTGTATCCTCTCAATCAAGGACACCGCCGCACTCAAACGAGCCGGCGGTGTCATGCATTTCAGTTTTTCGGGGGCATATAAATCCAGTCGATGCCGTAGCTGACCAGTACTTTGATGTCCGTCGGCAGGAACAGCGCATCCTGCACATAGACATTGCCGCTGCCGGTCAGAGAAGAACCGGTGACATATTTGCCGCGGTATACGGCGATGTGCACATGGGAACCGGTGGCTCCGCCAGCGACGCCGCTGTCGTAGAAATACTCGCCCTGTGCCACGATCTGACCGACCTTGAGATCTGCCACGTTGTTGTCGTGCATGAAGATAACGGTCATATAATCCGTGGATCCGTCAGCGTAAACGACCTTGTCGCAGCTCTGCAGCCAGACTGTATTGTAACGGGAATAGCCGCGGTCGATGCGGACGATCTCGCCGGTGAAAGGCGCGTATACACTGCCGTTGGAGGTAGTCATATCCAGTGCGTTCTGTCTCTGGTGGGAGTAGTGATCATAGGCACCCTGGGTGATGCACAGCGTCTCCGAGGGGAAGAGGGCAAATTCCAGTCCTTCTTCGTTGACAACACCGTCAAACTCAAAGGTCCACTCGGTCTTGTGTGCAGGATCACCGATATCACAGAGAACCACAGCGGCTCCGTTGCGTGCATCCGTTGAGCCGAGACACTTCGTGGAATCCGACGCGGAGATAAACTGCCAGCTGCCGTTGCCGGAATCGCTGTACCGGATGTAATATTCTCCCGCATAAGAGGAATTGGAGGAGAAAAGAGCGGATGTGCCGTAACGGCTGATGCCCAGCAGACGGTGGAATCCGCCGCCGGAAGCGCAGGAGAACAGGCGGTAGGTGCCGCGCTCCGTGCGTTCGACACGGAATTTCTGAGAGATATCGTCGGTGCGTTTCCATACGGTAACGCCGACACCCTCGTAATCGTTGTTGCCGCCGTCCACCAGAACGTTGAGACAGCGGGTGCTGTCATTCAGAACGATGGTGTATTTGCCGTCCGGCAGGATCTTTTCGGTGGTGTAGCCGCACTGCTTGATGTAGGCGGCACTCTGTGCGCAGTCCACACACCAGAGAAGGAACATGGCATCCTGATAGCCCAGATATTCATTCTCCACAAACAACTCAGAGAGCATTTTATCCGTGCCGGCACAGCTGGTGTTCAGCGTGCGGAAAATCATCAGCGCCGCGTCGCCGCGGGTGATTTCGGATTTGGATTCTGTGCAGATGCCTGCCTGAATGGCGTAGAAAGACGCTTTCGTGGCAAGATTGGAGTCATCCTCATCGGAATAGCCCAGCGCGTAATACATGTAGCGCATGAAATGGTTGGTGGATACCGGATTGTCCGGCCAGAGCAGACCGTTTTCCTTGTTGTCCAGCAGACCGTTTGCCCAGAAATAACTGACGTACGGTGCGCCCCAGTCGGGAACATCGGTGAAAGGATGGTCTGTGGGAGTCGAAAGTACCTCCGTCTCCATGCCCAGCAGGCGGATGGTCATAACCATGGTTTCCAGGCGGGTGATGGGCAGATCCAGTGCAAAGTGAACCTTGCCGTTTACTGTGCCTGTACCGCTCATCAGACCAAGATAATAGAGACGTTCCGCAGCCTCATCAGCGGTAATGTCCGGTGAAACCATCACACGGGAGGTGATTCCGTTGATGGCGCTGCTTGCGCCGGCGGATGCGAGAGAATTCAGCCGCGGAGCGGCGAATACGGGTTCCGTCATCATGAGACAGACGAATGCGAGGCATAGAAAAGCACGAAGTTTTCTCATGAGGTCGCTGTTCTCCTGTTTTCTGATATATATTTTGATTTGGGATAGGCATAATTTACCAAAATGTGGTCGTTCCACAGATAGGCACAGTAATTATACCACAAGGTGTCTGTAAAAATCAATGTATTTTTTACAAATACCTGAAAAAAGCTTGATTTTCAGTAAAAATGCCAAAGAAAAACCTGCTGTTTTGCGTAAAACAGCAGGTTTGTTTCTGTATAAATTCCACAAAAAACCAGTTTATGCCTCAGCAGAAGCGTCATCCCTGATTACACGGATGGTCTTGATTTTCTGCTCAACCATGGGTCTGTCGCTGTAATCGGTGGGAACGGAAGCGATCTCGTCCACAACCTCGATGCCCTCGACAACGCGGCCGAATGCGGCATAGTCACCGTCCAGATAGGTGCCGTCAGCGTGCATGATGAAGAACTGGGAGGATGCGCTGTTGGGATTGGAGGAACGTGCCATAGAGATAACGCCGCGGACGTGGGAGATGTCGTTCTTCACGCCGTTGGAAGCGAACTCGCCCTTGATCTTTTTCTGATTGGGATCACCGTAGCCGGTGCCGGTGGGATCGCCGCCCTGGATCATGAAT
>SVTS01000050.1 GCA_015063645.1 Oscillospiraceae bacterium | reverse complement strand
ACAACAACCGTCTCCAATATCGTGCAGGTTCTGGCTAAGCGGAATTACCTGGAACGCCAAAGCGGTCGATGGAAGCTGGGCGTGAATGCCTATATGCTCACCGGCAGCGCTGCGGAGTATGACAGCGCCCTGTGCGGTCTTGCAGAACCGATCCTGCGGGAACTTGCCGCGGAAACGGAGGCCACAGTCGTCCTCAGCGTATGGCGGGGAAGTGAGCGGTATGTTCTTCTCCGGATCGCGGATAAATCCGCAGTGACTGTCAACCGTACTTATCCGGAAGCCAGAGAAATTTACCGGACAGCCACCGGCATGATGCTTCTCGCTGAACAGGATGACGAAGTGATCGACTCCCACATCGCCGCAAACGGTCTGCCGGATATGGACAATCCGTCCCCGACCGCAGTGAATACGTTCCGTGCAGTGCTGGCTCTGTGCCGAGAAAAGGGATATTATATCCGTGAAAAGGAAAATGTTTTTGAAGCTGCGGCACCGATATGTGATCCGGGCGGACAGGCGCGGACTGCAGTAGGTATCTTCCTTCCGCTCTTCCGTGCAGAGAAGAAGGAAGAACTGATAGCATCCCTGCTTCGTGCCACGGGAAACCTGGAAAAGAAGCTTCAGGAAAACAAAGAAAACGAATAAATACCGGTCGAACCGACTGGAAAATATATACGCAGAAAGGAATCTATCTATGGATAACCGTATGACACAGCGCATCAAAGCGCTGGCACATGAACTGGGCGCCGATCTTGTTGGATTTGCCAATATCGGACGATTTGCGGAAGCGCCGATCAAAATGAGCCCGCAGGGCATCATGCCTACGGCAAAGACAGTGATCGTGTGCGCTATCCACCACCCCGATGCCACCATCGAACTGGAGGGCGGCGAGCACGGCGACAGCCAGATTTTTGAATCCTATACTGTGCAGTACACCATGAACCAGAAGCTGGATCATATCTCCTTCCGCATCGCACATTATCTGGATAATAACGGCTACAATGCCGTGCCGATCGTGTCCTCCAATATCTGGCGCTACCGGAATTATAAAGAGCTGGATGCCGTATTCTCTCCGGACATGTCCCATATTTATGCATCCGTCTGCGCAGGTCTCTGCGAGATGGGCTGGAACGGTCTGGCACTCTCGCCCGAATACGGTCCCCGCAACCGCTTCGTATCCATCATCACTGATGCGGAACTGGAACCGACTCCCCTGCTCCCCGGTGGTACTCTCTGCGATATGTGCGGCGAATGTATCCGCTGCTGCCCGACAGACGCCTACCGTAAGGAAGTCAACGGCGTAAAAATGCTGCATATTCAGGATACGGACGGTAAGGTCTATACCCATAAATTCGCCAATAAGAATCTGTGGAGATGCGCATGGGGCGAGCATTTTGATCTGGATCTGGATGATGAAATCCCGGAAGTTGTCACGGAAAAAGAGATCATCGAGCGCAGAGCATCCAAAGGACGCCGCGGCGGTGAGATGGGCGTATGCCTCAAGGTGTGCGTGCCGAAGGATATCCGCTTCAAAGATGAATCCTATTCCCCCTATAACCGCCGCCGCAGACTGATTGCCGATCCGAATCTGCCGATCTCCCGTGAAGTATATGATCGGATGAGCTGCATCAGTCTGCAGTATCATGCTGACCGCATTACGATCCTCTCCGCTGAAAAACTGCTCGAGAGCGGCTGTGATCTCACAAAGAAACTGCCCGGGGCAAAGAACGTGATCGTTGTCTCTGCTATTATGCACGCTCCCGATCCTACTACCGCGCAGGATCTCCGCTTCCGTCATGTCACGCCGGTGAATCAGGCAGTTGCGCTCGGTCTCGGCTATGCCAATTACGATATCGCCCGTGAAGTAGAGAAGATGGGTTACAGCGTACTGCCGAATATGCGCTCTCTCCGTCCGTTTGTCGAGCCGCACATCAAGTGGGATCTGCAGAACGGAGACGCGGCTGCAACCATGATCATTATCACCGATGCACCGCTTGAAGAGCGTGACTGGTTCCTGGAACAGCCCGCAGGAGAGGGCTCTTCCCATACGCTCAAGGAAATCCTCAGGGAAACATCCGCCGCATACGGTGCAGATATGCTCGGCGTAGCACCTGCCACACGCGTCAATGACGTGGTTGCCCAGCTTCGTCCTATCAAGGACGGTGAGCAGCTGTTCAGCGTCAAGGATAACAATGCACCGTTTATGGTGTTCGATCCTGTTGTTACCGAAACAGCCCGTAAACTGTATACTCCTTCCGATTATCTTGCTGATGCAAAGAGCGTTGTTGTCATCGGTATGAGTATGCCCGGCGAAGCCGTAAGACGTGCCGGCCGCGAACCTGCGGAAGCCATCGGACCGTTTATCTTTGCACAGTCTCAGGCACAGAATGAGCTGTCCATGACCGGTCTTGAAGTCCTCAAGGCACTCAAGCGCTCCGGCTACAAAGCGGTCATGACCCGCGATCTGATCGGTATGGGTACACCTATCGCATCTCCCAGAGGCGAGTACAGCTCTCCCTTTGACTGCGCATTTGAAGCTGCCGCCGCAGGTCTCGGCGAACTCACCTATTCCGGTACCCTCTATACGGAAAAATACGGCGTGAATCAGAAATTCATCTGTATCGTCACCGATGCACCGCTGGAAGCAGATGCCGTAAAAGCCAATACAGTCCAGAAACAGTGCGATGGATGCAGAAAGTGCATCACCGCCTGCCCGATGAACGCTCTGAAAGCAGAAGATGCCGCTCCCATCGATATCGACGGCAACGTCTTCAAGTATATCCCGCTGGATACCGTAAACTGCCAGTGGGCATCCCGCTATGTGCTTACCGGGGCTGACGGCGATGATTGCCTCGGAAATAAGATGACACTGATGCCCAAGGGCAAAGTCACCATCAAGCAGCTGGAGGAAGGTCTGAGACAGCGCGATCCCATCACCAAGGGACGTCCCGGCAATGCGGAAAAATGCATCACCGAATGTCCTCTTACATAACAAAAAAGAATCCGGAACGCATCTGCGTTCCGGATTTTTGTATTATACAAGGGCGTCTGCGGGAGCCTCTTCCGGATAAAATCCGCTGTAACCAATCTGCTCCATGGCTGCAATAGCTGCCATATCATCAGCAGAAATAGCAAAATCGAATACATCCATGTTTGCGGCAATTCTATCGGCGTTGAGAGACTTCGGCAGAGGCACAATGTCATTCTGCAGCGCATAACGAATGCAGAGCTGAGCAATACTCCTGCTGTACTTGGCGGCAATCGTGCCCAGAAATTCGTCCTTCAGCACAGCACCGCTGCCCAGCGGGCTCCATGCCTGCAGTGTGATTCCCTCAGCGCGGCAGTAATCCACAAGCCCACTCTGGATGTAGCCGGGATGGAATTCGATCTGATTGACCATCGGCTTCACAGTGCTGCGGGCTTTCAGAGATTCCAGATGAGAAGGCAGGAAATTGGATACGCCGATGGCACGGATCTTGCCGTCCTTGTACAGCTTTTCAAAACCACGCCATGTCTCTGCGTTGATCTCCTCCCAGTTGTCTGCGATCTTTTTGACAGCCGGCCAATGGATCAGATACAGATCCAGATAATCCAGCCCCAGATTGCGCAGGGATTCCTCGCAGGCGAGAATGGTTTTCTCGTAGCCGCGGTTGGTGATCCAGTGTTTGGTGGTGATAAACAGCTCCTCGCGGGCGATACCTGCATCACGGATACCTTCGCCGACACTGACTTCGTTGCCGTATGCGGCAGCTGTGTCAATATGGCGGTAGCCCAGCTTGATCGCTTCGCTTACGCATTTCCGGGCAACTTCGCCGTCCGGAGTCTGCCACGTACCGTAGCCGACGCAGGGCATTTTCACTCCGTTGGCAAGAGTAACGGTGTCAGTGAATTTTTTGAACATAATCTTTACTCCTTGTGCTCTGTTTTATAGATATTATATCATTATTGGCTGATAATTACAAGTGTATACGTGAAATAAATCAGCCTTGTTTCATGGCGCCGCGATTGATAATCTGCTTGAGAAATGAATCCGGAGATAACAGCTTACCTGCCAGAATATCCTCCTCGGTTACAGAGGCAAGCAGTATTTCCCGGTCTTTGTAACGTTCTCTGTCATAAATAATATAAATCCTGCCATTGCGATCCAGAGCCGCATCGGGATAGGAGACATTGTCCCGTTCATCCAGAAGCAGCCCGCCTGACCATGTCAGTCCGTCATCATCAGACAGCATGGCGGTCAGGTGATCCCGACCTTTCCCGAGAGGAAGATTTTGTTCATTTTCTCCGGAGAAATTCTTGTGATTGATGAGCAGGAGTCTTCCGCTGGGCAGACGGCGGATGTGGAAACGTGAACAGGGATTGGCAATTCCGCTGAATCCGATGTCATACCATGTATGTCCTTTGTCATCGGAAAATCCCTGACCGATACCTCCTTTTGCGCGGATCAGCATCCAGAGCCGACCGTCTGTTTTCTCCACGATCATGTGCTCATCCGTACTGCGTGCAGGATAATCCGTGTGCCCGATGAGGGAAAAGGTTTCCCCTTCATCACAGGAACAATACACATTGGAAAAACGCTCCTCCGGCAGATCGTTTATGTCGGAGAGTTCATCGCACCAGATCGTACAGCAGAGAAGCCACTCGCCGCCGGAAAGAACGGTGGGCTTGTTCATCATCACACCGTTTGCAATTCTGCGCGGTGCGGAGAAGCGGGGGGATTCGCTTTCCGGCTCATCGCAGACGGATGCCCAGACCCCGATTCGTCCGTCAATATATGTATAACTCTGTGCGTAGAACAGCCACAGACGGCCGAGCGGATCGCTCCAAAGACACGGATCAAACGTGCGGCATTCAGGGGTAGGTGCTTCTATGACAAGCCATGGCTCCCCAAAATTTCCCCTCGGATTCCGGCTGCGCAGTACAACTACAAAATTGCCGCTTTCCTCTTTGCTCATACCGCCGTAAAAAGCCGCGTAATACCAACCGCCCGGGGTTCGCTCGATTGCTGGAATTCCCTGAAAATACCGATTTTCATTGGCGAAACGGCAGGCTGGATCAGCAGTTACAGGCGAATAATGATATAACGCCGGTCGAAGCGCATCATCCTTGTGTGGGTACATGAAAATTCCTCCCGTAATTATGTCCGCATATACTTTTCTTTGTGTGTATTATACATGCACAAAATTGAAATGTCAATAGAGAATTCACAGAACAAAATAGCTTTGTACCGCCGTCAAACTGAACTGTACTCTTTTTGTCAAAGGCATAAAAACCTTCAGACGCGTCTGTGAATAAATAATCAAAACCGTCAGGCGGAATAAACCCGCCTGACGATTTTTTAATGCTGGTGTTTTTAATGCAGATAACGGAGCGTCAGCTTTTCATTCGCGTTAAGGGAAACTTCAGCCGTACCGTCTTCCACCGCGATTTCACATCCGTTGATACTCCATTTGCCGGATGCAAGACCGGTGATGTAGCAGGTGTCCACATTCTCCTCTGCGGGGAAACTTACGGAAGTATCTTCCGCAATGGACTCACCGTTCTTCGGGAAGAGAACTGCTTTGTTCATGATTACAGCCCCCACAACCGTGTCGGTGACGATTTCCTTTGCCACGTTAAGCGGGTTCATTATGCTGGTATTGAGCATGAAGAAGGGAGAGTAGTCCGTATCGGGGTCAATGTACATAACCGTCAGCATAAGATCGGTTTTGATCTCGGCTCGGGGCGAGATTTCAATACGACCGATACCGATTTCCGCGTTGTGACGGACTTTCTGTCCTTCCGGATATCCGGGCAGATACATGGGATATGACTTGCCGTTGACAGGACAGCGGTTGTCTTCGCCGCCGACAAAATTGTATTCTACATCGCTGAGCAGGGACTGCACGATCAGTCGTCTTCTCAGATTGGTGATGACGGCATATGTTCTTCCGTCACGCTCAGTGATCAGGGGCTTTGAAAGCGTGTGAAGCAGAATTGTCTTCTTATAGGACGGGTCCACTGAGGTGATACGGTCGAAAATGATGTGTACCATCGGCTGATTCGGGCGGCCTGTCATGAAGTTGAAGAAGAAACGCTTGACTTCGGTAACAGTCTCCGCATCATAGGCGTTGGTCAGATCGCCGCCGAGACAGGCGTAGCGATACTGTCCGTCTTCCACTTTGCTGCTGTGGCAGAGTACTTTCGCACGGCGGAAATTGTCGCTGTTCTGCCAGGCTTCCAGTGTGCTCGGCTCTCTGAGATTAGGCGTCGCGATTTTCTGACCGCCGGAATAAATCCATTTGCCGTTGTCCTTCATATTCGGATTAAAGATAAGCGGACAGTTTTTGGAAATGGTCTGTTTGTAGTAGGCATAGTCAAAATCAGCACCGTAGCCGACATAGGCACCGGAGTTCGTGATCAGGGGACCGTCATAATAGATCTGGAAGTTGCCGGCGTCCTTATGCTCGTGATTGGTGGAATAGGCTTCGCCGATCTTCATGTAAACCATGCCGGCATCGTGTCCGGATTTCTTTGTTCTGACGATCATCCGTCCGAGAGGATGAGGAACATAGGAGACAAGAGGAAGATCCGGCTCAATCGGTTCCAGATCTACGTCATTGTACAGAACAATGTCAATGGGCGTAATATCGTTGATGTGGAAGATGGAGAAATCCGCCAGATGATTTTTCGCAAAATATTTCAGGTACGGATTTTTGTACAGGGAAGCGCCGAGAAGTGCGTTGGTGGTCACTGCGCTGTAACGGGTACCCTCCATAAAATCGTCGCCCAAACGGAGATTTTCAGTGTCGGGACGGATGCAGTTGATGAAATCAAAGGCAGCATCTCCCATCTTGGGGGAAAACATATGGATATCCTCATCAAACATGTTGACGAAGAAACTCTCAGCGAACATCATGTTCTGCATTCTGGATGCACCGTAAGCCACACCCTGAGGATGCGCACCGCCGGAGATCAGATAACTCTGACCGGGAACGATCGTCTCAAACATCAGCTGCGCAATGTGCTCATAGTAGATGGGATATTCGTCGTAGATCGCCAGGGTAAGCGGGAACCATCCCTGCAGATACGGCGGTCCGCTCTGATGACCGCATACTCCGCCGCCGGGCGGAGGCGGAAATTTGGGGAATTCCAGACCGAGGGGCGCCTTGCCTGTCGCAGCGGATACGATCTGGTATTTGTCATGATCAGACAGAAGTGAATAGCACCAGTCATACACATAACCGGTTGTTTGCATCAGTTTTGCCATGGTAAGGGAAACGTTGTACCGGACGGGATAGGAAATGTCGTAGTTATCCTGACAGTGCTTCAGCAGGTTCTTCAGCGCATAGATCGCCTCATAGCCGTAGAGCTCATCTCCCGTCAGCGCATAGCGGAGTGCCTTGGCAAGTACGATATAATGGAATTCTCCGGATTTGATGCGTACATTGTTGACGACTTCCTTATTCTCAACATCAGTGGGGACTCCGTCAAACTCAATGTCAGATGCGGCGAGAATCGAATTCTTCGCGTACATGTTTTCCGGATGGTGGAAATCCTTTTTCAGCTTTTCCAGTTTCTTCGCGGTAAATCCCATGCGGGGATGTACGGACGGCGGAACGATTTTCGGCTTGTAAGTGCACTCCGGTGTGGGCATCGGCTCGCCGAAATCCGCATCAGAGAAACTTTCAATCAGTTTTTTCAGTTCTGGAACGGTGTATCTCATGATTGCTTCCTTTCTTTCTGTTTTTCTTTACTGCATTATATATCACCGTTCGGGACTTGTCAAGACATTCGGGAAATTTGCTGCTGTTTTTTTGTGCAGATTTTTGGTGGAATCTCCGATTTTCTCTTGAAGAATCCGGAAGATGATGCTATAATTAAGTAACTGCTGCTCCGCATATTATGCGGATGAAAGGAACAGGTGATTATATGGAAAATTTCAGATTGGGTAAATATTCGGATGCCGACGCGGCACGCACCGATATACTTGAAAAGGATCTTTGTGCGCTGTTTCTGTATGCCAAAACGGTTCTGATCGGCGGAGAAAGAAAATATCTCAGTGATGCGGATCACTCCGTCCGTACGGTTGCCGTCTCCGGCGAGATGTACGTTCCCGTATCGTTCTTGGCTGATTCCGGCACAGCGGAGGTGGACAATAATCGCATCACCGCAGGAGATAATACGCTTACCGTAACTGCAGGCAGCAGTGAATGTCTGCTGAACGGCAAAACCGAGCAGATGGCAGGAATTCCGCTTGAGCAGAATGGTTTGCTTTATGTTCCACTGATGGACGCCTGCCATCTTCTTTCCATTGAAGCACGGTGCTATGACGGAAAACTGGCAGTGCTGGCAGACAGCGCGGTTCTGGATGAACTCACCTGCAGTGAAAACCTGCGGGAATGCCTGACCTACCGGATTTTCGGCGACTATGATGCCAAAAATCTTACCTCCGAAGATATGCGGATTGTCAAGGATAAATGGCGTGAACTGCTTGTCGGCAATCCCGAGGTAAACGATCTCTCCGATCCCTATGTAGTTGAAAAAATCAAAGGCGTGGACGCTGCCTGCGAGAGCCACCTGGCACGCATGAACCGTGGGGAGGATGCAGTCATCCTTTTCGGTACTGAAGCCCCTTCCGTCTCCGCTGATCTGCTTATCCAGTATTCAGGCGTGCTTGCGCTGGCGCGTGCATATGGTACCTACGGCTCCAGGTACTATCACAACGAAAGTATCCGCGACGATGCCCTGTACGGTCTGAAATGGATGTATGAGCATATGTACGGCGAGGCAGAGATGGAAGAACGCGGCTGGCGCAGTGCACACGATTATGACTGGTGGCACTGGTATGTGGGCGGCGTTGAACCGATGACCGATGCTATGCTGATTCTGGAGGATTTCCTGACGGCAGAGCAGAAGAATACATATCTCCGCTGCTTCCGCTGGGTCATGACCTTCATGCGTACCGGATATCACGAAGCAGTGGCAATGAGCCGCATCCGCGTCTGCACGAAAGCTGCCCTTCTTACGGAAGACCGGGATATGCTCTATGACCGGTATCTGGATTATGATCTCCTTCTGACCTCCGACAGAACCTGTGCCGGTATCCGTAAGGATTTCATTGCGTGGACCCATACCTATCCCTATAACATGATGTACGGCTTCAACCACCTTTCCCGTACCATGTTCATGGGCGCCATGCTGGCAGGAACGCCGGCGGAATTCCCCTGCCATAAGCAGTATGTTCTCTTTGAGGCCGCCAAATATATGTTTGAGCCGCTTATTTACCGCGGACGCGGTCCCAGAATCTTCAACGGACGCGGATTCACCCAGCAGGAATGGTCCTTGGGGGCTAATACCGTACGGTGGCTTTTGCCGATGCTCGGTTTCTTCGGTGCCGATGAGGATGCCCATCTGAAGCGGATGATCAAGCGGAATTCCTGCATGCCTGAGATCGTGAATACCGTGCGCAGAGCATGTTCGTTCAAGGAACTGTATATTTATAATTCCATTCTTGCCGACGAATCGGTGGACGGAAGCATGAGTTATGAGATCGCTCATTCCTATTATACTGCTGACCGTGCAGTCCAGCAGAAGAATGATTATTCCTTTATCGTAGCACTTTCCTCCGACAGACATCCCGCCTACGAAAGCATCAACGGATCCAATAAACTGGGATGGTACACAGGTGACGGCGCGCTGTATCTCTACACGCGCAACGATCCGTATGCCTATGATCCCGAATCCTTCATGTATAATGAAAAATGCGCGTATAATATCCCCGGTACAACCGTGGATATCCAGAAACGTATCCCCTGGTCCCACAGAAGCGGTCTGCGCGGTTCGCGTGATTTCGTCGGTACCATGAAAGTGGGCGATTCCTATATTGCGGCAGCCATGGACTACGCTGCCTATAACTACAACGGAAAGACGGAACCGCCGACTGACAGCGCATACGGCGGAGGTTTCCTGAAACATAAGAATGACCTGACAGCCAGAAAAGCTTATTTTTGCCTGGATGACGGATGCCTTATGCTGGGCGCCGGAATCACTTCTACCACCGGTTATCCGGTAAAAACCGTTGTTGAAAACCGTGCTCTGGTAAAAAAAGACGAAAACGGATCCGGACGTGAAAAAACAGCAACGAATCTGGGAGAATTCTCCGAATCTGATTTCCCGCAGACTACCGTTTCGGGTGTCCGCTGGGCACATATCGAGGATACCGTAGGATATGTATTCCTTGAGCCGTCCGTGCTGAGCGTGGAGAAATACTCACTCTCCGGCGGAACTTCCTATACGGAAGGCGGCAAATCCGCACCGATAACCTACGATCCTCCCAGACGTTTCTTCAATATCTCCATCGAACACGGAGCCAATCCCAAAGATGCCTCCTACGCCTATATGGTGCTTCCGTATGCCGATGAAGAGAAGCTGGCACAGTTCGCGGAGAATCCCGACGTGCGTATTATCTCCAATACCGCCGCCCTGCAGGCAATCGCTTACGATAAGGCGAAGACCTGTATGTATATTTTCTATGAAGTCGGTGCATGCGACGGAATCCGCGTCAGCGCTCCCTGTATGATCAGTGTGGAAGAGATGGATGGCATGCGCCGCCTGAGCGTGTGTGAACCGACACAGAAACTGCCTGAGATTATCATCCGTGTGAGCGGAAATTACCGCACAGAGGCTATTCAGCCCGAAGTTCATGTGATCTCCGGCGAAGAAACCGAGATCCGCGTGAACACAGAAGGAGCCTACGGATATAATTTTATAATTGACCTCATAAAGTAAACAGGGAAAAATCCCGCTGTACAACGTACAGCGGGATTTTTGTTGTGTGGGATTATTTTCTCTTCTTGGATACTACAACACCTGCACCGGCAGCTGCTGCCACAACTGCGAGTACGATGCCTGCATCAAAGGTAGCGGGAGCGGTGGGCTTGGCTGCGGGAGCCTTGGTGGTAGCAGCGGTGGTAGCTGCAGCCAGCTTCACTTCCTTGGAATCCAGAACGATGTTCTTGAACAGCTTGGCATCGTTGGTGCTGTAAGCCTCAACAACAGCAGCGATGGAACGGGTAGCGGTCTTATCCTTACCCATGGTCTTGTCGGAGTTCAGGAATGTACCGAGACCGACTTCCTTACCGGTGGTCGCGCCTTCCTGCATCTCAAACTTCATCTCCAGAACGTAATTCTGACCGTTTACTTTGGAAGCGTAGGTAACGAATTCAGCCTTGGAATCCTTTACGCCGATGATCTTGTTGTCGATACGACCGTAGTACTTGTAGCCGGCAGCACCGTCATTGTTCCAGTCGAAAGTGATCTCCAGACAGGTGGTGTTCCAGGAATTCTCACCGTCATACTTGGGGTTGTACTCGGTAAGCGGATATGCACTCTTGACATCGAAAACAACGTAGAGATACTTGGCATCGTGGAGCAGATAAGCAACTGCAGTGGTTTCGGTCTTGTACTTTTCGTTGTGGCTCTTGTTGAAGTCGAGCTTCAGACCGAGCTTGTATGCCTCATCGACCTTGCCGTCTACAGTGATTGCGCCCTTGTAGAGCGGAACCTTGGCGTCACCGAGATAACCGTTGGCGGTCAGAGCGGATGCGGGGAGTGCCAGTGCGCAGACGAGCATTACAACTGCCATGGCAATGACTGCGAGTCTTTTCATGGGAATTTCTCCTTTTGATAAAAATGATATTTTGTTATCCATACCGATACGGCACGGGAATAACCGGAAAAAGGGGAGGGATTATTTCTTTGCTGCCAGATCGTCGAATGCCTTCAGCAGTTCACTCAGATATTTCTCATATGCGGGCATGCCGGATTCATACAGGGAAGCAACCGCTTCGGACTTATTCGTTACAGCGGTACGCAGTACACGGTGGATGCCCTTACCGGTGGAACCGATGCCGCCGCCGATGCTTTCACTGTACATGTAAACGAAGTCCGTGGTGACATGGGAACGGATCAGATCGATCATCTCGCCGCTTTCGCTGTCGCGGGAATATTTCTGCTTCAGAGCTGTCTCATAATAGATAGGCATTACCGTCAGATCGCTTTCCACTTCCATAGCGGTCAGAACAGCACCGGCCGCATCCGTTGCCGTATTGGTTACGGGAATACCGAACAGAGTTACGTTGTCGTGAATCTGCGTGTTGTAATTCTTCTGATTCTCATCGTACTTCGGAAGCGGAATGATGAAGAAATCGTCTTCCATATCGCGGAACGCAACAACGGATTCACTGATCTTCTGTGTGATGGCAAGAACCTTCTGATCGTGGAAAGAGGTGATAACATTCTTGATTCCGACGTCAGCTGTGTTTACACTGCCCTTGGTGTTGAAGAACAGACCGTACAGCTTTTCCCATACGTTGAATGTGTGTTCACTTGCAATGGTAATGGCAGGAATGCCCTTTTCAGATTTCTGAGAATACCGTACTTCCGCACCGCAGGCCAGATAGTCGGGCATGATTTCGTAGGTAAATCCGAAAGTGTCGCCTGCGCTGACAGCACCGTCACCGTCCAGATCCACATAGGCATCAGCCGCAACTTTGGCAAGACGTTCAATGGTCCACTTGCCGTCGCGGACGATGTCATAGATGCTGTCCTTCGGATAGGTGTTGTTCCAGATTCTCTGGTTGACAAAGGTGGCATAAATACCGCCGGTGTACATGCGGGTCATATCACCCGTGGTCCAGTAAGTTCCCTTGTAGGACATCTCATCCAGATATTCCGTGGGCCAGTAGGATGCCATGAGGTCCAGATGCTTTACATTGTCCAGCGGATTCAGCATGCCGGAGGCGGCGAGACTGATGCTGTACGCCTGGAATGCACCGACTATATCATAATCACAGCTGCCTGCCGCAACATCGGTGTTCAGAGTGTTGATCAGCTGCTTCGGCTTCACCGTGCGGGATACCTGAATGGATGTGTTCAGATATTCATTGATCCGCGCATTGCGGTGATATACGGCGGAGTTGACGATGTCTGCACTGTCCTCCGCCACATAGATGGAGTCAACCATCTGCAGATCCGTGTCGGACCATGCAATCTCAATAATAAAACGAACCGGCTTGCCATCAAAATCCAATTCTGCAGGCAGAGTGGATTCCATATCTGCTTCTGTTTCCGTAACTTCGGGGGCGGTAGTGGTGGCAGCCGTATCGGCGGAAGAATCACCGGGAACCTCTGTCGGGTTGTCTGCCGCACACGCGCAGATCATTCCGGACGTAAGAAATGCAAGCAGTGCCGATATAACACGCTGTGTTGTTTTACGCATCATAAAAATCCTCCCTGAAAATTATTTTTCTACATTGGTTCCGCCTTCGGCAGATCTGCGTCCCGCATCCAGCGCCGCCATTACCGACAGATTGAATTCAGGCGTTAGCATCGGGTGCAAAGGCGCGTTTTCTCTCAGATGGGCTGAGAAATTCGCTCCGAAATTGAATCCGGGAATCTCCTTCGGGCATTCGATGATCTCGGCGGGTGCATCATGCTGATGACAGCGGCTTTCGTAAATCTTTACCTGACCCGAATAGCGGTCGCAGACGATTGTCGCCTTGGTGCCATGAATGATCGGACCGGAGGGAATTTCGCCGCAGTTGTATGTGGACCAGCTTCCTTCCAGAAGTCCGATTCCTTCACCGAAATCAAACATCATGGCACTGAAATCCTCAATGTCCGTGCCGGGGGAAACAAAATTCTTTTTCACTCCCCATGCGCGCTCAGCGCGGTGACCGAAGAACCACGTGGACAGTGCGGTACCGTAGCAGGCGTAATCCAGAATTGATCCGCCGCCCTTGTCGGCGTGATACCACCAGGTGCCGCCCATGAAATCCCAGCCGGGAAGTGAACCGTCCGGTGCCTGAGAGAACGGTCCCCACGTGGCGGGACTGCGATACGTCACACGCATGATCTGACCGGCTCTGCCTTCCTCGCAAAGTTCTTTCGCTTTGTTGAACGGCGGGAACCAGGCGATTGGCCAGTTGATTGCCAGTTTTGTGCCCGTCTGCTTCCATGTGTTGTACAGACGGAGTGCATCCGCATAACCGACAGCCATCGGTTTTTCCAGAGCAACCGCAACGCCGCGGGAAAGAAGCCGGCAGGCAATGTCAATGCATGCCGCATTATCAGCACAGACGATAGCCGCATCAAGCTCCGCTTCACACAGCGCATCCGCGTCGTCCCAGTAGGGAAGATGACTGTTCAGAAATACCTTGCGGTTTTTCTCTATTGTCTTGTCCGATTCATCCGTGTCAGTCCAACCGATGAATTCCACATCTCCTGACGAGAGAAGAGAACGGTACAGCGTCCCGGCGTGAGAGTGCGCTACGCCGATAACGGCAGCTTTCAGCGCGCTCATATGGATTCTCCTCCCTCAAATGTGGTCGTGAGCGGAAGGGTGCGCCCGGTTGCAATAGCTTCGGGAATCTTGCACATGATCTCCAGTACGTGGCGGGCGTGTTCAGCGGAGAGAAGCGGAGTACCGTCCGTCTCAATGGCGTTCACTAGATCGCCCAGAACGCAGCACTGATTGGTGATTTTCTTCGGCGGCTTTTCACCGGTGGAGGGCTTCATCCAGCCGCGGATTCCGCGCTCAGGCACATCCATGAATACTTCCGGGATCGGATTGGTCAGATACGGCTCAGTGAAGGAAATCGTTCCCTGATCCCCGAAAATCTCCATCAGAGGAGAACGGGTTGCTTTTTCGGAGAATCCCGTCTCAACCATCGCCATGCGTCCGTCACCGTAATCCAGCGTGATCACATAGTGATCCGGTTGGTCACAGGGGATTTCCTTGCCGTTGAATGCGCCGGAACGGACAATACGCAGCGGCGTAGTCAGCTTAGCCATGCAGGCAACGGCTTTCGCAGGACCGAACAGGGAAGTGACAGCCTGCAGACCGTGTACGCCCATATCCACCAATGCACCTGCACCGGGCTCATGGAACCAGGTCGGATCCGCAGCACGGTACTGGAAATACTCGGGACCGCCGTGGCTTACATTGCTCTTGACATAATATACATTGCCGATGGCACCGTCACGGATGATCTGCTTGGCGGTGTTGATGTCATACCGCATAGGATGGATCGGAGCACAGGCGAATTTCACACCTTTTGCCTTTGCCAGCTCGATCTGCTCCGTCATCATTTCAACCGTAGGAGCGGCGGGCTTCTGGGAGACCAGGTGCTTTCCCGCACCCAGTACAGCCATGTTGATCTCGTGATGTGCCTGGATGGAAGCAGCGTCGATGGCGATGTCAAAATCACATTTTTCAATCAGCTCGTATACGCTGGCATAGTGATTCGGAATGCCGAATTTCTTGCACGCGGCGATGGCACGTTCTTCAATAATATCCACTGCAGCCACACATTCGGCGTTCGCTTCTTTGGTAATGTTTGGCAGATATTGACTGTTGGCAAAACTGCCGCAGCCTACAACGGCGACTTTCCATTTTTTGCTCATAATGTCCTCCTGAAAGGTGTTTGTGGGAATAAATTTGTTAGAATATCCAAATATTCTTGGAATGAATGTCCATATATAAAATTATAAACATTTTTAATGAATTGTAAATGCATAAAGTGCGCATATAGGTGGACAAAATTGTCAATATATCTGCCTTGCCTGCATATAGCCCTGTGTGAAATTGGGGATAATGACGGAAAAATAATTGAAAACTCCGTTCGTAAAAGTACAAACGGAGTTTCGGAAGCGTTATTTTTTCATCAGATTCATAATGTCCTGATAATGGGCAAGGGTCTTATCTTTGATGGCGGCAAATTCTGACGCGAAATTGGTGGATTTATCCTTGATCAGCTTTGCCATGATCGTGAACATCCCTGTTCCGCCGTCATACAGCATACCAAAATCCACAGTGGTTCCTGCGCGGATTATGTCAAAAAGCTGGGATGCAGTATTGTCCCGGGAGAATTTCAGTTTCATGGAGTGCTCAAAGAAAGCGGGAATAATTTCTTTCTGTCCCTCATAGGAGAGAATATCGAAAACTGCCGAAGAGAATTCCTTGTTTTTCGCACTTACAGGTACCATGGACAGAAGGGAAGAGGAGTTGGAGATGCTGGTGTAATACTCTTCCTGATTGTCATCCCATTTGGGCATGGGGAGAATAACGAAGGAATCCTTCATGTCACGCATGTAGTTGCCTGCGTGCATAATTATTGCGTTCCAGAACAGAATCCGTCCTTCGGAGAAGGCGACAGCGGCATCCTTGCCGTTGAATGTATGACCGTTTCGGTTACCGGTGTAGAACAGATCATTCAGAGTAACGGCGATGTCAGCCATTTTTTCCAGATTGAGTGCGATTTCAGGCTGACCGTCCTTATTCAGCACGGCGGTTTTTTCACCGAAACCGTACTGATAAATTGTTGCGGTGTCGCGCAGCTGGCTCAGTGCAGTGAACTGACTCAGTCCGTACTGATCCTTTACATCCCAGATGCCGTTCTGATCCAGATCCTGCGAAACATTTTCAGAATACTCTTTCAGCTTATCCAGCGTCCATTTGCCGTCCAGTGCCAGTTTGTCCAGCTCTTTGACGCCGTATTTTTCGCCCAGCGTTGCATTATAGAACATGCCGTAAGTACAGCTGAGCGTGATGCAGGTCATGTCGGAGAAGAACATATACTGCTTGCCGTCTATGTTCAGCGCACTGTTCAGATTGGCGTTATACCAATCCTTTTCGCTGATGTCTGACTGGTAGGGCAGTTCTGTGCTGGGAATAAATATTCCGTCGGTGACCAGCGGGGCAATAGTCTGAACAAAGCTGTTTACAAGGTCGTAAGCATCGGTCTGCGCCTGGATTTCTCCGCGTATTGCAGCCGGGAATTTGGTCATGCCGATCAGCTGGTGCACGGCAAATTTTACGTCAAGTTTTTCGGAAACAGTCAGATTCCGCCGATAGGCGCCGTCCATGATGATGTCGCCCGTCTCCTCTTCAGTGACAAACTGTCCGGGACTGTAGCGGGTTCCGTCCGTGGGACAGACGAAAGTGAATGTAGCTCCGTCATATTTTTTTGTGATGTAGTCATACGGCGTGACCGGCACAGCCTCGGCAGTGGTAACCGCTTCGGTCGTGGTAACGGCATCGGTGACGGAATCCGCAGCGTCGGAGGTATCCTTGGGGGTATCACCGTCTGAACAGGCGGTGATCAGCGGTGCGGAGAGCATGAGCGCGGCAAGAAGTGCGGATATAGTTCTGCTTGGTGTCATCATGTGAGTTCTCCTTTTTATTAATTTATTGGTTATTCTCTGCGGGACAGAGCGGGATTTCCAGTGCAGCTACACCTGCGGGCGGCAAATAGAATTCACATCCCTCACAACTGCGGGAGACGGGCGTGAATACATTCGGATTCAGCGCGGAAACTTCGGTCATGGAATCCTCCGCTATAAACCACGCATTGATGCCTTTTACAGGAGCATCGTCACAGAAGAATTCGAGCCGTACCGCTTCCGTTCGATTGGGATTGACCAGATGGACATACAGCGTGTTTCCGTCTGCGGAAATGCTCGCGGTGGCATCTACCCCGATCGGAGCGTCGATTTTTACAGCGTGCGTACCGATATGATGGCGGAACAGCCGCATAATTTCGCCGACGGGCTGGAAATACGCTTTGCCGCTGCGGATCGGTGTGGGCAGAATCAGGGTATTGACCTGCCAGCGATTGCCGACGAAATCCGCCATCGTAGCAATGTCCAGAATGTCGGCATTCCGCTCGATCACATTCAGACAGCGTGCATAGGAAACACCGGCGCCCCAGGTGGAAAGTACCTCGCAGCAGTTGCGTCCGCCGTGTCCATGCAGACTGAAATGTCCTTCCGTCATGGCAAGACGCTTTCCGTACGGAGCTGCTTCCTCTCTCATGCGGTCAAGACATTCCACAAGGGAACGGTGTGCGTTCATCAGATGGTACCATGTTTCACCCGGATCGTCGCGGTATTTGTCACCGACCAGCGGTGAATCACGCAGACCGGAGTTGAAGTGATGGTGGAAAGCCAGATAGTCGATTTCCTCACCGGCTGTTTCGCAGATGCGGGACGTCCATCCGCTGTCCGACCAGGCAAGCAGTTTGATCGTGGGATCCGCTTCACGCATCGCACGTGCAAATTCTTTCGTTTTGCGTGCGGTGGTTGCGGCGTCAAATCCACGCTTGTCATAGGAGGTTTCATTGCCGATCTGCCAGTAACGGATGTTGTAGGGGTCTGCGATGCCGTGGCTTCTGCGCAGCGCATTGTCCGGATTATTGCAGTAATCCACCCATTCGGCGGCTTCTGCGGCAGTGCCGAGACGGTCCATACCCGGTTTCGGATATGCCCAGTGCATGCGTCCGTCGGACTCCATGTTCACAACAAAGAGAGGCTCTGAACCGCTTTCCCTGCAGAGCGAGATCACTTCATCCGTACCTACCTGATTGGAATACAGACCGTCCCAGCAGAGATTCAGCATGGGAATGCGGCTTTCTCTGGGGCCGACCGCTTCTTTCCAGTGATAATAGGAGGCAAAGCATCCGCCGAAGCGGAGCATGGGCGGTGCCAGCTGCTTGTATTTTTCAATAAATACCGGCTGCCAGCAATTGTTCAGATAATCCCATGCGGCATCAACAGAACTGTCTGCCGTGCCGAGGGGTTCGAGAAACTGCATGTAGAGATAGGGCGAAATGGTGTGGGTCGCTTTTGAGGATAACTGGATTCTCATGGGGCGTATCTCCTTTTTCTTTAGACTTTCCCAGATGCGGTCAGTGTGAAAATCGGAAAGAAGTATGTGCGCCATAGCAGATCTGAGATCTTCTTCACGCATCGGAATCACTTCCTTTCAGGGGAGGATCAGCGGTGGTTTGTTCTTCGCAGGCAATGCGAAGTTTTTCTCTGGCATACTGAAGCCGTTTTTTGACGGTGGATTCGGGAACAGTCAGAATCTCACTGATTTTTCTTACGGGATAGTCTTCAATGTAGTACAGAAGGATGACCTCTCTGTAGATCAGGGGAAGAACCATGACTTCTTCCAGAATACCGTACTGTTCCGAATTCATCTCTGTTTCTGAAAATTCATCCAGAGGAAGATAATCGTGACGGTTCCGGTATCGGAGCATGTCTTTGGATACATTGATTGCCACACGGATCAGCCATGCTTTTTTGTGTTCTTCATCGTGGAAATCCGGAGCACGGGTGATAAAACGCAGAAGCGTCTCCTGCAGCGCATCTTCCGCATCCTGCCTGTTCTGCAGCAGAGTGAAAGCGGCACGGTACAGCACTGAGGCGTATCGGTCAATTACCGGCTGGATCAGATTTCTGTCCACAAATCATCCCCCTTTCTGTCTGAATGATCTTTCTAATAAGTAAAACGATCCCAAAACAGTTTTGGTGACAGAGTTGAGAGGTATTTTTTTCGAAAAAAGAGATATAAAAACGGAAAAATACCGGGTGAACCGATATTTTTCCGTTTGGTGAGTAATATCGTTTTGGCAGTTGTTCAGTCCGTTGTTTGCCGTGGACTGTCAGCGAACATCGAATGCAAACACGCGGCAAACGTCTGCGCCCCAGCTTTCTGTAGCCGTGATGCGCACTGCTGCAAAGGCAACTCCGCTGTACTCTGTTTCAGAAATATCCTGGACAACCAGACGCTTGCGGTTGACGGTATCCTCCTTCAGCGTACGGATGCTTCCGTCAGGTAGAATGCCTTCAATGCGGTATCCCTTCGTCAGCGTCGGCGGAACATAGGCGCCGGGCTGACCAAGCGGACGGGAGCAGAAATAATTTTTCTGCAGAGGTTCGGGCAGAGTTTCGCGGTTGAGATCACTGTCGAAAATAACGCGGATCTTTGTCAGCTCCGTCGGGGATGCAAAACGGTATTCAGCGGACTGACCGGGGGCAAGCGCACATCCGTTGTCAATCTCCCCCATATCTCTGTCAATACCGCTGCGCAGTTTTTCAGCGTCTGCCGCATCGGAAATCAGCTCAGCCTGCAGACTGAGTTCCGGTACTTCTCTCTGAACGCCAGGCAGCATGCAGTCATCATCCAGCAGTGCCTGCTGCAGTTCGTGAATGTGCTTCTGTCCGATTTCACGGGGAGAGCAGCCGTAGCTGATCGCCAATGCAGCGGCGGTTCCGGCAGCCTGTCCGAGAATACCGCAGGTGGCGGCAACGCGGGTAGAAGAGAACGCCGTGTGCGTAACGGAAATATTGCGTCCCGCAAACATCAGATTGCCGATGTTGACCGAGTAAATGCAGCGATAGGGAATGCCGAACGGTGAAGGAGCGGGATGGAAAATGGTAGGACGCTCGTTCGGGGCATTGAATCCGCCGGGATGATGATCGTCCATGGGCCAGCCGCCGTAAGCGATCACATCGTCAAAGAGGAGGACTCCGCCGTCTTGCGCGCGAACATCGTTCTGATTCAGAATATAATCACCGACGCAGCGGCGGCTTTCACGCTTGCCGGGCAGAATACCTACCCAGTCAAGACGCCAATTTGCGTATTTCTCTACATTCGCGGGATCGTTCTTTATGTAATCCCATACACCGTAGGCGACCTTCAGCAGCTCGTCACGGATCTCCTCCGTATCGCCGATACAGTCCTGCTGACCGCCCAGCTCGATCCACCAGAAATTGTGAAAACGGACGCCGCCCAGAAGATGCGGCTTGCGGTAGGGACCAAGGTCCTCCGCCGTATAGTGATGTGCCCAGTCCGGCGGGATGAAGGTGGAGGGCGTATCGTATTCGCGCGTCTGGATCAGACAGCTCATGCCCATCGTGCATTTGTCTGCTTCCTTCGGTGCAATATCCTCGCCGAACTCATCACAGCTTTCCCGTCCCATGCGGTATTCTGCACCGCTCATCTTGGCGAGAATACTGTCGCCGGAACAGTCGATAAACATCTTTGCTTCCACAAAGTGATATTTCTGTGTTGTCAGCTGCCAGCCGGTAATGGACAGAATCGTATTGCCGTCCATATCACAATCCAGACAGGAGCAGTTCAGAATCGGTGTGATGTTCGTTTCTTCGTGGATTATTCCCCACAGAACACCGTCCCAGACCTGATAAATCTTATCGGGATTGCGGTAGTAATCCTCCAGAAAAAGCTCCTCAATAATGCCGCCTTCACGGTTGTCTTTTTCTTTCGCTCCCATGACACACATGCGGATCTCACTGGATGCGTTGCCGCCGAACATGGGACGGTCCTGCATGATGACAACCTTTGCACCGTGGCGCGCAGCGGAAACAGCCGCGCAAACGCCGGCCATGCCTCCGCCGACTATGCAGATATCACTGCTGTGCCGGACGGTTTCAAAATCACTGGAAAGAATCATTATAAGTACCTCGATTGATTTATACAATATGACATTATTAGTATACAACAAAACGGCAGGAAAATCAATATCCTGTCGGGAAAATTCCGAAAAACTGCTCTATTGCATTGTGAAAAGCTTTGTGTTATAATAATGCTATAATAATATTCATACACCTAAAAGGAGTAATCAACATGAATACGGAAGCTGCAAAAATTTTTTCAAGAGTGATTATGGCAGAAAATACCGTACATATTAAACTGCTCGGTGATTCCATTACCCACGGTGTGGGAGGAAGCGGATTTCAGCAGAACGGTGAGCCTATCACAGACAGATTTTCCCGTAATCCTAACGGATTCTGCTGGGCAAAACTCTTCAAGGAACATATGGAAGCACAGTATAACTGCACAGTGACCAATAATGCCTGCACCGGTACGAATATCGAATTCATCCTGCAGCATTTTGATGAACTCGTTTCCGCGGAAGATGATATCGTACTCTGTACGATCGGAACCAATAACCGTCACCAGTATTTCCAATCCGGAGAAAAGCATACCAAAAAGCAGCATATGGAATGCTTCTATAACAATATCCTTGCTCTGTATGAAAAATTCCGGGCAGCAGGTAAAGATGTGATCTTTGCTGCTAATATTCCCGCTGCCGCCGCCAACGAGCTGGACGGTGAGAATTACTGGCGTCACTTCCATATGAATGACGTGCGCGATATGTACAGAAAAGCTTCTTTCGCATGCGGTTTCCCGCTGATCAGCTTTTATGATGCATTCTCCGATTACTGCATGAATAAGAATATCCCGGTGGAAGTACTTCTGAAAGACGGTCTGCATCCGAATGACGAAGGCTACAGAGTCATGTTCTCCATTCTGATGCGCGAGATAGGACTTGCCGCCGGTGTCCCCCGCTGATTCGGTATAAAAAATGTTCACGGTAAATGGGTGATGTCCTTAGCGGAGAAATCACAATTTAGTTTGATTATACTGCGCAAAATTGCCCCGCAGGAAACAAATAATTAACCCCAACAGATTTCATGGTCTGTTGGGGTTTTCTTGCTCTGTTAGAAAAATTTGAATTTACAGGTCTCCTTTAAGCCGCGCCAATGATTTCTTAACTTCAAATCCATTAGGATATCGCTTTTTCAATTTATCTATGTTTGCTTGAAAAATTTGCTCCAGCGGTAAGTCTAATGCAGTAGCTGCCTCGGCTAAGTACCACGCGATATCTCCCAATTCCTTTATTAAGCGTTCCTTATCCAAATCGTGACCCTGTGCCAGCCATTTTTTTACGATATCAATTGCTTCCCCCGATTCACCGCACAAACCCATAACACTGTTTATAAGAACATCTTTCTTGTTAAGCTCCAGATTCAATGTTGTCATAGCCAATTCTTGATACTCGTTTACGTTCATAATACTACCTCATCAAATTCTTATTTATCATTCTGTTTTATCGCCAGTTTCGCCTTTGTATTACGGCGTTGCTTGCAACGCGGGCTTCGGGCAAAGCCCATACCCCTAGTGCGCGCGTCTTAAGGCTCTCCCTTTGGGAGAGCTCCCGCGATAGCGGGTGAGAGGGCGTTTTACGACAAGTCTTCAATTCTCTCATTGATTACCCGATC
>SVTS01000049.1 GCA_015063645.1 Oscillospiraceae bacterium | reverse complement strand
AGATTGGGGTGCAGGGGAAAGGAACTTCGGCGCCTGAGATGGTCCTTTCCCCTGCCCGCGGCATTCGCCGCGGAAAAGGCTGAATTTGGTTATTTTGATGTATCCACTTCCTTAAGTTAATGACATTGGAGATAAACTCCCCGCGCTTTTTTGTTTTGCGCTCTCAGATTTTGCTCCTGTATTCTCTGGGGGACGTACCCACGATCTCGTGAAACACCCGCCGCATATGTCTGGCTTCGGAAAAGCCGGACTCCGCGGCATATTTTATTTCCGCTCCTTTTATTGGTTTTTCAACAGTTTTTCATGCAGCGATGTTTCGTTTATTTATAACAGTGTTTCGTTTATTTATGTTGACATTTTTTTGATCCTATGATATACTTTTTGTAGAATATATACAGTAAATACGGCAAATTTTTATTATTTTTTATCCCATACAACCGAAAGGAGTTTCCCATGAGACGAATCGCATCCCTGTTTCTTGTGCTCGCTATGCTGACGAGTGCTCTGACCGCGTGTGCGGGTGATCCGGCACAGCCGGACGAAACCTCTGCCGCCGACACCACAACAGCCGCCGATTCCGCCGCAGAAACCACTTCCCCGCCGGAAACCGAAGCGAGTGCCTACAACTATCTGCCCGAGAAGAATTACAACGGTTACAAATACCGCATCCTCTACCAGAACAGTATCCGCTACTATCCGCGTCAGATCGATCCCACAGAGCAGAACGGCGACATCGTCAACGATTCCGCCTACGAACGCAACATGGCGGTGGAAACAAAATACAACGTCAAGACCGTAGGCTATCCGATGTCACAGAACGAAATTCTGAATGGTGCACGCAATCATGTCAAGGCGGGCGATGATGCCTTTGACGTATACTACGGCGTAATTGCCCATATGGCCTCCTTCACCAATGAAGGCAACGCCATCGACCTGGCGAAGATGGAGTACATCGATCTGAGCCAGCCCTGGTACAATCAGGATATCAACGCCGGCATGAACATCAAGGGCAAGCAGTACATCGTCTCCAGCGAATTCATCAACGTCCTGCTGGCGAACACGTATGCGATGTATTTCAACAAGCGCATCGCTTATAATGAGCTGAAGCTGCCCGATCTGTATGAGCTCGCGCTGGACGGCAAGTGGACGTTCGACAAATTCATAGAAATGACCAAGGGTGCAACCCGCGATCTGGACGGCGACGGCAAAATGACGCACACGGATACCTACGGCTACGGTGCGTTCAAAATCAAACAGGGTGCGCTGGCAATGCAGTACGGCATGGGTCAGTTCACAACGGACTTTGACGAAAACGGAGATCCCCGCCTGATTCTCAACTCCGACCGTATGGCGCAGGTTGTGGGCAAGATCAACAACCTGACCACAGGCGGCGAGTTCTATCTCGGCGGCAGCGGCGAAACAACAGAGATCTCCCTCTTCAAGGAAGGCAGAATACTGTTCCTGACCGCCATTTTCATGCAGACCGATCTGAATATGCGTGATATGGCAGATGAATACGGCATACTGCCCCATCCGAAGCTGAACGAGGATCAGGACAAGTATTACACTGTTATCAACACTGAGTGCTTCATGTACTCTGTGCCGATCACGGTCAAGGATCAGGAGTGCTCCACGGTTCTCTTTGAGGCGTACTCATACGAAGGTTACAAATACGTATATCCCGGCTACTACGAGCTGGCTCTGAAAACAAAGTACAGCCACGATGACGTATCCGCCAGGATCTATGATCTCATCATGGGCAACCGTATCGTGGACTTCGGCTTTGTTTTCGGCACCGGCTCCGGCATCCGCGATATCATCAGCACTCTGGCAACCTCAGGCTCCACAGATTTCGCATCCGCCTATGCCTCCAAGGAAGCAGCTGCAAAGGCAGCCTATGCGGAAGTCATGAAAAACTACCAGTAACGCAAACGCAAAGCGCGGGGAGATAAACTCCCCGCGCTTTTTTGTTTTGCGCTCTCATATTTTGCTCCGGTATTCTCTGGGGGACGTACCCACGATCTCGTGAAACACCCGCCGCATATGTCTGGCTTCGGAAAAGCCGGACTCCGCGGCGATCTCCTCCATGGATTTGTCCGTGTATTTCAGCAGTTCGCATGCACGTTCCACACGGAGAGCATCCATATATTTTTTCGGCGTCGTTCCTGTATACCGACTGAATGATCGGATCAGATGGGCGGTGGAAACGCCGCACTCCTCCGCTACATCCTCCACACACAGAAGCTCGGAAAAAATACGCCGCCGGATCACCTCCATGCTTTCTTTGATCAACAGAGAAACTCCGTTTTCCCCTGCTCTGTAATACGCCTCAAACACACGCAGAAGCATCTCCTCCGTAATACAGCGCAGACGCAGTTTCCACCCGAACGGTCTTTCCCGATACATCCGGAGAGCCGTTTGCATTTTGTCCTCGCATCCCACGGATTCCCCGGGGAAAAGCGCAATACGGGAATTCTGTTCAAATGCGAAAGGAATTGCCTCCCTTGTATAAAAACGGATGGATATATACCGGAAAGGAAGCTCAGCGGAGGTATTGCAGAAAGGCTGTTTGTCCACTTTCGTCAGAATCAAAGAACCTGACGGAACGAAAATACTTTCTTTCCCTTCTTCGCTGTGATAAAAACTCCCCTCCTGTACGTACATCAGAATATAGCAGGGAGTTACTGAGCTGATTTTCCGTTTATACAGGCTGTAATTCCACGGAGCATCCTTGTATACGCTGTACACGATACCGATATCAAGGATATCCACATCCATATCATTTATAAGTACATTCCCCATAACGCTCCTCCGCCGAATACGGAATCTGTTCTGTCTTCATTATAGCGGAATTCCGATATTTTGTCAACAGTTCAGTCACAGAATCCTTTCCGCCGCCCATCATTTTTTGGTACAGTCCCATTCATAATCCGTATTGTTCCCACGGCGGATCTGTGCTATCATTATAAAAATATAATAATAAGGAGTATTATTATGAAACGCACAACAAAAATGCTGTCCCTGATTCTGGCGGCACTGATGCTGAGCGCATCTGTACTGAGTGCCTGCTCGGATGAACCGCAGGATTCACCCGACACCACAGCCCCCTCCTCCGGCGACACCACCACCGCTGAGGTGACCACTGCCGCCGAAACGGAGCCTTCTATCCCCTACGATTACATCGAAAAGAAAAACTACAATGGCAAAGTGTTCACCATTGCCACGCCGTCAAGCAGCACACGGTATATCCCCGGTCAGTTTATGACGGAAGCAGAAACAGGTGATGTCATCATGGATGCCGCCTACGAGAGGAATCTGCACGTCTCGGAAGCTCTGGGCGTAACGATCAAGCACCTGATGCCTGTCGATTCAGCCGGATTCGCCGCCGCAATCCGTGCGGAAAATCAGGCGCAGGGCGACAGCTGGGATCTGATCAGCGGATTCACCAAGACCACGGCTCCGCTGGTGGTGGAGAATCAGTTCATCGCCAACACAGATCTGCCCTATCAGGAGGATATCTCCGCCAAGGCATGGTATAGCGCAAAGATGAACGATGCCGCCCTGATCGGCGGAAAGCAGTACATCTTTTTCTCCGACATGACCTGCATCACGCTGTCCTGCACCTACGGCACGTTCTTCAACGTATCCCTGGGTGAAAGAAACGGCATAAAGGATCTGGACAAGCTGGCACTGGAGGGCAAATGGACCTTTGATAAGCTGCTGGAATGCGTGAACGGATTCTCCAAGGATCTGGACGGCAGCGGCACCTGGGACAAAAACGATCAGTACGGTATCGGCAACTATACTGCGCGCACCTCTCTGACCGGCTCTACCGCGATGACCTACGTCTACGGATTCGGCGAGAGAACCGCAATCCTAAATGATAACGGCGAACCGGAGATCCGCCTGAACAGCGAGAGAATGCCCTCGATCATTGAGAAGATCAATGATCTCTACTGGGTGGGCAACCGCTGTGCGGAAGCAGGCGGCGCCGACTCCGCCGGCATGTTCGCCGAAGGAAGACTGCTGTTCTGGAACGCCATCATCATGCACGCCGCCAACTATATGCGCGACATGAAGGACACCTATGTGGCACTGCCGATGCCGAAATACGATGAGGCGCAGGAAGATTACTACACCATCATCAGCGCCGCCTCCTCCATGGTGGAAGCAGTTCCCGTCAGCGCGAAAGACAAGGAATTCTCCTCCGCCGTATTCGATGCGCTGGCATACGAGGGCAATCTGAATGTCATCCCCGCGTATTTCGAAATTTCCATGAAGCTGAAGCACTCCGCGGACAACACCGCATCCCAGTTGTTTGATGTCATCCGCGACGGCACGGTTGTGGATTTCGGTCTGCTCTATGACGGCACCACCGGCATGTTCACCCTGCCGGCAAAACTGCTCGGAACGAACTCCAATTCCTTCGCCTCCGAATTCGCCGCGCTCAAGGACAAGACGCTGGCGTACTACAAAGAAGTCATCGACATGATGAAAAAATAATTCCTCGCTCCTGCGGCTCATGCCGCAGGAGTTTTTTTCGCCGTTTCCGCGTGGAGCCGGCAATGTTGTACTATCTTTTCAATTGTACAATTTTTTACACATTCCCGTTACTGACGGATGATCAATTTTTGTACACACAAAACATCTTTTTTCTAAAAATGCCGTTACTATTGACAAATTATCTGTTCTATGGTAAACTTTAATATAATTATTTGTTATTCAACAAATCGGGAGGTTACCATGACAAATCAGGATTTGTTCCATTACCGGCCCTTTTCGGTATGTGACAGCCATTTCCATCTCTCTGCACCTCAGACGGTGGATGATTCCGTAAAGATTTTTTCCGCCATTATGGAGTATTTCAACTATGACCGGGCGGCGCTCATGTGCTATCTGCAGGATGTCAAAGAAAACTTCTACGCGGACAATGTCAAGTCCCTTTTCATCAAGGACGTCATGAACAAAGCTGATCCGGACCGCAAGGTTTACGCATGCGGTGCGTTCCTCCATTACATGGACAAAAGAGACACGGCGGAAAGCTATCTGAACCAGATAAAGCGGATGTACGCCCTGGGCTTTGACGGCATCAAATGTCTGGAGGGCAAGCCCGCTGTCCGCAAGATGATCGGCAGACGGCTGGACGATCCCGTATTCGATCAGGCATTCGCATTCGCGGAGGAAAAAGGCATGCCCGTCACCTATCACGTAGGCGATCCGCCCTCTTTCTGGAACATCCATCAGATCACCGAGGCGGAAATCAGGCGGGGCTGGTTCTGCGACGAGACCTTCCCTACCCTTGCCCAGCTGCGTGAGGAAGCCGAGGGCATTCTCCGGAAATTCCCGAAGCTGCCGGTAGTTCTGGCGCATTTCTATTTTCTCGCCCACGATCCGGAAGCCTGCGTGAAGCTGATGGAGACGTATCCGAACGTCATGCTGGATCTGACCCCCGGCGGTGTAATGTTTGCCGAATTCTCGAAGCGCCCCGAAGACTGGCGGCTGTTCTTCCGCAAATATGCCCACCGGATCTTCTACGGCACGGACACCTACAACACCTATCTCTGCGAAAAACCGGAGGATTACGGCAAGACGTACACCCAGCACCGCATCAATCTGGTACGCCGGGCGCTGGAATATTCCGAGCCTTTTGACGATCCCGACTACGGCACGATCACGCCTCTGCATCTGGAGGATGACTTGCTCACGAAGATCTACCGGGAGAACTTTATCCGTCTCTACGGGGATCCCCGGGACGTCAGCGACAACGAGAGTGCGGATTACGCGGCAGAGCTGCTGTCCCTGTATGAGAGTGGACTGCTGACAAACGGCGATGACCGCCGGGATGCCCTGGACAAGGAAAATCTCCGCCGGATCTACAGCTATTTTCTCTCATCCGATATGGTAACAAACTAAATTCAGATAAACGAGGCTTCTATGCAGGAATTTCATCCCAACGACATAACGGTTCAACTCCACACCATTTCCAACACCTTTGAGGTGAACAAGGAGAAACCGTGGTTTTTCAATCCCGAAAAGCAGAACGAAAAACGTAAAGGTCTGAACCCCAACCTTCCGTGCTATCACCTGTGTTATATAGCGGAAGGAAGCTTCTGGCACCGTTTCGGCGAGGAGAAGAAAAAGCTCATCCCCTGCGGTTCCATGTTTCTGACGAAAATTCAGGACACAGATTTTCTGAACACCTCCTGTGAGTTGCCCATGCGGTATTTTGCAATTGTTTTTTACACATGGAAGGATATCCCTTTGGACTTCTCCCACGGAACTATTTCCGTAATACCGGACGAAACCTCCGATCTGGAAGCAAAATTCAGAAATGCGCTCATGCTGGACGACGAAAAAACCTTCGGCTGGCGAATGAAGCTGAAGAACATCACGACGGAGCTTCTTCTGACGTTCTTCGCCGCCTATTTTGCCGACGATCTGCAATCCAAATATCCGCCGGTGCTGGAGCAGAGTCTGCGCATCATCCACAATGAGGTTTTCACCTCCCAGCTGGCAGTCAGCGACATCGCCCAGCGCTGCGACATCTCCACCGCCTATCTGATCCGCATGTTCAACCGTTATCTGAACATAACGCCGAAAAAATACATCGACGATCTCCGCATCAACCGGGCGTGCGAGCTGCTGAAGTACACGGACAAGTCCGTGGAGATGATCGCCGACATGTGCGGCTTCCCGGAACCGCGGCACATGCGCCGTACGCTGGAAGCAAAAACCGGCATGACACCCCGCGAATACAGAAAACAGCCGTAAAGAGGGGAAACGGTCGCTTTTTGAAAAAAGCTCCGCAAAAACTTTTATGCAAAGGAATCTGCATGTCCGTGCTGCTATAAAGTTTTTTGCCAGGCTTTTTTTCAAAAAAGCCGCGTCCTCTTTCCCGTAAAATATGCCCCTATAATGAAAAATTTGCCGGAAACAGTTGTAATTTTCCCCGCGGCGTGGTATAATATCTTTTATGGTGTGCATGGCATGCCAAATCATTCTGTGAGGTGCGATATGGATTTCACAAACATCAAGGACCTGTTCCGGCAGTCTGCCGAATTCGCCGGAAAAGAGATTACGGTAGGCGGCTGGGTTAAGAATAACCGCGCCTCCAAAGCATTCGGCTTCCTCGTGGTCAGCGACGGCACGTTCTTTGAGCCGCTGCAGATCGTATATGACGACAAACTCCCCAACTTTGCCGGAATCGGCAAGCTGAACGTGGGCACCGCGGTCATCGTCCGCGGCACCGTTGTGCTGACGCCCGATGCAAAGCAGCCGCTGGAGCTGCACGCCTCTGACGTGGTGGTAGAAGGTGCATCCACACCCGACTATCCCCTGCAGAAGAAACGTCACTCCCCGGAATTTCTGCGCACGATCACCCATCTGCGTCCGCGCACGAATCTGTTCCAGGCAGTGTTCCGCGTTCGTTCTCTGGCTGCATTCGCCATTCACGAATTCTTCCAGAAGCGCGGCTTCGTCTACGTCCACACCCCGATCATCACCGGCAGTGACTGCGAAGGCGCCGGTGAGATGTTCCAGGTAACGACGATGGATCTGGACAATCTGCCCAAGGGAGAAGACGGCAAGGCTGTATACGCCGAGGATTTCTTTGGCAAGAAGACTTCTCTGACGGTCAGCGGACAGCTGAACGGCGAGACCTTCGCCATGGCGTTCAAGAACATTTACACCTTCGGTCCCACCTTCCGTGCGGAGAATTCCAACACCACCCGCCACGCGGCTGAGTTCTGGATGATCGAGCCGGAGATCGCATTTGCGGATCTCTCCGACGACATGGCACTGGCAGAGGACATGATCAAGTACATCATCGCCTACGTTCTGGAGAATGCGCCGGAGGAGATGGCGTTCTTCAACCAGTTTGTGGACAAGGAACTGCTTGACCGACTGAATCACGTTATGACCAGCGATTTCGGTCACGTGACTTACACCGAAGCAATTGAGCTGCTGGAGAAGCACAACGACGAATTTGACTTTAAGGTATTCTGGGGCTGCGATCTGCAGACGGAGCACGAGCGCTACCTGACCGAGCAGATCTTTAAGCGTCCCGTATTTGTAACGGATTATCCGAAGGAGATCAAGGCGTTCTATATGAAACTGAATCCCGACGGAAAGACCGTTGCCGCAATGGACTGTCTGGTGCCCGGCATCGGCGAGATTATCGGCGGATCCCAGCGTGAGGACGATCTGGCGAAGCTGGAAGCACGCATGGACGAGCTGGGTCTGGCGAAAGAGGACTACGGATTCTATCTGGATCTGCGCCGCTACGGCTCCGCCCGTCACGCCGGATTCGGTCTGGGATTTGAGCGCTGCGTGATGTACCTCACCGGCGTCTCCAACATCCGCGACGTACTGCCTTTCCCGCGCACCGTGGGCACTTGTGAGCTTTAAGGATACGTTTTTTGCGGGAAACCCCTTTTGCTGAAAGGGGTTTCCCGCACCCTTCCCCAAAACCTTCCGGGACTATACAAAAATAAGTGCAGCGAAACTTATCGAAAAAGTTCCGCTGCACTTTATTTGTATTTTGGTTAAAAGGTTTAGGGGAGGGGTCCGGGGAACTCCCTTTATCAAAGGGGGTTCCCCGGCAGAAACTTATTTACTCTCCGTCGCACCGATGAGGGAAGCGATGGATTCGTTCCACTTCAGGTTGGCGGCTTCAATGCTTTCCGCATACTTGGAAGCAAAATCTACCTGATCGACGACAGGATTGACGAGGCATCTGGCGATGATACCGGTGTTGTAGTTGGAATACTCGTTCAGAATATCCTTGGTCAGACCGGCGTAAATGAGATCCACGCACTTACCGCTCTGCGCATCACGGGAATACTTCGCTTTCATGGTCAACTCCCAGAGAGCATCCATATAAGTACGGTGTGCTTCCCCGTTCAGAACCTCCCAGGCCGCGCCGACGATCTCGAACTTCTTGTCGGAGATGTAGGCGGGAACGCTGAGCAGCGTTCCGGAGTTCGGCACGTTGGTAAAGTACTGCTCCTGCGCCTCATCCAGTTTCGGACGGGGCAGAATACCGTAGTCGGCTTCCATTTCGCGGAGGATGGAGGCGGTGTAGGTCAGCGCGTTGATACTGAAGAGCATCTTGTTCTCAGTAAAGGCGGTCGCGATGTTGCGGACAGAAAGATTCTGACGGGATACCGCATCGGCATCGTGCAGAAGCGCGGTCAGCTTCTCGACAACCGTGATGTTGCGCTCATGATTCATGTCGATCTTGATCATGCCGTCCTCACCGCGGGAATAGGTCTGTGCGCCGCAGCCGACAACCATGCCGTACAACTCACTGGTTGCACTCTGCGTCCAGACGATACCGTAGCGGTCGCCTTCATCGCGTGCGCCGTCACCGTTTACGTCCTTGTAGGCAGCGGCGGAGAGCTCGCGGAGCTTATCCACGGTGAACTTGCCGCTCAGCGTAATGTCATACAGATCATCCGGGTTGCCGTGAATATCCTCATACAGAGCCTTATTGAAATAGGTAACGGAGCACTGCGCCAGGTTGGTCATCAGCATATCGCCGATAACGAACTGTCTGGTCTTGCCGTCCAGGGAGAGATCATCATTGACCTTCTGCCACCACCAGGGAGACTCCCAGTCTACGTGGGGCATATGGCTGAGATCGCGCATATACTGACCCATGCCGACGTAGGACAGGGTCGTACCGGTTGCCAGGAAGAAATCAAAGGAAGCGTCCTGGCTCATCAGCATCTGCTGGAACAGCGGACGGTTATCGCTGTAGCTGGTATAACCGGAGGGACGCCAGGTCAGTTTGATATCCAGCCGTTCCTGCGTGGTCAGGTTTCTCTGCCATACGGCGTCGGAAACAGGATCGCCGATGCTGTCAGTGCCCAGCAGGTCATTATACATCCAGAGATTGGCGGTTTTACCGGTGATAAAGGAATCATTTCCGTCAAACAAACATACAACAGATGCGCCATCAAATTTTGTCCCCTCGGGAATGGAGTCAAAATGATTGGCGCGCAGGTTGGGATCAAGCGTTTCTTCAGCAGTGGTGGTATCCACTGCGGCAGTGGTATCCGCTGCGGTGTCCTGCGGATCGTCTGCGGGAGCACAGGATGCCAGCAGAATCAGGCTGAGAAGCCCGGCGATAAAGCGTGCGTACATTTTCATGATGTTACTCCTCCAATAATAATTTCAGCAAATATCGATACTGCTTTGCTCGTATCAAGTATAGCACATAACATGGTAAAATGCAATAGAGAATTTACATTTTTTCATATATCTCTATTTTGTGCTATTGAGGTATCGTTTTGTGCTACTATTGCGAAATATTTTATGATATAATATGGTAAAAACATGTCTGAGTCTCTGCAAAAAGAGGTGATTTTTTGAAATTCTCCGTTGGTCTCGGGCGTCCGGATCCGGCTTTTCTGGAATGCATCGGCGCGAACCGCGACCGGATCTACGAAGTCTATTTTTCGTGGGGCGATTTCCCCAACGGTCGTTCCAGTCAGCTGATGGACGGAGAACTGCCGCCGTGGGAGATGCAGAAGAGGCAAACTGACGCGCTGGAAACGCTCAGCGGCTGGAAAATCCCCCTGAACATCCTATTCAATGCCAACTGTTACGGCGCGGAAAGCCAGTCGCGATCGTTCTTCAATAAAATCGGCACGACGGTGGACTATATGCAGTCCCACTACACTCTCGCATCCGTCACCACCACTTCCCCTCTGATCGCGAAATTCATTAAAGCAAATTTTGAGGGGCTGGAAGTGCGCGCCTCGGTAAACATGGAAATCGGCACCGTCGAGGGCATGGATTATCTGGCAGAATATTTTGACGGATACTACATGAAGCGGGAGCTGAACCGCGATTTTGACACCATCCGGATTCTGCACGGTTGGGCGCAGAAAAACGGCAAAAAACTGTACATGCTGGCGAACAGCGGATGTCTGAATTTCTGCTCCGCCCACAACTTCCACGACAATCTCGTCGCCCATGAGGCGGAGATCGCCGCACGGGACAACGCCTATCAGTTCAGCGGCATGTGCCGCGATTATCTGAAGAAAGAGGCGAACATCCTCCGCCTGCCGGAAATCACCAATTTTGTCCGTCCCGAGGACATGCATCTCTACGATACATTCTTCGTTGCCGCCAAGCTGGCGACCCGCGTCCACCGTGCCCCCGCCATGGTGCTGAACGCCTACCTCCGCGGCAAATACAGCGGAGATCTCCTTGCCCTCCTGGAACCCCAGCACAGCGTCTATCCCTACGTTCTGGAAAACGGAGAGACGGGGATGAGGGTACGGAGGATTGAGTAAATGATTATGGGGCTCCGCCCCATACCCCGGCAGGGGACTTGTCCCCTGCACCCCGCGGCGAATGCTGACATGCAGTCAGGCGTGAATCCAGCGGCGCAAGTGCTTGCGCCGCAATATCAGCCAGGGTTTCGCCGCAAATACTTGCGGCGGAAGCGCAGTCCGATTATTGCTTTTGCTGCAATCGTCAGATAACTCACATAGTGCGCCCTGTCCCATAGTATAAAAGTTTTCGGGAAGGGGTCCGGCAAAAAAACAAAAATTCCCCATATGGAGGTACATATGCTGACAAGTCAGATGATCAAGGAGGCGGCGCTGGCGGCGGGCGCAGATGCGTGCGGCATCGGACCGATGAGCCGATTCAACGGCGCCCCCGACGAGATGAATCCGCAGTTTCTCTTTCCGGAAGCAAAGAGCGTGATCGGATTCATCTTCCGCATTCCCCGCGGCGTGCAGCGCGGAATCGAGGAAGGCACGCAGTTCTTCCAGTATCCGTCCATGGCGTACGGCGGCATCAACGAGATCTTCGCCCCTGCCGTCCTGTATCAGGTAGGTAAACTGATCGAGGACGAGGGTTACGAGGCATTCGTCTACCGCAATACCGGCGCCCGCGGCGTTGTTTCCGATATGGACGGCAGCCCCGGAAGCACACTCTCCCCCGAGGAGCAGATCGAAGTCTCCGAAAACGCCAAAACGGCCACCGCACATCACCGCAGCGTCAACTTCACCCGTCCCGCCCGCGAAGGCGGCGTTGCACCCGATCTCCAGTTCCAGTTCCGCCTTGCCGCCGTTGCCTGCGGTCTCGGCGAGATCGGCTGGAGCAAAATGCTGCTGACACCCCAGTTCGGTCCCCTGCAGCGTATCGCGTTCCTCTTCACCGATGCGGAATTGGAATATGATGAAATGTACTCCGGACCGCCGCTGTGCCGCAAATGCGGCGCGTGTGTGCGCGAATGCCCCGGCGGATGCATCCCCGCCATCAACTCCGGCAAGACCATCTCCGTCAATCTGGACGGCAAGATCTGCGAGTGGGGCGACATCGATATGTGGCGCTGTTACGCGTTCTACACCCACGCGGGCAGATACTACAACCCCTTTGTGCCGAAGGAAGTCTGGGATAAAAACGAGGACGGCAAGCTGAATCTGATGGAGAAGGACGGCGTGGAAGCAAACGAGCAGGAGATCATGAAGGTATACACCTCACTCCAGCGTTACTTCCCCAGCTGGGTCGGCTATAATATGGCAAAATGCGGCGGCTGCATCCGCGGATGCGTCTCCATGCTGGAGAAAAAAGGCGGCTGCATGGAAGGAAAATTTGAAGAACCCCTGAGAACGGGGAAACCGTGGAGGATGGATCGATAATGGATATTCTGGAATACAAAGGCGAGGGCTACCGTGCCCTGATGGACTCTGACGGATGGCGCGTTGCATTTCTGCGCTACGGACCGAAATTTGCCGCTTACAATCAGCTGGAGCGGCACATGTGCACCGATGAAGTCTTCCTGCTTGTTGAGGGAAGCGCCGTTCTGTACGTGGAGGATCAGCCGTACGTCATGGAGAAATGCAAGATGTACAATGTTCCCCGGGCAGTGTGGCACCACATCGTCGTCACCCCCGACGCAACGGTAATGATCGTGGAGAACGCCAATACCTCCAAGGAAAACAGTGAACACATTTCGCTTGAAGAATATCGGAAAGGAGACCGGAATGCTGACAAGTGAAATGATCAAAGCCCGCGCGGCGGATCTGGGTGCCGCCGTATGCGGCATCGGCGCCGTGTATGACGAAGCGGATCCCCAGCGTGACCCGCGCATGATCCTGCCGAAGGCGAAGTGCATCATCGGCTTCGGTTTTCCCGTTCCCCGCGGCATGTACCGCGCTATGGAAAACGGAAATCAGCTCTACACTTACACCTCCGTCGGCGTAAAATACACCGATGAGGAAATGGCGGAGATCTTCCTGCTCAAGATCGGCGCCATGATCGAGAACGAGGGCTACGACGCCTGCCTGCAGAAGGCAGTGCCCAATCTCCGCGTCAAGGGCGACAAGACCACCAACCCCGAGGTTATGGACACATATGAGCTGATCCACGCGGAAGCAGTGGCTCCCGGCAAGCCTGCGCCGGACGTGATCATCGATTTCGGCCGTGCTGCCAAAGCCTGCGGCATCGGCGAGACCGGTCTCAGCGGCAAGGTGATCAACCGCGACTACGGTCCCTTCCTGCGCTACTGCTTCATCATCACCGATGCTCCGCTGGAGCTGGATAAGATTGACGCCACGCCCATCTGCGACAAGTGCGGAGCCTGCAAGGCGGCATGCCCCGGCAATGCGATCACCGACGAGGGACTGAACACCTGGACGTGCGCGGTCTACTACCGCGGTGCGCACAAATCCAACCCGCACATGACGGAGGATTTCCTGAAGGATCATCCCGAGCGCGAGGCGATTCTGAATGGCGAAAAGGTATTTGATGCGGAAAGCGCGCGGGCGCTGTATCCGCATCTGAAATTCCTGCCGCCCACAAACTGGGGCTATGCGCCCTGCATCTGCGGCAAAAAATGCGACATTGCCTGCTACAAGCATCTGAAGGGGGAGCTGTGATATGACGAATTTGCGTGAAGAAATCATCGCTCTTGCGAAGAAGAACGGTGCGGACATTGTCGGTTTTGCGCCCGCGTCCCGTTTTGCCCCGGATGATGCGATTTTCAAAATCCTTCCGGAGACGAAGACGGTGATCGGTCTGGCGTTCCGCGTTCTCCGCGGCATTTACCGCGGCATTGAAGAAGGCTCAACATATTATCAGTACACCACCATGGGTGTGGAGAACATGGAAGAGACCATCATGCCGATGGCACAGCTGCGCGTCGCGAATCTGATCGAGCATGACGGATATCTGGCTCTGCCGCAGAGACGGCATCAGCAGATCATGGCGGAGAAAGACGGCATGAATCCCGAGGTTGCCTACGATGCGATCTGGCGCGGCGTTACCGCCGAGGTGCAGATGAATTTTGAGGACGCGGCGATCCGGTGCGGACTGGGCGAGCGCGGTCTCTCCGGCGCACTTCTGACGGATGCATTCGGTCCAATGGTGCGTTACTGCTTCATTCTGACCGACGCGGAATTCGAGGCGACGGATGTTGTCGAGCCGCATCTGTGCGACAAATGCGGTGCGTGCCGCAATGCATGCCCCGGCAAATGCATATCCGAAGAAGGTGAGCGGGACGATTGGCGCTGCGCCGTCTATTACAACGGTGCCAGCGGACTGACGAATCCCTTTATGCCGCCGACAGCGTTCCCGGATTTTGAAGATCGGCTTTCCATTATCGCCGGCGACGCGGAGATTTCAAAAGAACGCGCGAAGGAGATTCTCGATGAGATTTTCTTCTATCCGCCGGCGCATCACAGCTATCCCTGTTCCATCTGCGGACGGGCATGCGACCGCGCCTGCTATGCGCATCTGGAGGAGAAAGGCATTCTGACAAAGAAGTTCAACACGTCCTACAAGAAGCGTGAGGACTGGTCATTTGATCTGAAGGATTTTGAGTAAAGGAAAACGCTGGGGGGACTTTTTGAAAGGGGCATTGCCCCACAGTCCCCCCGTATCCCCTCAACCTTTTACATCATATAACAAATAAAGTGCAGCTGAACTTTTCGGACAGTTTCAGCTGCACTTCTTTTTGTAATTGCCATAAAGGTTTTGGAAAGGGGTACGGGGGAACCTTTTTTAAAAGGTTCCCCCGCATAATTCTTATTCAGTTAAATCAGAACCAGTTGTCCTCTTCGATGTGCCAGCAGTCGTCCTCGACCCACTCGCCTTCGGAAACCCATGCTTCTTCTTCAACCCATGCAGCTTCCTCAACCCACTCGGTTACAGGAGCCCACTCTTCTTCACAGCTGTGAGCAGCAGCTTCTTCAGCCTCTGCAGCAGGAGGAGTCAGGGTAATAACAGTCTGCGTATTAACAGTCATCTCAAAGAAGGTCAGCCAGGAAATAACCTTGCCGTTTTCGCCGGGAGCACCGTCGAATACGTTGTCAGCCAGATCGGTCTTGCCCCAGCAGGTGAGCTTGATGTACTTGGCATCAACGGGAGCAGCGAACTTGAGAGCGGAAACGCCCAGCTTCTCCTTGGCAACTTCAGTGCCTGCGCGGGGAGCTGCAACAGTCCAGTTCTCGCCGTCCTCAGAAACAGCGATCTCTACGTCATAGAAACGGGTATGACCGTTATTCCAGATGATATCCAGACCGGTAACGGAAGAAACCTTATCCAGCTCAGCGATGATGTACTCGCCGTCAGCAGAATCGATGTTGATGGAAACGCGGGTCTTGATGTCGCCGTCAGCGCCCTTGATGGGAGCGTAGGTGTCGCCCTTCTCCTGATCCTGATAGTCAGCAGAAGTCATGCTTACGATCTTGCCGGTGCCGGGGATAACGATATCTTCCTTGGTGGCATCGATCTTCATTTCCCAGAAGGTCAGCCAGGACTGGAGAGCGCCCTTTGCGTTGGGAACGCTGTCATAAACCATGTCAACAGTGTCGGTCTTGCCCCAGCACTGAATCTTGATGTACTTAGCGATCATGGGAGCGTCGAAAGGCAGCTTGGAGAAGCCCTTGGAGCCTGCTGCAACAGCAGTGCCGCCGCGCTTTGCAGCAACGGACCAGTTCTCGCCGTCAACGGAGGTGTAAACCTCAACGTCATAGAAGCGGGAGTGACCGTTGTTCCAGCTGATATCCAGACCCTTAACAATGTAGGTGTCGTTCAGCTCAACGATTGCCCACTCGCCTGCGGCGGTGTCAATGTTGACGCACATACGGGTGTTCAGATTGCCATCGAAGCCCATGGCAGGGTTATAGGAGTTCTTTGCATCAGCAACCTGATGATCCGGAACGGTAACGCTCTTAACGATGCCGGAATTGATAACATCGGTTACAAACTCAGATTCTTCTGCTGCGAATGCGGGAGCTGCCATAGCTGCACACATAATGCCAGCCAGAAGCAGTGCAAGCCATTTCTTCATGGTAGTAATCCTTTCAGAAAGAAAATTATATATCGGGGTATTTCACATATATTATAAACGAACAAAATGCCGCTGTCAAGATGTTTGCAGGATTTTTTCTTTTTTTCGTGGTTTTGGACGGGGTGGAAATTTTTCCTGAACAGTTTACAGCCGGAAATATTTTATCCGAAGCATTCCGCCGCGGCAATCAGGCGGAATACTTCCCTGTCCTCCCCATCGGTCCCGCCGCAGGCATCAAGAAAATACTGCCGCCATGCGTCGGTTTTCAGATTGAAGCGGAGCGTCCATGCACCCCACCACAGATCCACGCGCCGGTCGCCGATGCCGCCGTTGCCCACGTCGATGATGCCGGAGAATTTTCCGTCAAGCAGCATGATATTGGGCAGGCAGAAATCGCCGTGGAGCACGTCACATCTGCGCAGAGCGGATGCGCCGTCGGTCACGATCCGGTACGCCTCATCGGCGGTGATATCGCCGTAATCCTCGCTGTAATAGGAAAGATCGTACGCACCCCGGAGGTAATTCTCCTCAGCGGTACGCAGATAACGCGCGGTGTGATCCGGCACGGGGCATCCCTGCGGCGGGATTTCCCGCAGGATCTGCAGCACCTCAGCCATCACCCGGCAGAGATGCGCCGGATCGGCAATATTTTCCGCATGGGTGGCATCCTCGCCGGGGACACGGGCAGTGAGCAGCCAGTCCCTCTCGCCCTCTGTGCGGTAATCCAGCACCTCGGCGGCAAGGTGATGCGTATGGAAGAAGCGGGTCATCGCCGCCTCCCGCGCCAGTGTGCCGGCAGCAGAGGATTTCAGGAACAGTCCCCCGTCCCTCTCCAGATAGATCACCCTCGCCTCAGGGGAACAGGAACTGTCAAAAGCAGGCGCGGTGAGAATTTCCGCATACGCGGCGGGATAGTCGGCGGGAGAAACCCGGATAGGCGTTCGGTTCATAGGCAATATTCCTTTGTTATATATATGATTGCAAAAAGGAAACAGACATCCCGCAGGGGACGGCGGAAATCTTTGCAGAGGTCGGTATCCCCTCACGCTTTGGGCAGACTCCAGCGGAATTTTGCGGCGAGAAGCCGCAGAATGAAAGTGAGAAGCGCGCCGAGGATCATGGACGGAAGCTCCCCGAGGAATCGCCAGAGCACCGCACACACCAGCGCCCCCGCAATGGATGCGCAGGCGTAAATATGTTTGGAGAACACATAGGGGGTACAGTCCGCCATCACATCGCGGAGGACGCCGCCGCCCACGCCGGTCATGGCGCCGACGAACACCTGCAGAAACAGATTATCGCCGAATCCGGCGGCGAATGCCGCACGGACGCCCACTACGGAGAACACGCCCAGTCCCACGGAGTCCAGCACCAGCAGAATTACATCATACAGCTTCTGACGATGGGTGATCAGGCGGCGGACGGCGGGGAGGAAGGTGATCAGCGCACATGCCAGCGCCACCAGCGCGTACACGGGATTACACAGAGAGGCGGGAGGCGTCACCCCCAGGAGAACATCCCGTATAATGCCGCCGCCAACAGCGGTGGTCATGCCCAGTACGGCGATGCCGAAAAGATCCATCTTCTTATGGATCCCCACGAAGGCTCCGGACACAGCGAACGCCACCGTACCCAGCATTTCAAATATCACAAGCAGTGTCTGCATGGCAGTCTCACACGGGAATTACGCCGTAGGTCTCGTGGAAAGTCTCGCCCCGCATAGCGGCGGCTTTGATCTTGCGGGAGAATTCCGAATTGCACACCGCGTGGGGCAGGTTCATCTCATTGGTATCCCAGCGGAAGATGTAGCGCAGGAGCGCATCCGAGTCGTCCGCATGGACTTTCGTGAAGAGCTCGCCGAAGCGGATGATGTTCGACGTCTCGGGGAGATACGCTTTCAGGGAATCGTCCAGCAGCCAGGAGTGGCAGGTGAACGCCTTATACGTATAATCGGGGAAATATTTCGCGTAAAATTCCTTCGCCATCTCCATGGATGCGCGGCACGCATCGATATCCAGCTTGCCGTCGGCGGGAATATGCATCACCAGCACGGGATCGTCTTTCTTTATACCGTACTGAGGCACATCGCACTCCGCTTTGCCCCGGCAGAACTGGAGCCGTCCCAGCTTGAACAGGCGCAGATCCACGGATCCCTCCAGCCAGCCGAGCTCACTCAGATGCAGCTCTCCTTTGACGTTGCTCCACTCCGCCGTCCAGCGGGGGATATCCCGGAGCGTGTCGATCAGAATCTCCTCCGGAATGCCTGCCTCGGCATAACGGCGCGCCGTCTCCTCGCAGAAGAAAAGGTACGAAAGCAGATTCCGCTTGCCGTCGGGACAGTTATGATCGTATTTTTTCACAGTGATCGCGTCGGAGACGGGAATGGTACGCAGAGCCTCATAAAACGGCTTATCACAGCATTTCGGGAAGTTCAGCTTCTTATACCATTTTTCGATAATCTCCGCCGCCTCGGGATTCACCGGGCTCCACGGACGGTTATCGTCGGGGATCGGGATATTCTTCTCCGCTGCGGCGTCCGTCTTGCCCAGGAAACGCAGCAGATTGCCGCCGTACAGCTTCTCCCGGTATGCCCGGCTCACGCCCAGATCGTCCATGATCTTCCGGTCGATCTCCAGCCACTTTTTCGACCAGGCGGTATTGTGGTCATGGGCATAGGTATCAGTGCCGAACATCACGTTATTGCCTACGTCATAGCCGAGCGCATACAGTTTTGTAAACAGCTCGCGGCGGTAGATCTCCGGCGTGCCGGGGGTGGTATCAAAGAACATCTCCGCCGTGTTGCCCTTGATCATCGCGTTGAGGAATTTGCCGTACAGGGCGATGCATTCGTCAATCCACGGCCAGGAGCAGTGGCCCATGGAGAAGCGGAGTCCATCGATCTTGAGCAGTGCCTCCCAGTTCAGCGGACGGTTGTATGCGGAGGAAACCTGACCGTCCCAGAGAATGCCGCTGTGGAAGAATACCGGCTTGCCCAGCCGCGCCATTTCTCTGAGCATCGCCATAGGCTTCTCTTCGTAGATATAGAAATTGTTGCAGATGATCTTGAACGCAGCGACGCCCTCATCCGCCGCGCGGCGGATGTTTTCGATGACATTGTCATCATCGGGATGGACCCAGAGCACGGGGAACAGACGGTCCTCGTATCCCTTTGTCCACGCCTTCAGCTCCGCCATCCGCGCCTCAAAGGAAATGCCCGGCTTCTCCAGCAGAAACCCCTCCGGATTATGGGAAAAGATACACGCGCCGTACATGCCCGCTTCCTCCAGTCTGGCAAGCAGCCCCGCCGGATTCGCAGGTGTATTGTGTGCATGAACATGCATGTCGTAGATGTACATAATGTTTTCTCCTTTGTGTATATCAGGTATATTCGGTTTATGTTATCACGGATTGAGTAAGCACTGATTAATGTGCATTTTTTCTCCTGTTGCGTAAGGCGTAACTGTTTGCTTTCTCAGGGGGGGCTCTTTCTCGCCTGCCGGCTCGGTCAGCGTTTCAAAATGCTTCGCATTTTGAGGTTTCCGCAGGAGACCCGCGCCCCCCGACGCCCCCGGGACAGCATCCTGTCATACGCTTTCGGATATGCCCGTGCAGGGACCGGCGTCTCCGACGGTCCTTTTCGTCAGCGCAGCTTTCTGTTTTCCCATTATAAACTATATGCCGCAGATTGTCAAGTGGAGGGCAATTCTTTTCACCGAACAGGTTTCTTTTTGGCTCATTCGGAAGAGGGAGCACCGCTTTTCCGCGGGACTCCCTCCGTTTTATGGTCTGTATGCCGCCAGAATATCGGCGATCTCATCCGTGTACACGTTTCCGCCAAGCGCACTGCCGTCCGGCTCCACGCTGACCGTCCGCACATCGGCGGGATCCTCCTCATAGGGATTCACCACCGGTGCTGCCGCGTCAAAATACTGCGCCAGATACCGCGCCGCCCTCCCCTCGGGAAAAATCACGTTGCCCCCGTTCAGCGGCACGCCCATCGCCGTCAGTTCGGCGATAATCGCGCGGGTCTTTTCGTTGTACGGATTGTCATCCTCCGGGCTGACCAGCCATGCGGGATTCAGCCGCAGGGGCATCCCCGCATCCATCACCTCCGCGGCGAAAAGTTTCACCGCTTCCAATGGGATCGTCTCCTGATGGAACGCATCCGCGGACAGAAGCAGATCGTTCACGCCGGCGGCGGCAAGGGCACGCGCCGTTTCCCGGATTTTTGCCCAGTCCCGGCTGAAAAATCCGTTTGTGATCAGCTGTCTTTTCGGGATGCCCGCCTCGCGGGCGGCAGTATGGATGCGGCAGACCGCATCAGAATGCAGAAGCGGCTCGCCGCCGAAGGTCATCACGGAGCGGATATCATACAGCTGTGCCGTCTGCCGCACAACCCGTGCGGCGGCATCGCCGTCGATGTATGTACCGCAGTCGTCATGATCCCCCTGGGAGCAGTGGATGCACCGTCCCGTGCAGGCGTATGTGATGATGAACTCGATACGGTTCAGATGTATGTGTGGATTCAGCATGGGTATACCTCTTCTTTCCGGCGGTTTAAGAATATTCACAGAAAACAAACAAGCCGCTCTCAGGCTTTCGCATCAAAGCGTATAACGGTTGTATATGCCCTGCCGCTTCGGGCAAGTTCTTCATCTATCTTTTTCCGAATCTCCCCCCGCCGGTCGGTCATGGAGTACGGCACGGACAGATCAAACACCAGTTTCGCCCTCTCCGCTCCGCGCACAATGCGGAAATCGTGCAGGGACAGCCGGGGGTCCACACCGCATATGATCTGCTCCACAAATGCCTGCATCTCCTTCTGCTCCGCGTCGTTTTCGATAACGGGATCGTAATGGATCACCAGATGGACATGCAGTTTTTCCAGCGCGTCACACTCGATATCGTCGATGATATCATGGCAGAGCAGCGGATTCTCCTCCGCACTCATCTCCACATGCAAAGAAGCATAGCACTGTCCCGGACCGTAGTCGTGAAAAAGCAGATCGTGTATGCCGAGAATCCCCTCATGGGACAGAACCAGCTCCGAGAGCTGCTTCTCCAGTTCCGTATCGGCTCTTCTTCCCAGAAGCGGGGAGATCGTATCCCGCGCAATCCCTATGCCGGAATACAGAATGAACACCGCCACGGCAAGGCCCGCAAAGCCGTCGATGTGCACGCCGAAAAACCTGTCCGCCAGACAGCTCAGCAGCACCGCTGCACCCGCCGCCGCATCATTCCGGCTGTCTGCCGCCGCCGCCAAAAGCGTATCGGAACGGATACGCTTTCCCAGTGTTCTGAAAAAGACCGCCATCCAGATTTTCACGGCGGAGGAAATCAGCAGTACCGCTCCTGCGGTCACTGTGAAATGCACCGGAACCGGATGAAAAATCCGGTTCACGGACGATTTCACAAGCTCAGCCCCCACAAGCAAAATCAGCATGGAAACCGCCAGGCCAGACAGATACTCATAGCGCGCGTGCCCGTAGGGATGATCCCTGTCTGCCGGATGCTGTGCCAGACGGAAACCGAGCACGGTCACAACGGAAGAGGCTGTATCGGAGAGATTGTTCACACCGTCCGCCGCCACGGACAGAGAACCGATCGTCAGACCGATGATCAGTTTTCCGGCCGCCAGCAGACAGTTGCATACGATCCCAACAATGCCCGCCATCCTGCCGATGGCAGAATGCACGGCGGGATTCCCCGTATCCCGATAGTTTTTCACAAAAATTTTCAGCAGAAAATCCGTCATGGTACTCCTCTCCCCCGGAACCTCAGCGGATGATCCCCAGCCGGAGTTTGTTGTCCAGCTCCCACAGGGCTACTTTGTTGCTGTCATAGCGCAGTCTCCGCTTCGCTTCCTCATATGTAACCCACGCAAAGCAGACGTGCTCACGGGAGATCTGCAGATCCGCATCCGTCACCTCCACGGCGAAGCAGTGCTCGGGGATCACAAGGCAGTCCTCGCCCCAGAGAACACGGGCGCGCCGGAAGCATTCGGTGGCGATACTGCATTTCGTCTCCAGTTCCGTGAATACCGCCCCGTCCGGGATGCCGGCTTCCTCAAAGGCTTCCCTTTTTGCGGATACGTGCGGTGTTTTATCCTCATCCTCGCCGCCGCCCGCGATGAACTGCCAGCAGTCCGCCATATCGCTCCGGCGGAAAATGCCGTACAGGATCCCCGCATCAGTTTTCCGGTACGGGATCACCAGCACCTGATATTTTGCTCTTGCCATGAGGTATCATCCTTTCGGTTTCTGCAGATCAAAGCGCCTGTCTTCCAGCCATTCCGGTCTTTCCTCAAAATAAGCGCGGACGGCAAAATCGAGCCGCTCCATGTATTCGTGCCAGTTTTCGGGAAGCCCATCCATCACAGCTACATCGTGGGGATCAAAATGACAGATGAGCTCTTTCAGGAATCTCTGATACCCGATGGCGATCTGCGCGGACAGTTCCTCACAGCGGACGGAGTGCCGCGTTACACAGGCGATTGCATCGTATAATTCCCAGAACGCCGCCGGAGAAAACACACATTCCTCATACAGAAGCCAGCACAGGCTGTTTTCCTCTGTGCCGTAATTGGCGGCGATGATCTCTTTTGCTTTCTGTATATGCATATATACCTCCGCCGGATAACGAGCTTTTATACTATGGACAAAACCGGCATTTGTTCCTTCAGACCATCGACCAACAGATAGTTGTCCTGTTCAAGTGGTATTTACAGAGCGATCTCGATAAACAGGAAACTGCTCATCGGCAAGGATTCGGGGAGCGA
>SVTS01000048.1 GCA_015063645.1 Oscillospiraceae bacterium | reverse complement strand
GCTGCCTGGTTATCTGCCCCTGCAGCAGTCGGAGTCCATGGGTAAAGTGATGGAAGCGAATGCTGTGGCGCTTTGGGGAGAGGGAAGTACCCATCGCGGTGTTCCCACCACCGGTTCCACCGATATGGGCGATCTGAGCCAGATTATCCCCTGCATCCAGCCGACCTACGGCGGATTCAACGGTACATTGCACGGTGTGGATCTCCTTGTCAGTGACAAGCGCATCGCTTATCTGGACGGTGCAAAACTTCTTGCTATGACTGCAGCGGATCTTCTCGTTGAGGATGCCGCCGCGGCAAAGGAAGTCAAGGCATCCTATACGCCCGCATTCACAAAAGAGAGCTATCTTCAGTTCCTTGAAGCACAGCGCGGCTGATTTTTGTATCAAAAACGCCCCATTGTCTGAGACAACGGGGCGTTTTTCAGTTTTGGAGGGATCAGTACGGATATTCCGTGAAATTTTTCTTCTCATCCCACAGCTGACGGTGGTAGGTAAAATACTGTTCATCCATCGGACGTACAGACGGGATGGAGGAAATCGGTACGATATGCCCATTCTCCACACCGGGAATCGTGGTGTCATTGTCATTGCGGTATGCATCCCGTTCCGCCTTGATGCGGAAATCCGGCACTCTCTCGGGACGGTTGCCGTTCAGCACGGAACGGTGCGCCAGAAGTCCGCATATGCCCATCTCCACAGCCTGATAGACATCAATGGACCATTCCGCACCGTCAGGTCTGCCGAGGATCTTTTCAATGAAGAAGTGCGTGGCATAATAATCCGATCCCATGTGTCCCGCCTGAGATACATCCATGTTCAGCTTGATGCGCGGCTGGGGATCGTACTTCTCCCATGTGCCGGCACAGAATTTATCGCCTTCCCGATATACATTGAGCAGAGGAGTATCCTTGAAGCGGGAGGATTCCATCATACCGAAATCCCCGTAGAACATGTAGTTGTAATTCCGCTCATGCTCCCGACGGAGATGACCGTGGAGGGAACGGCATACGCATCCGTTTTCCAGTGTAACCATTTCCAGACCCGCACCTGCACCGTGCCACGGTACGTTGCCGCCGCGACCGAATTCGGGCATCTCAAATCCCACAACGCTGATGGGGCGCTTGCCGATGCTCATCAGCATCGGACCGAGGCTGTGGGTGCAGTAGAAATTCGCATGCATGTTGTTGCGCCAGTGATCTGGCTCACCGTAGGTGATGCTCGGCCAGATAGAGGTGCAGTCGTGGACGTATTCTCCCTCCGCGTAGCTGATCTCGCCGATATCGCCGTTTTTGATGCGGTACCACATCTCAAAATTGTGCTGCATATAGCAGTAATTTTCCGCATAGGCGTAGACAAGTCCGCTTTCCTCCACCGCTTCGATCAGCTCAACTCCCTGGGCAATGGTACCGCAGGGAAGAACTTCGGAGAGTACATGTTTGCCCGCTTTCAGACAGCGGACGGCAAAGGGCGCGTGCTCGTGGGCATAGTTGGCGAGAATGACCGCGTCCATGTCGTGCTCAATGAAATCGTCAAAATTATTGTAGGTAACAATGGATATCCCGGCTTTGTCCGCCTCTGAGCGGACGTTATCCAGAAACGGTTCATATTTGTCGCAGACAGCGACCAGCTCCGCATCCGGATGGTGCAGCAGAACGCGGATCATGCTCATGCCGCGGCGCGCACCCATTACACCAATTTTCAGTTTTTTCATGGAGAACCTCCCGAAAATTTTGTTCTGTTGTCAGCATTCCGGAAAAAGCAGTTCCGACGCTGGCAGATTTATTATAGCATGCTTAAAACGTAATAACAATAGAAAATTCCCATAAATGTATATAAATTTGTCAGGTCTTACGGTAAAGAAAATATTGTCTTTTCAACGTAATTATTGTATAATGTACACAGCATACAGTTTTACTGTAATTGCACGTCAGCTTGCTGTGTACGCGAGCCTGCCGCGCGGACTTTGTCCGCGTTCCGCTGACGCGGAATCCCGGCAGTCTCCGACGTGCAACTATGGTATAATGTATATACTGATAAAGAAAGGCAGAAACATAGCAATGACGGATCTGAAAAAATACTGTACGCTGATTGAAGAACGCAAAGAGGAACTGTTTGACCTTCTCTGCTGTCTGGTGCGTATCAATTCCGAGAATTTCGGTACGCACGGGAACGAAAAGGAATGTGCTGAGTATATCGACAGCCTGTGCCGTGAGATGGGGCTGGAGAGTGAATTGTACACGCCGCTGGATCTGCCCCATTATGAGCAGCATCCCGATGCGCTGCGGGGACGTGGACTTGAAAACCGTCCGAACGTAACCGCGCGCTGGCGCGGCAAAGAGGATACCGACGCGCTGATGCTCATGGGACATTCCGATACCGTTGTGATCGGTGATCGCGGAAACTGGAGCTTTGAGCCGCTGGCAGGGGAAATCCGTGACGGAAAAATCTGGGGACGCGGTGCCTGCGACGATAAATATGCCATCGCGACAGCGCTCTTTATCATGAAGCTTCTCCGTGAAAACGGATTTGCGCCGAAGGCGAATATACTCTTTACCGCATATTGCGATGAAGAGAAAGGCGGCTCCAACGGCGCCCTTGCCGCATGCCTCCGGTATCCCTGCGAGAGAATTGTCAACATGGACGGCAAGGATTATGAAATCTGGCACTGCGCATCCGGCGGCGGTACGTTCCGCTATCGCTGGCATACGGAAAATCCGGTGGATAACGCCCGCCTGACGGCGCTGGCTATTCCGATCGTTATGGAAGAACTTGATAAACTCAAAGAGAAGCGTACAGCGGAGCTGGAGAAGAACCGCTTCTATGCCGGAACGGTGATTCCCTCTACCGCTCTTCGTTATATGGGGATCAAAGCCGGCGAAAAGGGTGCCGATCTCGGCGTGGGCGAAGTGATGTTCACCATGTATACCGACCGTACCCGTGAGGAAATATTTGCGGAATACCGTGCAATGGAAGAGCGCCTCCGCGAAAAACTTGCCCCGATGGGTATCGTCGGTGAGACCGTTGAGTCGACCAACCGGTTCTTCCACTATGTGTATTCCGAACCCGACTGCGATTCCATTCTGGATATGCAGACGGCGGCACAGGAAGTAGTGGGACGTGAGCTGAAAGTATGCGGCTCCTGCCTCAGCGATCTGTCTGTGATCCTGAAATACGGCAGCCCGCAGGCATACGGATTCGGCATCGGACGCGGATTCAGCGTCTACGGCGGAGCACATCAGCCGGATGAACATATCGAGTGCGACCGGCTTGTGGAATACGCCAAGATTATGCTGGCATATATCCTGCGCGTTATGGGCTGATGAGAAAACACCTCTCTGCATTGCAGAGAGGTGTTTTGTGTATAATATCTTATCTGCCGAGGATCAGCTTGGTCAGTTCAACAGGCTCAACGATTTTGCCGTCCTTGTAGACGCGCATGTTGCCGGAAGCGATCTCATCGATGAGAACCACTTCGCCGTTGTTGTAACCGAACTCAAACTTGATATCCCACAGATCCAGACCGATGCTCTTCAGATCATCGGCAACGATCTTGGTGATAGCCAGCGTCTGTGCCTTCATGCTTTCGAACATAGCGGGAGACATAACGCCCAGTGCGGCAAGACCTTCGCCGGTTACCAGCGGATCGCCCTTTTCGTCATTCTTGAAAGTGCATTCCACATAGCCGCCATCAAGTACGGTGCCGTCCTTGATGTATTCGCCGTAACGGCGGATGAAGCTGCCGGTTGCAACGAGACGGCAGATAACTTCCAGACCGCCGCCGCCCTGTGCCTTGCCGAAGCACTCTGCGGGGAGTACTTCCATGGTGGCATCCTCAATATTGGCGGAAACGTAATGTGTCTTGATGCCGGCTTTCTTCAGAAGCTCAAAAAAGTGGATGGAAGTTTCCAGATTAGCGCGGCCGATGCCTTCGATGGTCAGACCGACGGTGTTTTCACCGGGATCAAATACGCCGTCCTTGCCGGTGCAGTCGTCCTTGAATTTCAGAAGAACGTTGCCGTTGTCGAGAGAGTAGACATCCTTGGTTTTGCCTTCATAGATTTTCTTCATGAGTGTACTCCTTAAAAAATAATTACACTTAATTGTATCACTGTTTCGCTCATTTGTACAGAGTTTTCTGCAAGATTTTTTTGAAAATTTTTGCGGATGTTTCCGGTTTTTTTTGTGCAAAGGGCGAAATTACCGCAGAGTGAGACTTCGGTATGCGCTGGGGGAGGTGCCCGTGTGTTTTTTGAAGAAATTGCTGAAGTAGTATTCGTTTTCAAACCCGCATGCGGGCGCAATCTCACGGATGAGCAGATCGGTATCCGTGAGCAGGGATTTGGCTTTCTGCAGACGGAGCAGGGCAAGATATTCCGACGGTGTCATGCCCGTGATGCGCCGGAAGCGGCGGATGAACTGTGCATGGGATAATCCGCTATGCAGGGAAAGTTCTCCAATGGTGATATTTTTGTGTATGTCCCCACTGATCCGTGCAATTGCCTTACGGATTGGATCATCCGTTGCGGCGGGAATTTCTGCGTTCTGCTCCAGCCTGTACTGGACAGCAATATCGGAGAACAGAGAGGCACGCATCTCAAACTCATCCTGGTAAATGCCGCGGTCCAGCTGCTGCAGCATGGCAATGGTGGAACGGATACGGTCCGTGTCCCGGAAAGTTATTTTGTCGGTGAAAAAAAGCGGCTCATCGGCTTTGAATCGGAAAAGAATCATCTCGAGCGGTTCTTTTACCTCTCTGTGATACAGAACACCGCTGCGGAACAATGCGCCCTCCAGTGCACTGACGGTATGGCTTATTCCTTCAGAAGAAAAACTGAAGCTGCCGGTTTTCACCAGTGCAAATATATCGTTTGACCCGATGAAATCCTCCATGATGAAAGCTTTGCGTCGGGCGCTGAGGCAGACAAGCAGCTGAATACGCATAGAACGGCTCCGAATGATAAAAAATTATATCCTCATTATACAAATTTGTATTCCCAATGTCAAGAGATACTGCTATAATAAACCCATAAACGAGGAAAGGATAAGAAGTATGTATCGTATTGAAAACGGAATTCTGACAAGAGACGGCAGAAAAATCCTTGCCATTGGGGAATCCTACTATCCCTCTTTCCATAAATCAAAGTTCCCGGTACCGCCGGAGGGAGACCGCATCGGTGAGATGAAAAAGGATCTGCGCATGATGGCGGAGATGGGGATCAATCATGTCCGCTTCGCGGCGCTCGGACTGACTGAACTGGATGAAAACGGAAACATGGTGATCGATACGCCCCTGATCGACGCGATGATTGAGGAAGCGGAGAAGAACGATATCTCCGTCTCTGTCCGCCTTGAGGGATATGCTGTAAATCTGCGGAATTTCCGGGATATCGCCATGATTGACAACGAAGGTACTCCGCAGGATCTCACAGTGTGGTGCGATTTTATCCAGACAACCATGCACCATGACGGCATTCTGGAGGATAACGTTACACACGCCCGTGCGCTTAGTGAACACTACAGCCGCTATCCCGGAGTGGTAGCATATCAGATTTACAATGAACCTCATTACCCGCGCGGGGGATTCTACGATTACCATCCCTGTGCCATTGAAAAATACCGCCGCTGGCTTGTGGATAAAAAAATCCTCACCGATGAGGAGGCCAAAACGTATGAACCGCCGCATTCCCGCAAGGAGCAGGGAGATCGGATGTGGGCACTCTGGCGTATCTTTTCCAGAGACAGCCTGACGGCTTTCCTGGATAATGCTTCTGACGGAGCAAAGCGGGGGGCTGATCTGCCTACCTACACTTGTTTCACGGCATGTTATCCAAGCGCCTGGCTTCCTTTCCGCGGCATTGATATGTTTGCCAATGCAAAATCCATGGATATTGTGGGATATACGACCTATATCCGTGCCTGTGGCGGTGAGTACAATGCATTCTGCATGGTCGGGGATACGGCACAGTGCGCGGCAGAATTGGAAGGTAAGCAGAGCTGGTGTATTGAGCTGGACAGTCGTACCTATATTCCGCTGTATATCTTTAACCGCAATACCTATGCCACCATCGGGAGCGGTGTGAAGGGTGTGGTCTACTATCAGTGGCGCGGAGACTGTCCCGTTCCCGGCGTACCGTATCCCAACAGCTGCGGCGTGCTGAATTATGATGGCTCGAAAACCGCGAACTACGAAAACGCCGGCAGAATGGTCGCATTCCTGCATCGGATGAATGACTTTATCATGGGTGCGCACCGTGTGCATGAGGGAATCGGACTTCTCTGGTCGGATCATGCTGTGTTCATTGCCGATGCCCGTGAAAATGATCAGCAGACATTGAAAAAATCCATCAATTCCCAGACCGCGATGCGCGGAGCCCTGTACAGTGCACTCCGCAATGCAGGTTACTCTGTCAGCATCACCACGGCGGAACATCTGGGGGATAATCCCTTTGGGATTCGTGTACTTCTGATTCCGCCGGAGGAATATCTCTCTGCGGAAGAGGCAGATGCGGTGCGTGCTTTTGTCAGCGCAGGCGGAACCGCTTACGAAGCCTATACAGAAAACGGCGCGGAGACCGCACTGCACCGGTATCTGTATCCGAAACCGAAGCTGCGTTATGAGGATTCTGTATACAGCCGGATAGGATATTCCGTTTTGGATGCCGCTCTGTCGGCAGGAATTGAGCCGCAGGTCCAGTGCCTGACCCAGTCCGTCGGCGTACAGCTTCTGCAGGGAGACGGATACCGGTTGATTGTCCTGACAAATACCTCCATGACAAAATGGGAGCAGGATGTGGAACTGCGCTGTAATTTTCCCTTCACCCATGCAAAATTCTGCACACCGGAAGGGGATACGGAGCTTCAGGCAGGGAACGGGATAATCCGCATCGAAAAAATAAATGACGGCGGCATACTCGTACTTGAATAAACAGAACGCCGGAAAGCAGATGCTTTCCGGCGTTCTGAATTATTTAAGAATCTTCAGCGCACCCGTCGGGCAGAGTTCGGCACATCTGCGGCAGTCGCCGCATCCTGCCATCGCGTCGGAATCCGCAAACTCCGGACGGATTACGGTCTTGAAACCTCTTCCGACCAGACCGAGCAGTCCCTTGCCCACTTCCTCGCGGCATACGCGGACGCAGAGATTGCACAGAATGCACTTGCCCTGATCCCGCTCGATCACTTCAAGCCGCTGTTCGGTGAAGCATTCGTGCTTCGGTCCCTCAAATCTTTCGGGACAGATCGGCTCACTGTCAGCGTAACGGATCAGCTTGCAGTCGTGATAATCATGACAGCCGCATTCCAGACAGCGTTTTGCTTCGCTGCGTGCCTGCTCTTCTGTGAATCCGTTGATCACGGACTCAAAATTGCCGCGGCGGTACGCAGGATCCTTGACGGACATCTCAGCCCGTGCAATCTTTTCCCGGTCGGCAAACATCTCGGGCGTTACTTCTTTTTTGGAGTAATACGGCTCAAAGAAGTCAATAGGCAGTCCACTCAGATAAGCATTAATGGCTTTCGCCGCAAGATCACCTTCCGCAATGGCATCAATGGCGATGGATGCGCCGCGGTTCGTGGCGTCACCGGCGGCGAATACGCCATCCAGTTCCGTCAGACAATTCTTTTCATCGGCAATCAGCGTACCCTTGCGGCTCAGCGTGATGCCGTCCAGTCCCACAGGATCCAGCCGCTGACCAATGGCGGCGATCATGGTGTCAACGGGAAGAATCTCAAATTTGCCTTCCACCGGTACGGGAGAACGGCGTCCGGAGGCATCCGGCTCACCAAGCTCCATGATCTGCAGTTTTACTGCGGTGACTTTGCCGTTCTCGCCGATGATTTCGGCAGGATTGGTCAGGAACTTGAACGTCACACCTTCCTCAATGGCTTCGGTGATCTCAATGTCCTCTGCAGGAGCTTCCGCTCTGGTGCGGCGGTAGATAACATAAACATTCTCCGCGCCGCAGCGGATTGCCGTGCGGCAGGCATCCATGGCGGTGTTGCCGCCGCCGACTACGGCAACGTTCTTGCCGATGTCGGGAATATTGCCCATATTCACTTCGCGCAGGAAATCGATGCCGCCGATCACACCGTCCAATTCTTCGCCGGGACAGCCGATTGTGCTGCTCTTCCATGCGCCGAGTGCCAGAAGAACTGCATCGTTCTCCGCACGGAGCTGCCCGAGGGTGATATCCCTGCCCAGCTTTACGCCGTTCTTCATTGTAACACCCAATGCGGCAATCGCGGCAACTTCCTTTGCAAGAATCGCCTTCGGCAGACGGTATTCCGGAATACCGTAGCGGAGCATACCGCCCATCTCGGGCATGGCATCGTAAATGGTCACGGTATGACCGGCGAGCCGCAGATAATATGCCGCGCTCAGTCCGGCGGGACCGCCGCCGATGACGGCAACCTTTTTGCCGGTAGCGGGAGCAGCTTCTGCTGTGTAAGGCGTATCGGATTCCAGATCCCGATCTGCGGCGAAAGCTTTCAGATAAGCGATGGACAGCGGCTCTTCCACCATCTGCCGGCGGCAGTCGTGCTCACAGGGATGGGGACATACCCGTCCTATGGACGCGGGAATCGGAATCTTTTCTTTGATAATGCGGACAGCTTCCCGATCATTGCCCAGAGCGATCTGTTTCAGATAGCCCTGAACATCCGTGTGAGCGGGACAGTGCAGGGAACAGGGGCCTTTGCAGTCGCCTTCATGATCGCTCATGATCAGCTCCAGCGCCACCCGACGGGCATTCTTTGCTTTGGGCGAATCCGTGTGGATTACCATGCCGTCTGCGGCAAGCGCGGAACAGGCGCGGAGCAGTTTGGGAGAATTCTCCGCTTCTACCACACACACGCCGCAGGCGCCGTACAGTTTCAGATTCTTGTTGTAGCAGAGGTTCGGAATTTCCACGCCGTTTCTGGCGGCAATAGTCAGAATGGTTTCACCGGCTTCGCCGAACATCTCTTTTCCGTCAACGGTTATTTTGATCTTTTCCATTTCCACTTACCTCCTTACTCTATAATGATAGCGTCAAAGCGGCACGCACTCCGGCACTGATCACAGCGGATGCAGAGAGCCGGATCGATTGTATGCGGCTTCTTCACTTCGCCGCTGATCGCCTTTGCGGGACAATTTCTGGCGCAGAGTGTACAGCCGCGGCATTTGTCCGCGTCGATGGAATAGGCGCGCAGTGCGGGACATTCCTTTGTCGGACATTTTTTGTCATAAATATGTGCTTCATACTCATCACGGAAATAACGGATGGTAGTCAGAACGGGATTGGGCGCAGTCTGACCGAGACCGCAGAGCGCGCCGTCCTTGACAGCAGTGCACAGCTCTTCCAAAAGCTCGATATCTCCGTCCTTGCCTTCGCCTTCCACAATGCGGGTGAGAATTTCCTGCATGCGCTTGGTTCCGATACGGCAGTGCACGCATTTTCCGCAGGATTCCAGCGCAGTAAAATCAAGGAAGAACTTCGCCATACCCACCATGCAGGTGTCCTCGTCCATAACAACCATACCGCCGGAGCCCATAATAGCGCCGGTAGCGGCAAGTGCTTTGTAATCGATTACCGTATCCAGCAGGGACTGTGGAATACATCCGCCGGAGGGACCGCCCATCTGTACGGCTTTGAATTTCTTGTCGCCGCGGATGCCGCCGCCGATGCCGTAGATAACATCACGGAGTGTTTTGCCCATGGGAATCTCCACAAGACCGCCTTTGCGGATCTTGCCTGTCAGGGCAAAGACCTTGGTGCCCTTGCTGTTTTCCGTGCCCATGGCGGCAAAAGCCGCGCCGCCGTTGTTCAGAATCCACGCCACATTGGCGAAGGTTTCCACGTTGTTGATGTTGGACGGTTCGTCCATGTAACCCCTTTGAGCCGGGAACGGTGGCTTGAGCCGCGGCATACCCCGCTTGCCTTCCAGAGATTCGATCAGCGCCGTTTCCTCACCGCAGACAAATGCGCCGGCCCCTGCCTTGATGCGCATATCACAGGAGAAATCCGTTCCGAGAATATGTTCGCCCAGCAGATTTGCTTCTTTTGCCTGCCGGATGGCTTCTTCCAGATGTACAATCGCCAGCGGATATTCTGCGCGTACGTAGACGATCATCTCCGATGCGCCGATGGCATAGGCACCGATCAGCATACCCTCAATCAGGCTGTGCGGATCAGACTCGATGACAGCTCGGTCCATAAATGCGCCGGGATCCCCCTCATCCGCGTTGCAGATCAGATATTTATTCTCACCTGCGCTCTGCCGTGCGGCATTCCATTTGAACCATGTGGGAAAACCTGCACCGCCGCGTCCGGCAAGTCCGGAGATCTTGATCTCTTCGATAACTTCCTCCGGGGTCATGGATGTCAGCACTTTCTTCAGTGCCTGATATCCGTCGCTTTCTCTGTAGTCATCCAGAGAGGTAGGATCGATCAGACCGCAGTGCCGCAGGGCAATGCGCGTCTGCTTTGTGAGAAATTCCTCGTCCTCCGCGGAAATAGTGATGGAATCCACCAGAGAAAGATCGCCCGTACGCACCGCTTCCAGAATCGCGGGAGCGTCGTCCGGGGAAACACGCACCAAACGGCGCTTGAGCATCCGTCCTTCATACAGATCCACGATCGGTTCCAGAAAGCACATGCCGATGCATCCGGTGGAACCAAGCGTAAAGGAGTCCTGCTCTGTGATCAGCGCTTCCAGGGCATTTCTGAGTTTGCCGGCACCGGCGGCAATACCGCAGGAACCTTCTCCAAGAACAATACGCATTACTTTGCAGCCTCCTTTGCCTGAATGTCTTTCAGCACGGCAATGGCACTTTCGGGAGTAAGATTGCCGTATGCCTCACCGTTGATCATAATTACGGGTGCAAGGGAACAGCAGCCGAGACATGCCACATGTTCCAGAGTAAACAGCCCGTCCTCCGTTGTTTCGCCGTGTTTAATGTTCAGATACGATGCCACAGCCGCACTGACTCTCTCGCTTGCGTTGACATGGCAGGCTGTGCCCTGACAGGACATGATCAGATATTTGCCGATAGGCGTGAGGCGGAACTGGGAATAGAACGTAGCAACCCCCACAACCTCTGCCGGCGGTACACCGATCCGCCCGGCTATGTGATGCATAACATCCCGCGGCAGATAGCCGTAGATGTCCTGCGCCTTCTGCAGAATGGCGATCAGACTGCCGGGAATCCCGGCGTATTCACTCAGTACATTCTCAAGCAGAGTGAAATCGCTCTGCGGAGCCTGTTTGGTAGAACCCATAGTTAATCCTCCAAGTAAACATACGTACATCGCTGTACGCGGCACTAAGCCATTTTCTATATTATACTATACATTATAAGAAAAATCAACAGGGGATTTTTGAATTCACACACAGGGGCTTCCTCTTGACAACACAGGTGCATCGTGTTATACTAATTAAAAAAGATGCCGTTTTTCGGCAATTGTTTAAGGAAACGTTGATTAAGGGGGCAGGAGGGGAAGTCTCATGCTTCAGTAAAAAACAGGGATCAGATCCCCTTGGAGGAACGTGCGGTTTCACTTTGCGTAACGTGGAAAAAGCTTCACGTTAATCAGTGATTATTTAAGCGGAAATCATTGCATAATTTTTATATACAGTAACAGAAAAGGAGATCAACATGGGTGAGCATGTACGCAAGGATCCGCTCGCGCTGACAAGCACTGCGGATGTTCTGCATCTGGAACAGGTCTACGGAGGGAAAAAGCCATACTACGGTGAAACGCACGATCACGCCGCAACCGGCGGTACAAGCGACGGTAAGCGTTCCCTTTCCCATTGGGTAGGCGCGATGGAGGCTCTCGGTATCGATTTTGCCTCCATTCTGGATCACAGACAGGTACGTCATATGTACCTGCCGGAGTGGAACGATGCACTGTTCCTCTGCGGAACGGAGCCGGGTACCACTATCGTGGACAGCCCCGCAACGGTGAAGCGCATGCATTATAATCTCCATGTGCCGAATGCCGCTGCACTGGAAGATCTGCTGAGCGCTTTCCCGGAATATGAATTTACCGGCGGAAGCGAGGGGCATTTCAAATATCCCACGTTTACCGTAGAGCGTTTCGGCGAGTTGATCGACGCACTGAAAGAACGGGGAGGATTCTTCGTTCATCCCCATCCGACCCATCTGATGCAGTCGGACAATCCGCTGGATTATGTTTTCCGTGAGGAAACCGCTATCGAGGTCTTTTACGAAAGCATGACAGCCGTGGCAACGGAGAAAAACTATAAAGTCTGGACGGGAATTCTTGCCGCGGGCAAGCGCGTTTGGGCGATCGCCGGCGGTGACGGACACGCCTGCTGCTCTGATGCAGCGCTGACCACGATTTATGCGGATGAAAAGACCAACGCCGCTCTGCTTGATCAGCTCAAAATTGGCGATTTCGTATGCGGTCCTGTCGGTATCCGTATGTGCGTAGGTGATACGCGTATGGGCGGACAGTGCTCCTTTGAGGGAGAGAGGCTTGTGCTGAGCATCGGCGATTTCCACCGCAGTGTCCGTATTCCCGAACACAGCTACCGTGTGGATTTCTTTGATGATAAGGGACTGCTGTTCAGCCGCCCCATCAGCTGTACAGAACCCTCGTATTTTGCCCTGAAAACAGGAAAATGCCGTTTTTACCGGGCGGAAGTGTGGGATGAAACCCGTAATCTGCGCATCGCTATCGGCAATCCGATCTGGAATGCAGACTGCGCGGAATGAACCGCAAACTGCTGTCCCCGCGGGCAGCAGTTTTTTTGCACAAACCTGATTGGGTTTGGCGATTTGTGTAATAAATGTGCCGATATGTCCATTGAAAAAAGTATGTGTGCGTGCTATAATAAACAAAGGCATACAACAAATATTCAATCAAACAAAGGAGAGAAAACATGATTACTTCCCAGGATATCAAGGCGGCCGCCAAGCGGCTCGGCGCGGATATCGTCGGCATCGGTTCCATCGACCGTTGGGATACTGCGCCCATTCAGATGGATCCCAAGCAGATCATGCCCAACGCAAAATCCATTATTGCCATGGGTTTCCGCGTTCTCCGCGGCTCCCTGCGCGGCATTGAAGAGGGTACATACTTCTCTAACTATTCCGCAATGGGCTACGGCGGCATCACCTATCTCTATATGCCCATGACGGTTATCAATCTGGCAAAAATGATTGAGGACGAGGGCTACGAAGCAGTGCCCATGGGTCACCAGAGCGACTGGCGTGCCATTGACAACAAGGGATATCTCAGAAAGAATTATTCCCGTCCTGTTGCGCCCGGTAAGGCGTGCCCCGATGTTATGATCAGCATGCGTATCGCCGGTTACCTTTGCGGTCTTGGCGAAATCGGTTATTCCAAGATGCTTCTGACACCTGAATTCGGTCCCCGCCTCCGTGTGGGTATCATTATCACCGAGCTGGAGCTGGAACCTGATCCGATCATGGAGCCAGGTACGCTCTGCAACCGCTGCATGGCGTGCGTGCGCGAATGCCCCGGCGGATGTATCCCCGCTGACAAAACCATCAAGGCAAACGTCCATGGACGCGAGCTGGAATGGGCAGACGTGGATATGGATAAGTGCAACAAAACCTTTGTCGGTGCCGAAAAGGTCAAAAAGGGAGAGAAGGGCTATTATCTGGAAGGCAGTGAGAATTTCAAGCCGTCCGCTATCTCCCCCTTCTTCAAGAAACCGAGAAACCTTTATAACACCGGTCAGGCAGTCTGCGGCGCAAAGGGATGCACCCGTGCCTGCATGGTCAGTCTGGAGAGCCGTGGTGTTTTGAAGAATAAGTTCGAGCATCCGTTCCGCACCAAGAAGCTGTGGAGTATGGACTGGTCCGAAGAAGGGATTGCGGCAGATCAGCCCGGCGCATATAAAGCACCGTATGAGGGGCTTAATTCCGTCAACACCAATCCCGCGGAAAAGTCCGACGCCGATTGATTTTTTGCTGAATAAGGAGAGAGAAGAATGAAATTTGCCGTAGGTTTTCAGCTCTTTGAGGGTGAGAAAGAACCCTTCTCCCATATCGTAGCGGATTACCGCGAACATATATCCGAAGTCTTTTTTGCCTGGCAGGATATTCCCTCCGGCCGCGGCAGTGTTGCCACTCTGCACGGATTCACGGATTGGAATGCGCAGCGAAAAACCGAAGAGGAGCTTCGCGCCATCAAAGCCATGGGGATCAAGCTGGATCTTCTCTTTAACGGAAACTGCTACGGCGCATTCGCTCTGTCCGAAAAACTTGCCAATACGGTTTCCTCCGTGGTGGAGCATCTGCGCTATGAGGTGGGAGGTGTGGATATCATAACCACCGCATCTCCCGCTATCGCTCATACGATCAGGCAGAATTTCCCGGAGATCGAAGTACGTGCCTCGGTGAATATGCGCATCGGTACGGTCAAAGGCATGGAGTATATGGCGGATCTGTTTGATTCCTTCCATGTCCAGAGAGATTATAACCGCGATCTGTCCCATCTCCGGATGCTGAAGGAATGGGCGGACGGTGCCGGAAAAAAACTGATCCTGCTTGCCAACAGCGGATGCTTTTCCTTCTGTTCCGGACAGACATTCCATGACAATATGGTTGCCCATGAGGCTGAAATCTGTGAAATTAAAAATCTGGATGATTTCAACCCCTACGTCTGCTGGCGTACGCTGAAGGACCGTGAAAAATGGCACATGCTTCTGCAGAATACCTGGATCCGTCCGGAAGATCTGCATCACTACGAGGGACTCTTTGATACCGTCAAGCTGGCGACCCGTATGCATGCCCTGCCGGGACTGGTGATCGGTGCCTATGCCCGCGGTTATCACTGCGGCAATACGCTGGATCTGTTTGAACCGGGACTGGGACGGGCAATCTCTCCGTATATAATCGATAATATGGCGTTTCCGGAGGATTGGTTCGAGAGAACCTCTTCCTGCGATAAAAACTGCCACAAGTGCAATTACTGTAAATCCGTTCTGGAAAAAGTGCTGATGAATACGGAAGGTCTGGAAGATGAGTGCTGAACGTCTTCCGGACGGCGGACAGGATATCTGCCTCAGCCATGTGGTTGTTATGTCCGGCATCCGACCTGCCGGCAGAACGGTCGATCAGCGCCCGAGAGGGCGCAGCAGCCACGGATTTCTGTATATCTGGGAAGGAAGCGCTTCTTTTTATCCGGAAAAAGGTGACAAGGTGTGTGCCGGTGCGGGGGATCTGGTTCTTATCCCGAAGGATCAGCGTTACATTATGCGGTACACGGAAGACGGAACTACTTTTGTTCTGGTGAATTTTGAAATGACCGCTCCGTCAGGGGAGAAAATGACTTTTTCCGACCGGGTAAGAATCGTGGCGCAGGATAAAGAAGACCGCAGAATCGCGGGTATTATGGCAAAGCTGGAGATGTGCAGTGCCGCAGAAAACCGCTCCGCAGTCTTCCGACGGAAAGAACTGCTTTACCGCCTGCTTTCCCTGATTTATGATGAGGACGTCTTGCTGGATCTGAGGCAGCCGAAGTATGCCAATATTGTCCCCGGGGTTCTGCTTCTGCAGCAGACGTATCTGGAGAATATTCCGATTTCCGACTTTGCGGCAGCCTGCCGCATCAGTGTCAGTTCGTTCCGCGCTCTGTTTACGGAACAGTACGGACTGTCCCCGATTCAGTATCGGAACCGCCTGCGCATCAACCGCGCCAGTGCCATGCTGCGCGACGGAAACTGTACCGTTGCCGAAGCAGCATACGCTTCCGGGTTTGATAATATCGGGTATTTCTGTCGGTTTTATAAAAAAATCACAGGTGAGACGCCTCTGTCCACACGGAAAAAGGATCAGTAAAAAATCCGTCCGGTTTCAAACCGGACGGATTTTTATGTCAGTCAGTCTGCTGAATGGCGCCCCGCGCCTGCAGAATCCATTTGGCGCGGTCAAGCGGATCAATACCCCGGCGTGGACTCGTCCTGCCGAGGGCAAGATCCACTTCCCTGTATCCGTGGAAGCGGGAGGAGAAAATGGCACGTCCTCCGCTCTGTGCGGCAAGACGAACGGGATAATCCAGCGAAGTTGCCGCAGGAAGGAGAGCTTCCAGCGTCATGGCATCGCCGCGGATCACCGGCTCATCGAATTCTCCCCGCATCATCGTGATGTCGCTGATGATCTTGCCCAGATGTTCTGTCCCGGATTTGATGCGTACGGCAAGAATCGGCTCAAGCAGTGTGGTGCCGGTACGGTGCAGTCCGTTCATCACCGCCATCGGTGTGGCAGTAAAGAAATCCAGCGGATGAGTGTGAATCGTATGGTGCTCCGCATAACTCAGTGTTGCTTTGAAATCCGTGACTTCCCATCCCAGCCGTCCCTGGTCGAGACTGCGGAAGAAAGCCTGACGGATATGTGTCTGATACTTATAAAAACAGGTGTTGCTCGGAATATTGCCGCCGTTATATATTACACCGCTTCCGCGCGGCAGCGGCTCAAAATGCAATTTAACAATCGCCCAGCAGGGCTTGGGCATCGTGTATGCCTCATATCCATCCCCTTCTTTGGACGGAGTTTCTTTGTAAATGATGGACGGCGGAGAGAATGTCACTGTCAGATTGTACCGCTCCTGCAGAAGGGCTCTCAGTACCTCCAACTGAATATCCCCGGTGATGCTGACCAGAATCTCCCGCTCGGTTTTCTCCCAGCGGTAGTCCAGCAGGGGATCCTCCTCGGATAATTCCCGCAGGGCATTCACCAACGGGATCAGCTCAGCATCCGTCTGCGGCGTAACTTTTACCTGCAGAAACGGATTGGCAAGGGAGAATTCACGCATCGCCGGTGCACTGCCGATCACGTCCCAGATCTTCGCACTCTGCAGTCCACAGAGCGCCGCGATGTCACCGGCATGTACCTCGCCGATGTCCACGTATCGCTGTCCGTTGAATTTGCGGATCTGCGTGATTTTCTCCGGTGCCCGTTCCGCCGCATCCGCATCAGGAATCCGATCCTGTAGCGAGACTGCATCTCTCGCAGTCAGCGATCCGCCATACATGCGTACATGGGCAATTTTGCCCATGGTTTTGTCATGCTCAATGCGGAAAACCCGGGCGGAAAGAGAATCCGTTACCGTGTCGGCGGCGGAAGGAAGCCAGCTTATGATCCCGTCCATCAGTTCCGTAATACCGACGGCATTCTGTGCGGAGGCAAAATATACAGGTACAGCCCGCATCTCTGCCGTCGCATGCGCGATCACATCGGAAATATCACTCCATGGAATGTCTTCCTCCATCAGAAACCGCTCCGCAATATCGTCATCCAGATCTGCCGCCGCTTCGGTGATGCGGCTTTCTGCAGTTTCATCCCGCAGAACACGGCAGTTCCGGCTTTCTTCACCTGTAAGACTTTGCATGGGGATAAAAATCCGCGAATCATCCTTGTCAGGCAAGGGCAAAGACGCAGCCAGCGTTTCCGCAATGTCCATGGCATGACTGCCCATACGGTCAATTTTGTTGATGAGAATCATCACGGGAATGTGCAGGCGGCAAAGGGCGTTCCACAGATTTTCCGTGTGGGACTGTACACCTTCTACCGCGGAGATAATCAGTACAGCGCCGTCCAGCGCCAGCAGGCTCCGCTCCACCTCGCCGGCAAAATCCACATGCCCGGGAGTGTCGATCAGATTGATCAGCGTATCACGCCATGGCAGGGAAGTCTGCGCACTGCGAACGGAAATACCGCGGTCGCGCTCGATGGAAAGCCAGTCGGTCTGGGTTGTTCCGCTGTCCACACTGCCTGCCTGCCGGATCCTGCCTGCGGCGAACAGCATCTGTTCCGTCAGGGTTGTCTTTCCCGCGTCTACATGGGCGAGAATGCCTATGTTGCGAATTGTATCCGGTGCCTGTGCCATGCGTATTCCTCCTCTTGCCGACTGTGATCTCTTTTTTCATAGTGTATCATACAAATATGAAACAACTATGAACGCACCGTAATTCCTGCGCCGCCGGTGTTCTTTTTATAAAAAGACAAAAAATGTCTATAAAAAACGCCGGGATTGGCGAGAAATCTGCAGTGAAAATTGTACAATGTATATAGAGTATTTCATCAGTTTTTCATAACGGAGGAGAGCAGAATGTCTTTTTATCCCAATATTCCCGCAATACGTTACGAGGGAGCGGAAACCAATAATCCTTTTGCCTTCCGCTGGTATAATCCAGAGGAGAAAATCGGCGGAAAAACCATGCGTGAACAGCTGAAATTTGCCCTTGCATACTGGCATACCATGTGCGCTGAGGGAAGTGATATGTTCGGTGTCGGTACGATGGATAAAAGCTACGGCGGCGGAGATCCCATGAGACAGGCCAAGGCGAAAGCCGATGCGGCTTTTGAACTTATGGAGAAACTGTCGGTGGATTATTTCTGTTTCCACGACCGGGATATTGCTCCGGAGGGCAGAACTCTCGCCGAATCAAATGAGCGGCTGGATGAGATCGCCGATTATATCGGCAGCCTGATGCAGAAGAGCGGTAAAAAACTGCTCTGGGGTACGGCAAACTGCTTCAATCATCCCCGGTATATGCACGGCGCAGGCACCTCTCCCAATGCGGATGTGTTTGCCTTTGCAGCGGCACAGATCAAAAAAGCCATCGAAGTGACTGTGAAGCTGGGCGGTTCCGGCTACGTCTACTGGGGCGGCAGGGAAGGCTACGAAACGCTTCTCAATACCGATATGGGCAGGGAACTGGATAATCTGGCATATCTTCTGCAGATTACCTCTCAGTACGGCAGAAAAATCGGCTTTGCCGGCGATTACTATATTGAGCCGAAACCCAAGGAGCCGACCAAGCACCAGTACGATTTTGATGCGGCAACGGTTTGCGGTTTTTTGCAGAAATACGGACTTGCAAAAGATTTCCGTCTGAATATTGAAGCGAATCACGCAACGCTGGCGGGACATACATTCCAGCATGAACTGAACGTGGCACGGGTGAACGGCGCATTCGGTTCCATCGATGCCAATCAGGGGGATATGCTTCTCGGCTGGGATACGGATCAGTTCCCGACCAATATCTACGACACCACGCTGTGCATGCTTGAGGTGATCCGCGCCGGCGGATTCACAAACGGCGGTCTGAATTTCGATGCGAAAACCCGCCGCGCTTCCTGCACACCGGAGGATATCGCCCACGCATTTATCGCGGGCATGGACGCTTTTGCCTACGGTCTGCGTATGGCGTACCGCATTATCGATGACGGAAGACTGGATGCCTTTGTGGCGGACCGCTACAGCAGCTATGAAAGCGGTATCGGCAAAAAAATCACCGCCCGGAGTGCGACGATTGAGGAGTTGGAAGCCCACGCGCTTGCCCTCGGCGAGATTCCGACCAGAACCAGCGGCCGTCAGGAATATCTGGAAAATATCCTCAACCGGATCATGCTCTGAGCGGAGGACGCAGAATGTATACATTGGGAATTGACATCGGTACATCGGGTACCAAAACGGTACTCTTTGACCGATGCGGCAGAAAAATCGCCTCGGCAACCGCAGAATATCCACTGTACCAGCCGCAGAACGGCTGGGCGGAACAGAATCCTGCCGACTGGTGGGATGCGGTATGTCAGACGGTGCGTACTGTCACAGAGAATATCGCTCCGGAGGAGATTTCCGGTATCGGACTTTCCGGACAGATGCACGGACTGGTGATGCTGGATGCACAGGATCGGGTGCTCCGTCCCGCCATTCTATGGTGTGACGGCAGAACCGGCGCGGAGTGCGCGGAAATCGAAAGACGGCTTACCCGCGAGCGGCTGATCGCTGTCACCGCCAATCCGGCGCTTGCCGGATTCACCGCCTCCAAAATTCTGTGGGTGCAGAAAAATGAGCCGGAAATCTGGGCAAAATGCCGCCGGATCCTTCTGCCGAAGGATTATATCCGCTTCATGCTCACCGGCGAATATGCCACAGAAGTGTCCGACGCGTCCGGAATGCAGCTCCTTGATGTGCCGGGCAGATGCTGGGCACAGGAAGTTCTGGATGCTCTCGATATCCGCGAAAATCAGCTTGGCAAAGTGTATGAATCCCCGCAGATCACTGGCTGTGTGACTCCGCAGGCTGCAGCCCTGTGCCGTCTGAAGGCGGGCATTCCCGTAGTGGGCGGAGCAGGGGATAATGCCGCTGCGGCAGTTGGTCTGGGCGTTGTCCGGGACGGACGGGCATTCACTACCGTCGGTACAAGCGGTGTCGTATTCGCCCACACGGATCGGATTTCCATTGATCCGGCGGGAAGAGTCCACACATTCTGCTGCGCTGTTCCGGGCTCTTGGCATGTGATGGGCGTAACACAGGCGGCAGGTCTGTCCCTGCGCTGGATGCGGGACACGTTCTGCGATGCGGAACGGGATGCGGCGGAAAAGCGCGGCTGTGATCCCTATGATATCATGACGGCAGAGGCGGCTGCATGCCCCGTCGGGGCGGAGAGACTGCTGTACCTGCCGTATCTGATGGGCGAACGGACTCCGCATCTGGATCCCATGGCGCGGGGCGCATTCGTCGGTCTGTCCGCCGTACATACCCGTGCGCATATGATCCGTGCTGTGATGGAGGGAGTAAGCTACTCTCTGTACGACTGTGTGGAGATTCTGCGAGGCATGCATGCTCTTCCGCAGGAAATGCAGGTCTGCGGCGGAGGCGGAAAGAGTGCCTTCTGGCGGCAGATGCTCGCGGATGTGTTCGGTATGCCTGTGATCCGTTCTTCCTCGGATGAGGGACCGGCACTTGGCGCCGCGATCCTCGCCATGGTCGGCGCCGGCATCTATCCGGATGTGCGCACAGCCTGTGACAGCGTGATTGCAGAGCGGGATCGTACTCTGCCGGATGCGGCGGCGCATACTGAATACCGGAAATTCTATGAAATCTATACATCCCTTTACGGCAGTCTGAAAGACGGATTTGCCCGACTCGGAAATTGCTGATATACAGGAGGATACTATGAAAAAAGTACTTGTTTTTCAGGGCGGCTGGAACGGACACGAGCCTCAGCTGACAGCCAGAAGATTTGCCCGTCTGATGGAGGAAGAGGGCTACAGTTCGGAGATATACGATACGCAGGACTGCCTTGCCGATGCGGATAAGCTGAGCGAATACCACCTGATCGTTGCCTGCTGGACGATGGGCGAGATCCCGCGTGAGTATGTGCAGAACGTATGCAAAGCCGTAGGACGGGGTACGGGTCTTGCCGGATGCCACGGCGGTATGTGCGATGCGTTCCGCAACAGTACCGAATGGCAGTTCATGACCGGCGGTCAGTGGGTCAGCCATCCGGGCGGCGACGGCGTGGAATATACCGTCAATATCCGCCACGGCTCCAGCCCGATCACTGCAGGTCTGCAGGATTTTACCGTGAAGAGCGAGCATTACTATCTCCATGTGGATCCCGCCATTGAAGTGCTGGCGACTACCCGTTTCCCTGTGGTGAATTATTATCACATCTCTAATAAACCCATTGATATGCCCGTCGCTTGGACGAAAATGTGGGGCAACGGACGCGTGTTCTATAATTCCCTCGGGCATCATGATGACGTGTTCGATAAATTCCCGAACGCAGAGATTCTGATGAAGCGCGGCATGCTCTGGGCGGCGGAGGGGAAGCAGATTGCCATCGATCAGAATCTCACGACAGATCGTTTTGAGAATACAGCAAAAATGTATTGAGCAATCCGAAAAACGGAGGAAAGCACTCATGAAAACAGTAAAAATCGGCTTTGTGGGCTGCGGTGCCATCAGCGGCATCTACCTGAAAAATATAACGAACCGCTTCAAGGATATCGAGATCATCGGCGTCTGCGATCTGATCCGTGAACGTGCGGAAAAAGCCGTGGCGGAGTACCGTATACCCAAGCTGTATAACGATATGCATGAACTCTTCGCCGATCCTGAGGTGGATATCGTGCTCAATATCACCCGCCCCTATGAGCATTATGATGTCACCATGGCGGCGCTCCGTGCCGGGAAAAACGTCTATTCGGAAAAGCCTCTTGCCGCTTCTCTGAAAGAGGGAAGGGAGATCCGGGCTCTGGCGGCGGAAAAAGGACTGATGCTGGGTGGTGCTCCGGATACATTCCTCGGTGCCGGTATCCAGACATGCCGTAAACTGATTGACGACGGCGTGATTGGCGATGTGGTCGGTGCCGCCGGCTTTATGATCTGCCGCGGACACGAGAGCTGGCATCCCGATCCGGAATTCTATTATAAATACGGCGGCGGTCCCATGTTCGATATGGGTCCCTATTATCTCACCGCACTGGTAAATCTCTGCGGATGCGTGGAATCCGTCTCTGCCATGACGAATATCAGCTTCCCGAAACGTACTATCACCAGTAAACCCCATTGCGGGGAAGTGATCGATGTGGATGTTCCCACCTATTACGCGGGAACCATGCGCTTTGCTTCCGGCGCAATCGGCACGCTGTTTACAACTTTCGATGTGTTCTATCCCGGTCAGGCGCGTCTGGAAGTATACGGTTCTGAAGGAACACTGATGGTGCCCGATCCCAATACCTTCGGCGGGCCGGTAAAGCTGTATAAGCCCACCGACGGCGGCATGCAGGAGATTCCGCTGACCTTCGATTATCCGGAGAACAGCCGTGCACTCGGTCTCGCCGATATGGCAAAAGCGCTGCAGACCGGTCGTCCCTGGCGTGCCAATTCCGATATGACCTTCCACGTGCTGGAAATCATGGAAGGCTTCGCCGAAAGCGGCAGGACACACAGAGAAGTGGCAATAGAATCACGCTTTGATAAAACACCGCTGATGAATCCCGATATGCCCCATGGCGTGCTGGATGTGTAAAGGAAAGATTGGCAGATCTGTGAAAAAAATGCTCTGACGAGATCTCGTCAGAGCATTTTTTTAACCGTTTTGTTTAGATTTTGAAGCGATTTACGTCAGATTTACGTCAAACGCCATTTTTGGAAGTCTTAAATTCTCAAAAAGCCTTGCAATTACTGGGTTTTTCAGCTTTTTCAAATTATTCCCACTCGCTCCTGAAAAATAAATCTTAAACAGATTTGCTTATGGGATTTAGCTCAAGGTCTTAGGATTATTTCCATTATTCAGACAGCAGAGGCTATCTGATTTTTTGTTGCCATTCTGTTGCCATGACATTTCACTTTAGTACAATATCGATTAAGATTTGTTATTTGCCTCTAATCCTCTTATACTCCATATACTTACGCGCACTTGCCTTATCATAAAGGTTCTCAAGGAACGTTTCATCC
>SVTS01000142.1 GCA_015063645.1 Oscillospiraceae bacterium | reverse complement strand
CGTTGGAAATCAGATTTTCCTCACCCTTTGTGTTGGAGGATCTGCCGGAGGTACGCTTCTGACCTTTGACCATCAGCGTGTTCATGTCCAGTGCATCACAGTAGAAGAATTCCTTCCATTGATCCGCAAGTACGCCGCCTGCTGCGCCGAGCGCTGCTTTTATAAGTCCCATAATTGAAACTCCTTTCAAATATTGTTAAATTTATTATGTAAATTTTTTACTTTGTTTCGGTTCCGTCCTGTTTTTTTGCCCCGACGGAGTAGGGATTCTTGTTTTCTTTCGGCTTGTCAGGGGTACTGCCGCACCGGGATGCCCAGCCGAGAATATCCATCCACAAAAGGATATTGAGAAGCCAGATTCCAAGCGCGATCCAGAACCATCTGATCGACCAGTCAAAGAAATAGTGACATGCGAGTAATAACCATGCGGGAATCGTCCATTCCAGATTCATGAGCATGTTGAACAGAAGAACAAGGAAAAAGTTCCCGCTGTTCCGTAGTTTCTTCATCGCACACCTCCCGTCACTGCGGTGCCGCTTTTTTGGTGAATTCCTGTTTCAGAAGTTCGGCAATCATATCGTCGAGTGTCCCCGGTGTTGCTTTTTCTTCCGTATAACCGTCGGCATATCCGAGAAACAGGCCGCCGGAAGAACCGTCGAGAATCATAACATCATCCGTTTCGGGATCCGGTCCGGCATTCCGTACCGCAGGATAGCGTTCCGGCTGCAGTGCGCGGATTGCTGTCATGGTTTGTTCGGAAAGCACAATGCCATCATCGCTTTCGTAGCGGTTGTATTCGACATCCGAGCAGTACCCCACAGCGATCCAATCACCGTTATCGTTCATGCGTACTTCAAAATCGTACCATTCCGAATAACAGTCATTTCTGAAGCTCAGATACAGCCGGTTCCATTCTCCATGTATTTCAGCCAAAACCGCCGCCATCAGCTCACCCTCCAGCAAAGAAACGATTTCCGCTCTCAGTTCATTGGAAAGAGAGACTGCAAACTCCGCGCCGTCTTCATAGGTGATCTGTGCGATTCTTTCCACATCATCCGGAACATAAAACAGCCCGGACTTCTGTTTGATCTTATATGTCGAAAGCGTTTCGATCTCCATTTCACGGAGCCTGTCAGCGGTCTGTGACGTCAGCGCAATTCCTTCATCGGAGCGATACTCATTTTCATCGTCATTGCAGTACCCGTACAGAATCATGCCGCCGTCTTCCGAAACAGTTACACGGAAACTATACGAATCCCGTCTGTCGGGCGAAAGATTGCTCACGATCAGAGAAGTCCACGAACCGTGATCCACAGTACGGGAGCAGCCGAACAGAGAGAAGAGAAATCCAAGTGCCACCAGAACCGCCCCCCATCGTTTTACGGTCATTGCATTATGCCCACGGGTCGGCAGATTTCGGATCACGGATGCCGACGAGAATGTACTGCTCCCACAAGAACCACTTGCCGTCGCTGCCGCGCTGGCGGAGGACGATCTCACGGGGATTGTCCGCACCGCCGCTTTCGAGGAAGACCTTCATATAGCCTTCATTGGCATCGGAATAGGGGTTGGTGAAGATTGTAAGCGTATATGGTTCGTCGGGCGTATAATCGTTGTCTGGTTTGGCACCCTTGAAATACGAGAACGGAACATAGGTCTTACCGTCACGGAAGCGGTCATTGAGGAACGAAATGTCGCCGCCGCTGAGGGGTCTGGGACCGCGCAGCCAGTTCAGCATTTCGGTGCCGATTTCACGGTCTGCCGCATACGCGCAGATGGCACAAACGGTCAGCGCCGCTGTCTTGAAGGGGGTGTCAAGGTCAGCCTCGGGTGTTGCCTGCAGCTCGGCAAGCGATTCGGGCAGTGCGGTGAAAGTAAAGGTTTCGCGTTTGGCGGAAAAGTTCGCTGCCGCATTCTGTACCGCATTTTTTGCAGCTTCTGCTGCGCCTCTCTTCAGTTTGTCAAAAATGGACATGGTGTGATCCTCCTGTATTCATAATTGATATTTATTTGAAACTTTTGATGGTTTAACGGACGGTATTCTTGTTCCGCATTGCGGGCAGAACTGCATATACTCTGCAACCACTGTATCACAGCGGGAACAGAAGTGGTGTCTTTTTTTGTACTGATCGTAAAGGTTTTCCTTTGGCATTCTTACGCCGCATGACAGGCAGTTTGCCTCGTCTGCCTCAGACGGACAGCCGCATTCTGGGCAGACACGGATGCGCCGCATTGCGTTCGGACCGAAACCGTACCGTTCCATGGTTACCTGCCGCAGATATTCCAGCTTCACGATTCTTGTCTCCTCAGCCGTCATCCTCGTCCACCTCCCTGTATTGCAGTTTTTTTCCGCACTTCCGGCAAAAGATATCTGCGATATCAGCTTTGATGCCGCAATGAGAGCAGTAGTGCGGCTTATTCTCCCACGGCGTGCAGTCTGCACAGTGCATCACGTCCGCATTATACATCGCATCGCATACCCATTTGCCGCATTTGTGGCAGAGGTTGAAATGTTCCCGTCCTTCCCTGGTCCAGGCAGTTTCCGCCTCGTCCGCGGCAGGAACTCCGCGATACACGCCGGTCGTCACCATCGCCATTCCCGATGCTTCGCAGAAAAACCGATAACACCTGCCGCCGTCTTTTTCGATTATTCTATATGCAGCTGTTTTATGCTTTTCCATTCGCAGATACCTCCCCTCCTCCAAAGATCGCCGTTGACATCATTTTGGAATGTGATACTGTTCAAACGTTTATCCAACCGCTGTCGGTATCAGTTTTGTGAAAATATCTCCGTCATTCTCCGATGCGGACGAGGACAGTGCAGGTGCATCCCCGCGCGGGATGAGTGTCAGGACTGTCGGGAATTCTGTCCATTCGAGATCATAGGATGCATCAATAAACAGCTCTCCGCCGCCCGTAACCAGACGCATATCCAGATCAAGACGGAACGCATCGGACGGCGCATACCAGGTACCTGTATACATACGGACAGGTACACCGTCTTCCTCGGCCATATAATTCACCGTACCGTCATCAAACAGCTGCAGACGGTAATCCATGAACTGCGTAGCCGCAACCCATTCGCCGTCCAGACCGGTAAAATCAA
>SVTS01000047.1 GCA_015063645.1 Oscillospiraceae bacterium | reverse complement strand
GCGAAGATCCTCGCATGTCTGAAAGAATACGGCATTTCCTCTATCGACGAATGTAAGGAAATCTGCGACGCCAAGGGTATCGATCCCTATAAGATCGTCGAAGAAACCCAGCCCATCTGCTTCGAAAACGCTAAGTGGGCTTACACCGTTGGCTGCGCTATCGCAATCAAGAAGGGCTGCACCAAGGCTTCCGACGCCGCTGCCGCTATCGGTATCGGTCTCCAGGCATTCTGCATCCCCGGTTCCGTTGCTGAAAACCGCAAGGTTGGTCTCGGTCACGGTAACCTCGGTGCAATGCTGCTCTCCGATGAGACGGACTGCTTCTGCTTCCTGGCAGGTCATGAGTCCTTTGCAGCTGCTGAAGGCGCTATCAAGATCGCCCTCAACGCAAACAAGGTCCGCACCAAGCCCCTCCGCGTTATCCTCAACGGTCTCGGCAAGGACGCTGCTATGATCATCTCCAGAATCAACGGCTTCACCTTCGTTGAAACTGAGTTCGATCCCTACACCGAAGAAGTTAAGGTAGTTTACGAGAAGGCGTACTCCGAAGGTCCCCGCGCTGACGTTAAGTGCTACGGTTCCGACAACGTACCCGAAGGCGTTGCTATCATGATCAAGGAGAACGTGGGCGTTTCCATCACCGGTAACTCCACCAACCCCACCCGCTTCCAGCATCCCGTTGCAGGCACCTATAAGAAGTGGTGCAACGAGAACGGCAGACAGTACTTCTCCGTTGCTTCCGGCGGCGGCACCGGCCGTACTCTGCATCCCGATAACATGGCTGCAGGTCCTGCTTCCTACGGCATGACCGACACCATGGGTCGTATGCACTCCGACGCACAGTTCGCAGGTTCCTCCTCCGTTCCGGCTCACGTAGAAATGATGGGTCTGATCGGCGCCGGCAACAACCCGATGGTTGGTATGACCGTCGCTTGCGCTGTTGCAGTTGAAGAGGCTTGCAAGTAATTTTTCCTCCGATAAACATCTCCGCTGTCAGAATCACCGCAGTCCACGGACTGCGGTGATTTTTATATTGAAATCCTCCATAAAATATGGTATACTGAATTTGCCAATGTTTCAAACCACAGGAGATCCCATGAAAAAACGAATTGCCGCACTGTTTCTGCTTTTATTTGTTCTGCAGAACATTTCCGCTGTATGCGCCGCGCCGGATCCTTTTGCACATTTCACAAAAACCGTAAAGTATCATCCGGGGATGTATACCGATGTCTCGGAAAATGCGTGGTACGGCACCGAACACCGGGGTGTAATCCGTGACGCCGCAGAACTCGGTCTGATGAACGGAATGGGCGACGGCACTTTCCGCCCTGACAAAGAACTGCGGATATGTGAAGCAATCAAGATCGCCTGTGTTCTGCACGATATCTATCACGGCGGGGATGGAATATGGGAAATATCCGAGCCGTGGTACCGCATCTATATGGAGGAAGCGGTAAAGCGCAGGATCATCGGCGAAAATGAATTTGCATCCCCCGAGGAACCGGCGACACAGCTGCAGACGGCGGTTATCTTCTCCCGTGCACTTCCGGAAGCGGGATTGGAAGCAATCAACTGGATCGGTTCCATCGACGGAGTGCATACCAGCCGCATGTTTGCCATAGAAAATGCGGACAGTGTATTCACACTGTACCGGGCAGGCGTCATGACCGGAGACGGTGCCGGACGGCAGTTTTCCCCCTATGCCCGCATCACGCGTGCAGAAGCCGCAGAACTGGCTGTCCGCATGGCGGATCCGCAGAAGCGGCAGCGTTTTGATATTCTGACTAACACCGGCGATGCTCAGCAGTACATGGAGTACGGTGTGGTATCGGAAAACGGTGCCCCTCTCACGCTCGGTCAGCAGCCGCGCTCCGTGTTGACGGATGTGTTCGGCAGCATAAATCCCCGCGAAAGCCGTCATGAATGGCTGGGCATGCGTGGGGAAACAGGCTGGACGGTCCGGGCATACTACGGCGAGACGGAGGTTGCCTACATCATCCCCTCTGACGACCGGGATGTGATCTTCGTCTATGCAATCAGCATGACGGGCGAATGCGGACTGTCCCGCAATGGTCTGAGTGTGGGGGATGATGAGGAAAAGATCCGCCGTGTACACAGCGAGGCGGAATACAGCTTCCGTACCCATATCGGAGATACAAGCTACTGGGGTAATCCGAATGATCACCAGTATGTGTTTGAAATCGGTCCCGGACCGGCATACTGCCAGCAGTTGTACCAGACACTGCACGGAAAGATTACGGAAATACATATCCACTGCTCGATCAACTGACAGAGATACATCCGTTGTCCTGCAAAGCAAAACGTGTTATAATAAAGGCAATACCGTACAATTCCCGGCTGATGTCTCAGCGGCACACTTGCCTGCATCTTTTCCGTCACTCTCCGCATAGTTCGTCAGCGGAGGAGCTAAAAAGCATCAGCCTGTCTGCGTAATTTACCGCAGACAGGCTGATATTTTTGTTATTCAAATCGGTACCATCCCACGTAATACACACTTTCCTCCGTATCCAGCACACACCTTTTCGGTGCGTTCGGATTGATGAGGAACAGATAGCATTTCGTTCCGCTGGTGAATGCGGCATGGCTGGTCTGATACGTACCGTCCGCGAGACCTTCCGTCACGCCGTATTCCACGCTGAGCGGGCCGTCCAGCCGCACGGATGTGGTATGCAGATCCCCCCGCAGATCGGGCACGATGGGCTGCGGCTCGCCGCCCGTTTTCGATCCGACAAAGGTGACTGTATCAAATTTCGTCGTAGCGGAGCTCTGCAGACCGTACAGGCGCAAAAAGGTTATACTTTCCAGCGCAATGAAGCGGGTAGTGATGCGGAATCCGCTGTCAGTTCCGTCAAAGACAGCGGTATGCTCCTCCTTGAGCACTTCTCTGCCCGTTCCGTCCATTTTGGTCGTATTCGCCGCCTGGACGTAATCCGTCCAGCGGATTATCACCTCATTGCAGTAGCCGCTGAACGCTTCACGCCTCTCTCCGTCGATCACGATGCTCAATCCCCGCGTAGCGCCGGAAGGGGCGTTGTCCTCGATTTTGCCGGAATTATCCGCGCCGTGATTGCCACCGGTGAAGTGCGACTTATCCGGAAAATCGCCGTCGGCGTTCTGATTTGCCTTGATGACCACCGGACCAAGCCAGTCGGTTCCGTTTGTAATAAAGAGGGTATATTTCGACAGATCGTTTGTGAACGTGTCATCGTTATTATAATACAGTTTTTCCACATCGAAAATCTGATTCACGCCTTTGATGCGCATGGACAAGGCGATATTCTTTCCTTTATACCGCCACATAAGCAGGGCGCTTTTCGTATCGCTAACACAGTAGAAGCGGCAGTTATCCGCAAGCAGTTCAGTCACTGGTTCTTCCTCGATTTCTTTTGTCGTTTCCGGTACAACTTCCGCGGTGGTTTCCGGTTCCGTCGTACTCTCCGGCGGGGATACGGTTTCCGTATCGGCGATGCTCTCCGACTCCTGCGGCGGAGCAACATCGGCGGTGCAGGCGCACAGTCCGCACAGCAGGCAGATCATCAGAAAGAGTGCAAAGACGCGCACAGGCATCCCTCCCATCCGTTCCTTTGTTTGTATTATAGCACAATTGTTTTCCCCTGTCAAGCTGTTATCTCCGCCGCACCTATTGACAAGTGTACGATCCGCTTTTATAATTAAGTAAATGCTGATTAACTTCCCTGCTGTAAAAGCAGGAAGCTGTCCCGGGGATGTCGGGGGCTGTGCCCCCGACCACAACTAAACAGGCAGGGGGATCCAAGGGGGATAAAGCCCCCCTTGGGGCTATCGTACGATTTCGACTATGTGTAATGGAAGGAGACCGCACGTTAATCATCGTTTATCTTAATGACATCAATCTGCCACGGAGTGATTTATCATGCTGCTTGCCAAAGCCAAAGACCCCGCTTTCTGGGAAAAAGTCCGCACATCTGACGCGTACCGCCCCTATATCGAAGAACTGCTCGCGGTCTGGCAAAAGGATGCCGTCGAGGATTTTCCCGCGGAGAAATACAGCATTTTCATCAGCTATCATCTGACGGGAAGCCGCACGGAGTATCAGAAGCCCGCCTACACCAAGCGGCGTGCGCTGACCGCCTCCGCTCTGCTTTCGCTGATCTATCCCAACGAGGAGAAGTATTTCGTCAAGCTGTGCGACGTGATCTGGGCGATTCTGGGAGAATACACCTGGGTTGCGCCTGCGCACATGCCCACCTTTGAGGAAAACGTTCTGCATCACATTGATCTGTATGCCGCGGAGACGGGACAGGCGCTGGCGGAGATTGATTATCTCCTCGCCGACCGGCTTCCGCCGCTGATCCGCAGCCGCATTCAGTTTGAAATCAGGCGACGCATCATCGACAGCTACATGGCGGAACCCCGTTTCGGATGGGAATCCGTGACCAACAACTGGGCGGCAGTCTGCCTGGGCTGTGTGGTGATGACGGTGCTGTATCAGTGTCCCGAACTGCTCACTGAAATCCGTCCCCGGATGGATGAGACGGTACGCTGTTTCCTCTCCGGATTTCCGCAGGACGGCATCTGTCTGGAGGGATTCGGCTACTGGCATTACGGATTCGGATTTTTCACCTGCATGTCGGACATGCTGCTTGATTATTCGGACGGCGCGATCGACTTTTTTGCCGATCCCAAGGTGCGGCACATAGTCCGCTTCCCTCAGCGGATGTATCTGGACGAGCACACGACGGTCAGCTTCTCCGACGGCGGCATGACCGGGCGGTATCATTTGGGACTGCTCCATTATCTGAAGAAGAAATATCCCGACGAGGTGCAGCTGCCCGCCCGTTCCCTCGCCTATGTAACGGAGAATCACGGACGCTGGGCGTTGACTTTGCGTGCCTTTCTGTGGTTTGACGATTCCCTGCCATCCGCGCAGTCGGCAGAAGATGTAACGGATTTCGCGCCCCATTCCCAGTGGCTGATCAAAAAGACACCGCGATACGGATTTGCCGCCAAAGGCGGACACAACAAGGAGCCACACAATCACAACGATCTGGGATCGTTCATCATCGCCGCCGGCGGCGGGCAGATTCTCTGCGATCCCGGTGCAGGATCCTATGTGAAAGACTATTTCGGACCGAAGCGGTACGAATCCTTCAAGGCATCTTCCCGCGGGCACAGCGTGCCGATCATCGGCGGGCAGTATCAGGTGAAAGGCATCGAGCACAGCGCCGACGCGGATTTCACAGACGGCGTACTGACGCTGCAGCTCAGCCGCGCCTACGATATTCCCGCACTGACCGATCTGACGCGCACTTTCCGCTTCACGGATGACACGGTCATGCTGGAAGACCGCTTCACGCTGACGGAGGAGCTGCCGATCACGGAGCGGATCATCTCCCGCTTTGCGCCGCAGACTACTCCGGAGGGGATCCGGTGCGGCATTCTGACGCTGGTGACGGAAGCATCCGCCGAAATTCATGCGGAAGAAAATGTATGGTGTATAGATTATGCCCTGCCGCAGGGGCAGAAAGAATTCAATCTTACCGTGAAAATCGGGGATGCTTTTTGAAAAAAGCATCCCCGATCCCCCGCAAAAACTTCTATAAAGGTTTTGGGAGAGGTGGAGGTGTTGCATTTAACAAATGCAACAGCCCCTTTTTCTTTATTTCAGATATTCTTCCAGGCAGATGCCGGCTTCGTGGATCCTCGCAGCGTGATCCTTGCCTACGTAGCGGTAGTGCCACGGCTCAAAGCCGATCTTTGTGATCTCCGTCTTATCCTTAGGATAACGGAGGATGAATCCGTAGCGGTAAGCGTTCTCTGCCAGCCATGCGAACACCTCCGCTTCGGTGGACTTACCCTCGATGGGCATCATATCCACTGCCAGACCCAGCTCATGCTCGCTGGTACCGGGGATGGCAACCCAGATTTCCGCTTCTCTGCGCGCATCTTCCTCGGATTTTCCCTCGGCTTTATACCGCTGAATCCGGGAATTCATCACGACACGCTGAGTTTTGATAGAGCGATAGCCCCAGGAGATATACATGTGGAAGCCTTCCGCAGCAGCATCGGCGATCATCTGCTTCAACTCCGGCACGATACGGCTGTCCACACACTCGGCGCCGGGCATTCTGGTCAGCGGGATGAAACGGTTCTGATCCAGATAATTGTCCCGGTTCACCAGCGTCAGATTCCACGGGATATCCTCTTCGGGCACGTCTGCTTCTATCTCAACCAGCAGCGTGGTATACAGCGGCAGGCGGAAGACGTGCATGGCATCACTGCCGTCAAAGCTCTCGCCGCTGACAGTTTCCAGATCATGCGCGGCATCCAGCACGCGATAGGTCGCGCGGATCTGGGATGCGGAGAACAGATTGCTCCAGTGCAGGGTCAGATCCACCGTTTCGCTCTCCGTTCCGCTGCCGTCAATGCTGTCGTGATCCTTGAAGTAGCTCACCAGAACAGCGGCACGGCTGCCGTCCTCATTCTTCGCGGCGGCAATACGCACATCGGGATCGGAGGACTCCACGGCGACTGCTTCGCCCAGCTTATACAGGATATTCCACGCATACAGCGCCCAGTACGGCTTTTCGGGACGGTTGTGGATATAATGGAACAGACCGTTCCACTGCGTGCCGCGTCGCGCGTCATAATACATGAAATGATCCAGTGGGGAGTGCTGTGTTTCTATCACGGAGGATGCCACAAAGGCAGAGCCCTTCAGGGACGGAATTGTCGTATAATACTTCTCCGATTTGGACCAGTCATCCACGTAGTTCCACTCGTTGAGGATCAGCTCCGCGTCCGGATAACCGTATTTATCCAGCAGTTCACGGGCGATGCGGGAGTGATCGCCGAACTCCTTCGGCTTGCAGCTGTAGCGGTGGAAGGAGAAGAAATCCATCGGCACTTTTTTACCGTCGGCAGTGATGTAGCCAAGGAAGCCCTCCACCCATGGACGGTTATTCACGCTGGTCACAGCGGGACCGCCGATATGCAGATGAGGGAAGCACTTCTTCAGATGCGTGGCGGCAACGGCGTACAGCTCATAGAACTGTTCCGGAGTGCCCGTCCAGCACTTATCCTTCAGATCGGGCTCGTTCCAGATCTCCCAGTATTCGATGCCCATGTGATGACCGTCCGCCCAACCTTCGTTCAGATGGCGGATGATATGTTCACAGATGCGCGCCCATTTGCCATAGTCCTTCGGAACAAGTGCGCCGTACTTCTTGGATTCATGCTCAATCTTATTGCCGAGGCGGTAGAACACCTTCGTGCCTGTGGCCTGGATCCGTGCGCAGTATTCGTCGGTCAGATGAAAATCGTAGGATGCGGGATCGTTCTCATCCGCATCAAAATCCGGGAAGATGGCGATGATATCCACGGTGTGGGATCCGCCGTACTGTGCGCAGAATGCCGCATCGTGATTGCGGGCGAAGGGGAATCCCGCATCGGTGAAGTACTGATCGTTTGCCATACCGCGGCTGGAAGCAGGACCGTTATTGACGGAGTGCAGGGGCTTGATTTTGCCGGTGATCCGGGCAAAATCGGCTTGAACACGAATATTTTCCATGGTTGTATCTCCTTTTAAAAAATGTTTACGCTTTTCCTGCGTTGTCGGTATCCTTTTTTCTCAAGGTCAAGGAACAATGCGCCCTGCCCTCATGTGTCAAAATCGCTGTACACATCCCGCCGGCCTGCCGCATATATGTTCCGCACTGTCACATTCTCCTCTCCGTCACAGTCCTCCCAGCGTGCCAACTCCACCACAGCGCGATCACTCTCACCGCCCGGTTCGCAGAAAATATCCTCGATTACCGTATTGCGGATAAACGCCCCCTGCACAATATTGCGGATGTGTGCCTTTTCCGCCACATCCTCACCCACCTGCGTAGTCACAGCACAAATCACATTTTTATCACAGAAAATGCCGCGGATCACGGATTCCGTCAGCGTGACGTTGATCAGTATACCGTGATACGCATGGGCATGGATATTCGATATGTGGATATTCGACGTTTCTCCCGGCTCGGAGCGGCGGGTATGGCTGTACATCTTCTGACCGATGCGCACAACGGCATAGGGATGATTGGCATCCGATCCCACTGAGGTATCGTGAATATTGTCAATGGTAATATCACGGATAACACATCCGTCATGATTGCGCAGAGCTACCAGCGTTTTGGAGACGGAAGTCCCCATCACATCGCGGATCAGAATGTCGCGGATGTCGATACTCTTCCCTTCCACCGCCAGCTTCTTATCTCCGCCGAGGAAGCCCGACAGGGCAATCAGATCATCGCCTGCCTGTCCGCGGATGCGCTCCACGATGATTCGCTGACAGCCGATACGCAGATCAATTCCGTCCTGATTCAGAATGGAATCGTCCGCTTCAAAGGTAATGTCCGACAGGCGGCCGTCCGTGCAGAAACACAGATTCATTCCCCACCAGCGCTGATTGCGGATAATCAGATTCTCCACGGAAAAATTCCGCACATTGTGCAGAAGAATCGGATTGTTGAAGCGCACATGGGGAAATCCGTTCTTCTCCGATGTGCCCTGCGTCAGCCCATTGGGCACACCGCCGTCGATGACAGCCGTACCGATACCGCTCAGGCGGATATCCGTCTGCTCTCCCGCCGGGGTAAGCCATTCCGGCGCATACATGCCTGCATTGCGGAATACGTTGTCCATACTCCCGTCCGTCTGGCGCAGATACGCATTATCCAGAACCACATGTATGTGATCCGGCAGAAGAATCGCACGGTCCACATTCCAGCGGCACTCGCCCGTGCGTGCATTCACAGCGGGAATTACCACCTTTCCCACACCGCAGCGGGAGGCGGCATCCACTGCATTCTGAATAGATTCACTGTCGCTTGCGCCCATACAGACTGGGTCGTTCGGCGTAAAAAATCCGCATACCGGACAGGTTGTTTTTTCCATAGTTAATCTCCCTTTCGGCTGTTTCTGCAGCTTGTATGTATGTGTATTATAGCATGTCCGCGTGTTTTTTGCAACCCCGGATGCGCAATTCGGCATTTTTCGGCATGGAACGAATATTATTCGCAGCTTTCCGCATTGACAAACCTTCCGGCAGATGCTATCATATTGATGAATTGAGGTGACAGCATGAAAATCACGCATGAGATGATCGCCGCGGAAGCGGGCGTATCCCAATCTACGGTATCCAAAGCACTGCGGGACAGCGGAGAAATATCCGATAAAACCGCCCTCCGCATCCGGAATATCGCGGAGCAGATGGGCTATTTCAAGGAGAAAAAAGCCCGGCTGCGCCGGACTATGGAATATCTGTATCCCCATGTGGCGGTGCTGGTGCCGGAAATCATCGGATGGAGCTACGCCATTGCGGTAACCTCTCTGCAGAACCGCATCGAAGCAATCGGCGGCACCGTGCAGATTTACCTGACGAAGTTCGACGAAGCCCGCTTCAGCATTCTGGTAGATCGGCTGAACCGGGAAAGTTTTGCGGACATCATTCTTACCTTTGCTGCGTATACCTATACGGGACGCTCCCGACTGCCCATCGGATACATGACCGGTCATTCGCCGGAGGATCCGAACTGTGCATTCAGCGTATCGGCGGACGTAGCCGGCGGATATGAGGATGCTGTGCGGCATCTGTATAAGCTGGGGCACCGAAAAATCGGCTTTCTCGGAGAGGAGAACACCACCATCAAACAGCAGTTTTTCTGCGATGCCATGGAGAAATGCGGATGCCGCATCCGACGTGAATGGCTGATCAAAACACAGAGCCGCTTTGAGCAGATCGGACACGATGGCGTAGCCGCCATGTGTACGCTCAGCGCAATGCCCACCGCGCTTATCACCGCATATGATGAAGCGGCGTTCGGTGCAGTGCGTGAGCTGCGCCGCCGCGGCTTCCGGGTGCCGGAGGATATCTCCGTCGTCGGATGCAACGACACCCACTCCGCCGCATGCATGGATCCGCCGCTGACTACAATCCGCATCCACAGTGAAGCGCGGACTGATGCCGTTGTGCGGCTGATCTGCGCCGTTCTGGAAGGCAATCCGCTTTCCGTGGAAGAGAAGCATCTCTCCCTCCCCGCACCGCTGATCATCCGGGAAAGCACCTGCCGCCCCAGGTGAAATTTTCAAAAAGTTCAAAATTCTATCGCGTGACATTTCTGCAAAAATATGGTATAATATACATACAGCGAAACGCTGTCATGAGAGTGTCTTTCCGCCGGATATATGAACGGCAGACGGTATATTCTGTTATTGCGCACAAGCATCTCTCTGCATTATTGGTCTGATATTTTCTGCCGTAATGTACCGTACCGAAGGAGGTGTCCGTGTGAAACGTGTCAAAGCCGCATGCATTCTGCAGACTCTTGTTTTCTCTCAGAAAGCGGAACTCGGTTATTCCAGAGAACACGCGCTGAAACTGAACAGAGAAGAGATTGCCCATTACAAGACCCTGCTGGAGCGTTCGAGAACCCGGTATCAGATCGCAGATACCGTGGAACAGGAAGACGGTTCCATCATCGTGCATGTCAGAAAGCAGTACAACGATACTGCCGACGTATCCGAATATTTCGCCTGATCCCGCAGCCGTCCGCCCGGACGGCTGTATCTTTCATGACCGGAGGTATTCCATGATTTCCCTGGACACGGTAAAACAGCGCATCCGTACCCTGTACGAAACAAATCCGCACATTCATATGAATGTGCATCTCGCCTCGCCGAAAATCTCCCTGAAAAACGATCCCGTCACTATAAAGAAAGTCTATCCCCATATTTTTCTTATTGAGGAATGCCACAGCGGCACACCCGCCTGCCACTCGCTGACCTACGCAGATATCATCACCGGACAGATTGAGATCGCCGAGCTGAGCGGGAAAAGAATATCATAACAGAAAGCAACAGCCTTACCCGCCACTGCAGCGCGGATAAGGCTGTGTTTTATTTATGCCTGATCAAGAGCAGAGAGGTGCTCTCGGATGGAGTCACGGAGATCAGTGAAACAGTCGTACAGTTTCCGCGTATACTGCGTGGCAAAATCGTCCCGGAATGATTCGTATACATCCAGCGCAGTCTGCAGCTCAATCCTCGCCTTTTCCATATCTCCTTTTTCCGTATAGTACTCCGCAAGACGGACAAGCATGACAAGCAGTTCTTCAAAAGAAAGGCTTTTCTGTTTCACAGCGGCTTCAAACATATCCTCACCATCCAGAAGAATCGCCTTCTGCTCCAGTTTCGTGAAATAGATTTCCGGAATATGTTCCAGCGCCTCTCTGACAAGCAGATATTCCCCGCGGGATTTGTATGCCTCCGCCATAATCCGGTATGCATCATATTTCACTTCATCATCCCGTGTTCCCTCAATAAGGGATTTACACAGAGAAATTACCTCTTCGCTCCGTTCGGGAAGCGGGATCACGCCGATCAGGCAGTTCAGCAGAATCTCATTCCCGGGATATTTTTTCAGTCCCTCCCGCAGAATCCTCTCGCATTTCTCCTTGTCATCCCAGCATTTGCTGTGTTCGTCCACGATAGCCTCTACATTTTTCTGCATCTCATATACATTGAAATCAAAAAGTTCATCCGTGGATACGCCGAAAAATGCGGCAATTGCCGGAACCAACTCAATATCCGGCATCGCGCTTTCATTCTCCCATTTGGACACAGCCTGAAAGCTCACGCCCAGATACTGCGCCAGCGTTTCCTGGGAGATATTTTTCTCTTTTCGCAGAAGACGGATCTTCTGCCCGATTTTAATCTGCATACTGTTCTCCTGTTATTGTATTGAACCGGTTCTGCATACAGTATATCATACACCGCTCAAAATAACAATAACGCATCCGGTTAGAAAAATTCCACCGTGAGTTGAGCAGGCGCACATAAAACCGCCTCCCCAAATACGGAGAGGCGGCTGTCTTATATCAGTGTTCCTCTGAGTCCCCAGTGATCCATTTCCATATAATTCAGATACACATGGTCGGCACCGACGCCCAGTTCTTTTCCGAGAAGTTCCGTCAGCGCGGCGGCGAATTTCTCCTTGGCATCTGCGGGGGACTGCTTATACAGGCGCACCTCGCAGAATGCGCATGCCAATGCGGGATCGCCCATTGCCATGAAGCAATCGCCGTCCAGCTGTACCATGGCGTTGCCGCGGTTCTTGCCCGGCAGAATCGGAATCAGCGGAGCGATCTGCTCAAGCAGTGCGGATTTTTTTGCCTCATCCAGCGAAACAGATGTGGAAATGTGAATATACGGCATATCGTTTCTCCTTGTATTACTATAAAAGTTTTAAGGGGGTCCGGGGGATTTTTGAAAAATCCCCCGGCTTTCTCCCTTTCCATCAATACTCGATCTCGCCCTCATATACCAGCGAAGCTTTTCCGCTGAGGGTCACGCCTTCATCGGTGTAACGGACAAGCAGATCGCCGCCCTGGGTCTTGACCGTGATCTCCTCGCCCTTGCGGCAGAATCCGTTTTCCACGGCTGCAACTACTGCCGCACAGGCGCCGGTACCGCATGCCATCGTCTCGCCGTTGCCGCGTTCCCAGACGCGCATACGAAGTGTGGTAGGATTCACCACACGGACAAATTCCGTATTGATCCGCTCCGGGAAGAGGGGAGAGTGCTCGAAGCGCGGCCCGATCGTTTCTGTATCCACCGCGTCCACGCGATCCACGAAGACCACACAGTGGGGATTGCCCACGTTCACGCAAGTGATGCGGTATACACCGCCGCCGATCTGCACGGGATAATCGATTACGCGCTCCGCATCCAGCGTGCAGGGGATTTTTGCCGTCTCCAGCACCGCTTTGCCCATATCCACCGTTGCCGATCCCACAAGTCCGTTGCGCATGTGCAGCTCCATGCGGCGGATTCCGCTGACGGTCTCTACGGTGATCGTCTCACCGGTGACGATGCCGTGGTCGCGGACGTATTTTCCCAGGCACCGGATGCAGTTGCCCGCCATCTGTCCCTCGGTTCCGTCGGAGTTGAAGACGCGCATCTTCACGTCCGCAATTGCGGATTTCTCGATCAGCACGATGCCCAGCGCACCGACACCGTAATGCCGGTCACACATCAGCACACACAGCGATTCCGGACAGCTGACCGCGCCGTCACGGTTGTCGATAAAGATATAATCGTCACCGCTGCCCTGCATCTTGGAGAAGCGGAGCTTGCCGCGGGTCTCGCGGAGGCGGGTGATATCCACCAGCTCCGTATTGTGCACGCTGTATCCGCTGGCGATGGTATCGGCGAATGCGTTTGCCGTATCCAGGGAAGTCATGCTTGCCACACCGCAGAGCAGTGCATGGCGGTGGAGGGCGATATAATCTGCCATCGTGGAATCGTACAGCGCACCGGTGTAGACCACGAGCGCGATCTTTCCTGCATCCAGCAGACGGAAGATCTCATCCGATTCCCGCACGCCGGGAACAGTGACCACGTCAATGCCCAGCGTAGCGATCATATCGGCGGTATCTTTCGTCGCGTAGAGCTTGTATCCCAGATCGTCCAGCTTCTTGGCGAGTCCCACGGATTCGGGCAGATCGTGGTTGTCCACGCTTATGAAGATACCCGCATCCGGATTCTGTCTGGGAGAATCCAGCTTGAATCCAGCGGCGCACAGTCCCTTGAACAGTGCCTCGCGGATATTCTTGCCCACGCCCAACACCTCGCCGGTACTCTTCATCTCCGGACCGAGGCTGGAATTGACATCGGTCAGCTTTTCAAAGGAGAAGACCGGCACCTTGACCGCGCAGTACGGCGGTGTTTTATAGAGACCGGTACCGTATCCCAGATCGGCAAGTGCCGCTCCGCACATGACGCGGGATGCCAGATCCACCATCGGCACGCCGGTGACTTTGCTGATATACGGCACAGTACGGGACGCACGGGGATTGACCTCGATGACATACAACTCTCCGCCGTAGATCAGGTACTGGATATTGACCAGACCCTTGGTGCCCAGAGAAAGCGCCAGCTTTTCCGAGGATTCCACCACGGTCTGCATCATCTTATCGGTGAGATTGAAGGGCGGATACACAGCGATGGAGTCGCCGGAATGGATGCCGGCGCGCTCAATGTGCTCCATAATACCGGGGATCAGCACGTCCACGCCGTCGGAGATGACATCCACCTCCAGCTCCGGTCCGCACATGTATTTATCCACCAGCACCGGATTATCGATACCGCCCGCCAGAATACGGTCCATATAACGGCGGACTTCCGTCTCATCGTGGACGATCATCATATTCTGTCCGCCGATAACGTAGGACGGACGGAGCAGCACGGGATAACCCAATTCTTCCGCGGCAGCGAGCGCCTCTTCCAGCGTTTTCACGCCGCATCCCTTCGGACGGCGGATATTGAATTTCTCAAGCAAAGCGTCAAAGCGTTCGCGGTCCTCGGCGGTATCGATTCCGTCCGCGGAAGTACCGAAGATGGTGATGCCGCTTTCATCCAGGAACTTTGTCAGCTTGATGGCGGTCTGTCCGCCGAATGCCACCACAACGCCCACGGGATTTTCCACACGGATGACGTTCATCACATCCTCCTCCGTCAGCGGTTCAAAATACAGCCGGTCGGCGGTATCGTAGTCGGTGGAAACCGTCTCGGGGTTGTTGTTGATAATCACGACCTCATAGCCCAGCTGCTTCAGCGTCCAGACGCAGTGAACGGAGGAATAGTCGAACTCGATGCCCTGTCCGATGCGGATCGGACCGGAGCCGAGGACGATGATCTTCTCTTTCTCACCGGTGACAAAGGCACGGGCTTCGCACTCACTGTCGTAGGTGGAATAGAAATAGGGGGTCTGCGCCGGGAATTCCGCAGCACAGGTATCCACCATTTTATAGGATGCCGCCATGTGCGGCAGATCTTTTGTACCGCTGAGGCGGGCGATGGCACGGTCGGGATAGCCCAGACGCTTGCCTTCGGCGTAGAGCGCATCGCTCATCGGCTCTGCTGCCAGACGCGCCTCATACGCCGCCAGATGGCGGAGTTTATCGATAAAGAACGGATCGATCCGGGTGATATCGAAGATTTCCGCATCGCTCATGCCCGCTTTGATCGCTTCAAATACGGTGAAGATCCGCCGGTCATCCCGGTCGCCCAGCCGCTCTTTCAACGGACGGCTGTCAATGGGTGCGGCATTCAATGTATCCAGAGAGATCTCCGCGCCGCGGACAGCTTTCATGATCGCCGCCTCAAAGGACGGCGCGATGGACATGACCTCGCCGGTGGCTTTCATCTGCGTACCCAGCGTGCGCTTGGATGCGGCAAATTTATCAAAGGGCCACTTGGGGAACTTGACTACCACATAGTCCACCGTCGGCTCAGAGCAGGCATAGCTCATGCCGGTGATATCGTTTCTGATCTCATCCAGCGTGTAACCCAGCGCCACCTTGGCAGTGATCTTCGCGATAGGATAACCGGTAGCTTTGGATGCAAGCGCCGAGGAGCGGGACACGCGGGGATTGACCTCGATCACGGCGTACTGCATGGATTTGGGATCCAGCGCGTACTGGCAGTTGCATCCGCCTACGATGCCCAGCGCGCTGATGATATCCAGCGACGCCTGATGGAGCATCTCATATTCTTTTGAGGAAAGCGTCAGCGCAGGTGCCACCACGATGGAGTCACCGGTATGCACGCCCACGGGGTCGAAATTCTCCATGGAGCAGACGGCGATGGCGTTGCCCGCCGAGTCCCGCATGGCTTCAAATTCGATCTCTTTCCAGCCGTAGATGTATTTTTCCACCAGCACCTGCGTGATGGGGGACATATCCAGACCGGTTTTCGCCACGATGCGCAGCTCTTCCTCCGTATAGGCAACACCGCCGCCGGCGCCGCCCAGCGTGAACGCGGGACGGATGATCACCGGATAGCCGATCTGCGCGGCGATTGTCAGGGCGTGCTCCACATCGTTGGCAATTTCGGAGGGGATTGTCGGCTGACCGATGGAATCCATCGTATCCTTGAACATCTTGCGGTCTTCCGCACGGTCTATCGCCTCAGCGGAAGTACCCAGCAGACGGCATCCCATCTTCGCCAGAAAACCCTCTTTCTCCAGCTGCATCGCCAGAGTCAGACCGGTCTGTCCGCCCAGACCTGCCAGCAGGCTGTCGGGGCGCTCTTTTTCAATGATTCTCTTGACGGTATCCAGATTCAGCGGCTCCAGATAGATCTCATCCGCCATTGCCTGATCCGTCATGATGGTTGCGGGATTGGAGTTGACGAGGACGACGTTGACGCCCTCTTCCCGCAGAACGCGGCAAGCCTGCGTGCCGGCATAGTCAAATTCGGCAGCCTGTCCGATCACGATGGGACCGGAACCGATCACCATGGCTTTTTTGATACTGAGATCGCGCGGCATCAGTCCTCACCTCCCATCAGTGCACAAAACCGCTCAAACAGACATCCCATATCCTGCGAGGACGCAGGATCAAACTGTACGGAAAATGCCTTTTCTCCGGGATAATCGATGCCCTCACAGCTTCTGTCATTTACGTTCACATACCGCACCGTGCCCGCCGTAACAGAATCGGATACAACGGCGTAGCCGTGATTCTGCACGGTGGTATAACTGCGGCTTCCCGCCAGATCACGCACGGGCTGACCGCCGCGGTGTCCGTGGTGCATTTTCTCCGTCTTCGCGCCAAGGGCGATTGCCAGCATCTGGTGTCCAAGACCCACGCCAAAGAGCGGAACATTGCCCGCCAGCGCGGCGATCTCAGCAATGGCATCTCCGTTTGCGGCGGGATCACCGGCGCCGCCGGAGAGGATCACGCCGTCCGGCTTCTCCGCCAGAATCGCCTGCGCGGAGGTATTGTACGGCACAGCGGTAACGGTGCATCCGCGCTGTGTCAGCGCGGGAATCAGCTGCGTGCCACAGCCGTAGTCGATCAGTGTCACGTTATATTTTTTCTCGCCTGCGGCGGGATATACTTCCCTCTCCGTCCGTGCGGAAGCAGGCATTGCCGGCACGGCATACGCCCGGATCTTTGTGGGATCGGCGGGAATCGCATCGGTGATCACGGCGTTCATGGTGCCGTGCTCTCTGAGATGCCGGGTCAGTGCACGGGTATCCACGCCGCAGATCCCAGGGATTCCCTCCCGCTTCAGATAGGCGTCGATCGTGCCTTCACAGCGGAAATTGTTCGGTGCGTCGCACCACTCGCGTACCACGTATCCGGCAGGGCGTGCTCTGCCGCCCAGATCCTCCGTGATCACGCCGTAGTTACCGATCAGCGGGAAAGTCTGCACCACGATCTGACCGGCGTACGCCGCATCCGTCAGGGTTTCCAGATATCCCACCACACCGGTGGTGAATACAAGCTCTCCGACAGCGCCGACAAGAGCGCCGAAGGCCTGTCCTTCAAACACCGTTCCGTCGGCGAGTACAAGATATGCTTTTTCCATAAAAGCTCCATTCTGCCGCAGTGCGGCTATGCAAATCTTACCGGTCGGCGATCAGCTTCGCGGTCATTCTTTTCAGTTTTCTGTGTGCCTGCAAATAAGCTTCATCCGACAGGCGGCGTTTCACCGTCCATGTCCGCTCGCACATGGCGATCAGATTTTCGATGACGAACGCGATTTCTTCCTCATAGGTCTGCTCCCACGCGCAGAGCATGGCGCCCAGCACATTTTCCGTCGGTGCGACGGTAATGGGATTCAGATACGCCTCCGTTTTCGGATTCCAGTTCTGCCAGTTATAGACGTTCCAGCGCAAAATCTCCGGCGCACCCCAGCGGCGCTGATAATCGGGCACGATATACAGCGGCTGCCAGGAGGCGTTGATGATTTTGAAGCCCTCATCCAGCAGATCGTACGCCATATGATACATGGATTCCCAGGCGAACACGATCACATCCCGGGAAATCTTCTCCGCGCCCTTTTTCGGGAATCCCTCCCACACCATGGGAATCTTCCCTTCCGCCAGCACAAAATCCGTGGCACGGGCGACGTAATCGCTGTACAGTTCATGCACGTCGGCGATGCCGTGCTCCGCCATATATCTGGCGCAGACGGGACATTTCTCCCAGTGGCTCAGATTCGCCTCATCGCCGCCGATGTGGATGTACGGTGCATCGGGGAACAGGGCTATCAGCTCTCTGAGAAGGGTCTTCGTTCCCTCCCACGCGGCTTCACTGCCGGCGCAGATAATATCGGACTGGGGATGAGGCGTACCGTCCTCGTATGAATCGGAGAACACCTCCGGATAGGCACGGCACATCTGCTGTGCGTGTCCGGGGCATTCAAATTCGGGGATCAGCACCACGTTCCTCGCCGCCGCATAGGCGTTCAGAGCGGCGATCTGCTCCCGGGTGTAATAGGTTCCCGGTACGTTCATCTTCGGGAATGCCTCCGTCGGCATGGTAAACAGCTTGGAATCGCAGAAATGCAGGTGCAGATACCGAATCTTATAAAAGAAGCACAGTTCCACATAGCGGAGCAGTTTATCAAAAGGATGCCACTCCCGTCCCAGATCCACCATGATCGCCCGGTAGCCTTTATCGGGATAATCATCGATCTTTGCGCCGTTTACGGCAAAGGAACCGCCGCTGACGGTGATCAGCTGCAGAAGTGTCGCCATGGCATAGCCGATGCCCTCGGCATCGGAAGCGGCGGCACGGATGCCGTCCTCACCGCATGTCACGGTATAACCGCCGGGACGGACGGAGGGATCCTTTGCGAACGCAATACCGCCGGCGGCGATTTCCGGGCGGACATTGTGAATCCGCTCCATCGAGGCGGCGAAAGCGTCCAGCATGGGCGAAAACTCCGCACAGTCTGCATAGATCCGCGCCGGGAAGGTATATTTTTCGCTGCTTTCTTCAAATATTTTGGGAGTAGGAAGAATCGTACTCATACGTTTTCTCCTTAAATCAAGGATAATCAAAGGGGTGCTGGGGACGGAGTCTACCGCCATAACTAAAAAACGTGGGGGGTCCAAGGGTGCAGAGCCCCCTTGGGGCTAACGTGCAAGTTCAGCTATGCGTAACGGGAGAAAGCTATACATCCCTCTTAATCATCGGCTTCAAAACGCCGTCAGGGAGGAATCCTGCATGCAGATTTCCTCCCCCGTTTCCGATATGTGATTATTTCTTCATGCAGAGAACCATGACGGCCTTCTGCGCGTGGAGACGGTTCTCCGCCTCGTCAAAGATCTCATCGGCATGGGCTTCAAAAGCCTCGTCGGTGATCTCCTCGCCCCGGTGTGCGGGCAGGCAGTGGAGCACCATGCATCCCGGATTAGCGGCAGCAAGAGCGCGGTCGCCTACCTGATAGCCGGCGAATGCCTTGCGGCGTGCGGCTGCCTCATCCTCCTGACCCATGGATGCCCATACGTCGGTATAGAGGACGTCAGCGCCTGCGGCTGCTTCTTCGATATTATCGGTGCAGGTGAAATCACCGTTCTCGGATGCCCATTTCATGATCTCCGCATCCGGCTCAAAGCCCTTGGGGCAGGCGATGGAGACGGGCATACCGGTCTTGATACCGCCGACGATGAGGGAGTTCGCCATATTATTGCCGTCGCCGATGAAGCAGAGCTTATTGCCCTTGAGCAGTCCCTTATGTTCACGGATGGTGAGCAGATCCGCCAGCACCTGGCAGGGATGGCAGTAATCGGTCAGACCGTTGATGATCGGGATGGAACCGTATTCAGCCAGCATCTCCACTTCCTTCTGCTCGAAGGTACGGATCATGATGCCGTCCAGATAGCGGGAAAGAACCCGTGCGGTATCCTGCACAGGCTCGCCGCGTCCGATCTGCAGATCGCGGGAGGAGAGGAAGAGTGCCTGACCGCCCAGATCGTACATACCGACCTCAAAGGAAACGCGGGTACGGGTAGAGGACTTCTGGAAGATCATGCCGAGGCTCTGACCCTTCAGGTGATGATGGGTGATGCCGTGCTTCTTTTCGTATTTCAGCTGATCGGCGAGGTTGAGGATGTTGATGATCTCTTCTGTGGAGAGATCCTGGAGTTTGAGAAGGTGTTTCATGGGGGTGTATCTCCTATGTATGTTATTTCACGTTATTCTTATCAAATATGTTGCTGTGCAGCTTTTTCCGCGGCTTACGCCGCGGGCAGGGGGAAAGGACCATCTCCCACGCCGAAGTTCCTTTCCCCCTGCACCCCCAATCTCCTTGGCGGCTGATCGGTATATGCATAGGACAGGAATTCAAATATGAGAGATACCACCCTTACTCCGCGATGACTTCTTTCAGGACGGCGATAGCTTTTTTGAGCTGATCCATGGGGATATTCAGCGCGGGGAGGAGGCGGACTTTCGTTTTGGCGGAGAGGACGACCACGCCTTTTTTGAGGCAGGCATCGATCACTTCGCGGGCGGGCTTTTCGCATTCGATACCGATCATCAGACCCTTACCGCTGACGCTCTTCACGCCCTTTGCGCCGCTCAGTTCGGCGAAGATATAATCCGCACGCTCTTTTACGCCGGCAAGCAGAGCATCATCGATCCGGGACAGGATGGAATATGCGCCCGCGCAGGCAACGGGGTTGCCGCCGAAGGTGGAGCCGTGGGTACCGGGGACATACAGATCCGCGGTCTTTTCGCCCAGCATGCAGGCGCCCAGCGGCAGACCGCCGCCGATTCCCTTGGCGGTGGAGACGATATCCGGCGTGATGCCGTAATCCATATAGGCGTACAGGGAGCCGCAGCGTCCGTTGCCTGTCTGGACTTCGTCCACGATGAGCAGAACATCATGGGCAGCCGCGTAGTCGGCGACCGTCTGTACGAATTCCTTCGTCAGCGGATACACGCCGCCTTCGCCCTGCACCATTTCCATCATAACAGCGCAGGCGTTATTCTCTTCGATGAGACGGATCACGTCCTGTGCGTCGGTGGGATCGGCATAGACAAATCCCTCCGGGAAGGGACCGAATTTCTCATGGAAAACATCCTGACCGGTGGCTGCCAGGGTGGCGATGGTTCTGCCGTGGAAGCTGTTCTTCAGCGTGACGATTGTCTTGCGGCTCTCGCCGTAGTGCGTGAAGGACCACAGGCGCGCCGCCTTGATGGCGCACTCATTTGCCTCGGCGCCGGAGTTGCCGAAGAAGACTTTCTTCATACCGGTGCGCTCGCAGAGCAGCTGTGCCAGCTTGGCACACGGCTCGGTATAATACAGATTGGATGCGTGGGGGAGAGCGGCGATCTGTCTGGTCACCGCCTCCTGCCAGATGGGATCGGCGGCGCCGAAGACGTTGACGGCGATGCCGGTACCCAGATCGATATATTCCCTGCCCGCGTCATCGGTGAGGGCAGATCCCTGTCCGCCCACGAACGCCACGGGGAAACGCGCATAGGTATGCGCCACGTATTCGTTGTCAATTGCTTTGATATCCATAATATGCCTCGATTATGAGTATTCGCAGGGCGCTGCCCTGCACCCGCAAGGGGACAAGTCCCCTTGACCCCATTGCATAATGATTTTTTAAGTTTTTGAAGATTCCAAAGGAACTTTTTTCAAAAAGTTCCTTTGGCGGGGTACGGGGCAGCGCCCCGCCGTTCCCCGCCGCGTCCCCTTACACAAGCATCGTGCCGATGCCTTCGTCGGTGAGCGTCTCAATAAGGATGGAATGAGGAACGCGTCCGTCGATGATGAAGACTTTCTTCACGCCCTGACGGATGGATTCGATGCAGCATTCCACTTTCGGGATCATGCCGCCGGAGATGATGCCCTCGCGCACCAGCTGCGGTGCGTCGCTGACGTTGATTCTGGAGATCAGCGTGGAGGGATCGTCTTTATCCCGGAGGATGCCCGCAATATCCGTCATGGAGATCAGGGATTCCGCTTTCAGCTTGCCTGCGATGCTTGCCGCCGCGGTATCCGCATTGATATTGTATGTATGACCGTTATCGTCACAGCCGACGGTGGCGATAACCGGGATGTATCCCTTTTCCAGCACGTCCAGAATGGGCTGGGTGTTCACATTCGTAACCTCACCCACAAATCCCAGTTCCGGCTTCAGCTGCTTCGCTTCGATCATGTGACCGTCCACGCCGCAGAGACCGACAGCGTGTCCGCCTTTGGACTGGAGCAGGTTCACCAGATTCTTGTTGATCTTGCCTGCCAGCACCATCTGCACGATGTCCATGCCCTCTTCATCGGTGACGCGGAGACCGTCCACAAACTTGGATTCCTTGCCGATCTTCTTCAGCATATCGCTGATCTCGGGACCGCCGCCGTGCACCAGCACGACCTTGATGCCGATCAGGGAAAGGAGCACGATATCGCCCATAACGGCTTCCTTCAGCTCCTCGTTGATCATGGCGTTTCCGCCGTACTTCACGACGATGATCTTATCATAATACTTCTGAATATACGGAAGCGCGTGTATCAGAACTTCCGCTCTCTGTGCGTTGCTCAGTTCCATGATTTTATCCTGGGGAACATCCCCAACCCCTTCTGATAATGTTCATTTTATGCTTTTAGCCAGGAGTTCCGCGCCTGCGGGCGCGGGCAAGGGCGTTCCCCCCTTGCATTCCCCCTGTTTTGCTTCCGTTGGGGGCTTCGCCCCCAACTCCCCCGGTATACGGTCAGGTTCTGTAATCGCCGTTGATCTTGACGTATTCGTAGGTCAGATCGCAGCCCCAGGCGGTGGCTTTGCCGTCTCCGTCGTTCAGGGAGATCAGGATATCGATCTCTGCCTCGGTGAGGATTTCCTTTGCCTTCTCCTCGGAGAATTCCACACCGGCGCCGTTTTTGCAGACGAGAATCTCGCCGGCTTTCGAGCGGAAGGATACGTCCACTTTCATAACATCCACATCCGCGCCGCTGTAGCCGATAGCGCAGAGGATGCGGCCCCAGTTGGCGTCCGCGCCGAACATGGCGGCTTTCGTCAGGGAGGAGCAGATCACGGATTTCGCCACAACGCGGGCGATCTCTTCATTCTTCGCGCCGTCCAGGATGCAGGTGAGCAGCTTGGTGGCACCCTCGCCGTCCGCGGCGATCTTCTTGCACAGATCGGCGGTCACGCCGTGGAGCGCTTCGCAGAATGCGTCAAAATCAGCGCCCTCGGCGGTGATTTCCGCATTGCCTGCCATGCCGTTTGCCAGAACGGCGACGGTATCGTTGGTGGAGGTATCGCCGTCCACGCTGACCATATTGAAGGAGGTCTTCACGTCCTCGCTCAGCGCTTTCTGCAGCATTTCGGCAGAGATGGCGCAGTCGGTGGTAACGAACACCAGCATGGTCGCCATATTGGGATGGATCATACCGGAGCCCTTGGCGATGCCGCCGATGCGGCACTCTTTGCCGCCTGCGGTGAAGGAGAACGCGATCTCTTTCATTTTGGTATCGGTGGTCATGATCGCCTCGGCGGCGTCGTTTGATCCGTCATAGGAAAGTGCAGCGGCAAGCTCTGCCATATGATCTGCGATGGGTGTGATGGACAGAGGCTGTCCGATAACGCCGGTGGAAGCCACCACCACGTCGGTGGCGGAGATGCCCGTTGCTTCAGCGGTGAGTGCGCACATCTGCTCGGCGATTTCGATGCCGTTTGCGTTGCAGGTATTGGCGTTGCCGCTGTTGCAGATGACGGCGCGCGCGCATCCGTCGGCGATATTTGCCTTGGTTACAGTGATCGGTGCGCCCTTGACGAGGTTCTTCGTATAGACGCCGGCGGCGTGAGCGGGGCAGTCGCTGAGGATCAGCGCCAGATCCCTCTTGGTTCTGTTCTTACGGATGCCGCAGTGGATACCGGCGGCGCGGAAGCCTTTTGCGGCGCAGACGCCGCCTGTAATTTTTGTGAGCATGATTCTTTTTTGCGGGAAAACCTTTTTGAAAAAAGGTTTTCCCGCGCCCTTTCCAAAAACTTTAATATATGTATGTAAAAATATAGACAGCTGTCCCGGGGGTGTCGGGG
>SVTS01000046.1 GCA_015063645.1 Oscillospiraceae bacterium | reverse complement strand
CCCGAAACTTCACCATAGGTGAAGTTTCGGGCGTATTTTTTGTTGAAGATATCCATAGGATTCGGCAGAGGCAAGGAGACGGGGGTGGCGGGGGAGGAAACTTCGCCGTGTGAGATGGTTCCTCCCCCGCCTCGCCGCGTTAGCGGCGAAAAAAGCTGCACTTGTGCATATTGTATACAGTATGTCCTTAAGTTAATGACATTCATCTATCGATTCCAAGGTCTTTTCTTAGTTTTTACCTCACTGTTCACGAATCAGCATATTGACAATGCGTCCAAACAGAAGTATAATTTTATAAGGCAGCGCAAAAACTGCCGATTTTCACAGAAAAAGACGGATGGAAAATGAACGGACTCGGTACAGTCATCAACGTTGCCGCTATCGTGGCAGGCGGGATTCTCGGGATGCTTTTCGGGCGGTTTATCGGAGAAAGACATCGCGATACACTTTGTAAGGCATGCGGGCTTGCGGTAATCTTTATCGGTGTCGCCGGAACGCTGAAGGGGATGTTTTCGGTAGTGGACGGAAAGCTCGTCTACGGCGGAGATTTTCTGATCATCGGCTGTCTTTCCCTGGGAGCACTGATCGGTGAGCTGATCAACATCGAGGGCGGCTTTGAAAGATTCGGTATATGGTTAAAAAAGAAAACCAACAGCAGCGGAGACAGTCAGTTCATCGAGGGGTTTGTCAACGCTTCCTTTACAGTATGCATTGGAGCCATGGCAATTGTCGGAGCGATCAACGACGGGCTGTACGGCGATTACACCGTACTGGCGACAAAGTCCATTCTTGACTTTATCATTATAATGATTATGGCGGCATCCCTTGGCAAGGGGACTATTTTTTCCGCCATTCCCGTAGCACTCCTGCAGGGCGGCGTCACTGCCCTCTCGGTACTGATAAAGCCGATTATGACCGAAACGGCACTGCTGTATCTTTCGGTAATCGGCAACATTCTGATTTTCTGCGTAGGTATCAATCTGGTATTCGGCAAAAAGATCCGGGTTGCAAACCTGCTTCCGGCAATCATTTTCGCTGTTGCCTGTGCGTTTCTGCCGCTGAAGTTCATTTGATTTTCTCTCTGTTTATATAGCTGACGGTACAGGCTCTCAGTAACAAATCACGGCTGATTTGCCGGAAAGGGAATCCAAAGTATGAACAAGCTGAAAAATCTGTTTCTGGAGAATACGCCGTTCAAGGTATTTCTCCTGTCCGTACTGATCACAAGTGTATCGTACGGACTGTACAAGGGTATGCTTGACAATTTCATGGCAGAAATTGTCGGCATGGGAGAAGCGGACCGCGGTGTGTCCGAATTCTTCAGAGAACTGCCGGGGGTGCTTCTTGTCTTTATTCTTGCCGCGTTCTACATGTTCTCGGTTGAAACAATGTACAAAGCAGGTGCTGTCATCATGCTTATCGGCATGGCGATGCATGCTGCGCTTCCCGCTACGAAGGTTCTGACCACGCTTGCTATCTGCACCTATGCGCTGGGTGAACATATCCAGCTCGGCATGAAAAGTACGCTGACCCTGAACTACACAAAAGGTGACAACGGCGGCGCTGCGCTCGGTGTTCAGAATGCGGTATCGCAGATCGGTACGCTGTTCGGTTACATAGTGATTATTATCGCTTTCTCGCTTGTATCCAAAGATCAGCCGTATACGTTCTTCTTTATCTGTGCCGCCGTACTTGCGGGACTGAGCATGCTCTGTTCCCTGCGGATCAGCGGACGAAGCGAAACCGATGCCACCAAACGCCGCTTTTATTTCAGCAAAAAATACACGAAGTATTACATGCTGGAGATGTTCTACGGGGCGCGCAAGCAGGTTTTCATCACATTCGGTCCGTACGTACTGATTATGATGTACGGCGCAAGCACGGCAACAATCAGCCTGCTGTTTGCGATTTCCGCAATCGCATGCTTCTTTGCCTCTCCCATTGTGGGCAGGATCATTGACCGCATCGGTTATAAGACCGTCATGGTGGCGGACACGCTTATTCTTGTGATCGTCTGTTTCTTCTACGGTTTTGCGCACCGCATTTTCCCGCAGAATGTTGCCTTTATCATCTGCTGTGTCAACTATCTGATCGATGCAGTGATATCACTCAGTTCTATGGCATCCAATGTATATGTCAAGGATCTGGCGGACAGCGCAGAAGAGGTCAAGGCGACCATCTCCACCGGTGTTTCCATCAATCATGTGATTACGATATTCATTGCGCTTTTCGGCGGATGGGTTTGGCAGACACTCGGCATTGAACTTCTCTTCATTGTATCCGCAGTGCTCGGTCTTTTGAACAGCGCATATGCGGCTACGATCAAAGTTCCTAAGCGCAGCACGTAATATTTCGCTTTTTTCAGTACGCATTGCATTGCCCGGCAGTTGGTCAACTGTCGGGCACTATTCTTGCTTTTTTCATCGGATAATTCATTATTTCGCAATCTTTTTATCGCAGAATTGTACAAAACCTTGACAAATTGCCTTATAAGTGTTAGAATAATTTAATACAAAACATTGACTGCATAGAAAAATAAGGAGAAGGTTTTTTATGAGCAGTGACAGTATACCTTTATGGTTCGCATTTCTGATTTGTGTTATCGGCGGCGCGTATTTTGCTGCTACTGAGAGTTCCTTTTCGGCAGTAAACAAAATCAAGATCAAGGCATTGGCCGATGACGGAAACAAGAAGGCAAAAGGGGTAATGTATATCCTGAACAAGTTTGACAAAGCATTGACTACGCTTCTTGTGGGAAACAATGTTACCAAAATTGCCGGAGCCGCGATTTTCACCATATTAGCCACGGATATCGCCCGGGACAATTTGGGGAAATCCGAAAGTTTCCTCGAATCCTTCGCTTTCTCCATGATCTGCTCCGCGCTGAGCACGGCGATCATTTTCCTTTTCAGCGAAATGATCCCCAAAAGCTTCGCCAATGACCGGAGTGAAAGCGTTTCTCTCTTTTTCCAGGGATCTCTGCGCCTTCTTATGAAGGTACTGTATCCTGTTGCAGCACTTTTCAACATAATCTCCGACCGTATCACACGTTTGTTTTCCTTCGGTGACGCAGAGCCGTCCATCACAGAGGATGAACTGACAGAAATTATCGTAACAGCCGAAGAAGAGGGCGTTGTGGACGAAGAACAGAGAGACATGCTCAAATCTGCGCTTGATTTTGCCAAAACCACCGCGGACGAGATCATGACCATGAATAAAGATATTGTCTATGTACATATAAACGATTCCACTGAACAGATTCTGTCCACCATTCTCGGGACGACCCACTCCCGTCTGCCGGTGAAAGCAGCCAACTCTGACCGTGTAATCGGTATTCTCCGCACGCGGGCATTCCTTACAGAATACAAGCGGAATCCTGCGGTAAAGCTCCGCTCTGTCATGACACCGCCGTACATCATCCGCGGCAAAGCGAAAATCGACGGTCTGCTGAATGACATGCGGCAGCACAAATGCCATATCGCTATTGTGTGTGACAATGACAAAAAAGTTGTCGGACTTGTCACCATAGAGGATATTCTGGAAGAGCTTGTCGGTGAGATTTTCGACGAGGACGATCAGGTAGACAAGAATTTCTACTCGCTGGGCGGCAACCGGTACATGGTAAACACCCATATGCTTCTCGGCGACGCCTACGAACGCATGGGACTTACGCCGCCCCCGACTTCGCTTGCGCAGAAGCCTATCGTCTCCTTTGTTCTGGAAACGCTCGGACATCTGCCTGCGGAGGATGAGTTCTTTCTGTACGACAATCTGAAATTTACAGCAAAATCCGTAGATGCAAAAGGCGTGACCGAAGTTGTCATCCGCATCCTTGATTCCGAGGAACTCGCTGAGCAGTCAGCATCTGCTTCCGAAGAGGAGGTAACCGTATGACATTCGCAGAACATATGTCACATATGTGGTGGGCTTATGTGGTAATTTTCATCATGCTTTGCCTCTCCGCGTATTTCTCCGCTTCTGAAATTACTTTCAACACCGCCAACAAGATGCGTCTGCGTCATGCTGCGGAAAACGGCAGCTCCACTGCCCGGATTGCTTTCGACATTACGCAGAAGTTCACCACGGCTCTTTCCGCGATTCTTATCGGCAACAACCTTGCCAATATTGCCATATCCACCTGCACAACGCTGATCGTTCTGGATTTGTTCAAGGACAATGTTGCGATTGCGTCCTCAGCTGCCACAATTCTTGTTACGGTTATCATTCTGATTTTCGGGGAAATTATTCCGAAAGTTCTTGCCAAACAGCACGCGGATATCGTTGTTCACATTATTGCGATTCCGACGCGCATTCTTACGTTTCTTCTCAGTCCCATTGTTTTCATTGTCATGCTTCTCCTCTTTTTCCTCAGAAAACTATGGGGCAGTGACCACAAAAGCGATGAGCCGACTGTAACCGAAGAAGAGCTTTCCACCATCATCGACACTGTCGAAGAAGAAGGCGTCATCAACGAAGAGCAGAGCGATCTGCTTCAGTCCGTTCTCTTCTTCCACGATATCACGATCGAGGAGATCATGACACCCCGTATGGATATGATCGCGCTTGATATCCATGCGGAGCATGAGGAAATTACTGCCCTGCTCTCCGATCCGACACAGTTTTCCCGTATTCCCGTCTATGAAGACAGCATCGATAACATCATCGGTGTTCTGTCCCTGACAAGGTATTACAAGGAATCACTCAGAGGCGGTGCGGATATCCGTTCCCTGCTTCTGAAGCCGTGCAAGCTGCACAAAACGATGAAACTGCCGGCTGCATTATCCAAACTGCGTGAGGCGAAAATGCATCTTGCTGTTGTCATTGACGAGTTCGGCGGCACGCTGGGCATTGTCAGTATGGAAGATATTCTGGAAGAGATCGTCGGCGATATCTGGGACGATACGGATGTGATCGTCAACGAGTGTATTTCCACGGGTGAAAACACCTATGAAGTCAACGGCGAAATGAATATTGATGACTTCTTTGAGGAAATCGATTTCACCAAGCCCGAAGATTTCAACTGCAAGTATTCCACGATAGCTGGCTGGGCAATCGAAATGCTGGATGCTGATCCGCATGTCGGCGACAGCTTCCGCTATGAAAATCTGTTTATTATTGTGGCGTGCATGGATGAGGAGCGTGTGACCAAGCTCACCGTTCTCCACGAAGTCAGGGAAGATGAGCAGGAATCGCTCGTTTGATTTTACCGGTACATTTACAGGCTCACAATCCTGAAATTGTGAGCCTGTTTTGTATTCGATTTTTAGTGAATCTGAGAAATTATTGGGCTTGTTTTTTCCCGGAATCTATGGTAGAATCTTATCATAGAACTGATCTCTCGCCAAGAGCATCATGGAGGAAGAAAAGATGAAAGCAGAGAAAATAACAAAATACCGTCCAATTGAGCTGGTGCACGATTTCGGATTTATTCCCTGTTCTTTCCCGCAGGACCTGGCACTTCCCTCTCCCCTTGAACGAATGAAACGCCTGAAAAGTCTCGGATACGGCGGCATAGCCATATCCCCCTCCTATGCGGATTATCTTTCCGAAAACAGTCTGGAGGAAACCTGCGATCTGATACGCTATGCGAATGAACTGGGGCTGCGTGTCTGGATATACGATGAAAAATTCTATCCGAGCGGAAGTGCAGCCGGTACAGTTCCCCGGGAAAATCCGGCGCTTGAAGCCAAAGCGGCTGCAATGTTCTGCAAGGAGCCGGATGAGAAAGGCGTAATTTATATGAACAGTCCGCACGGATACGGAGATGTCATGGCAGCGTACATCTGCGAGCTGGACGACAGAGGCAATCCTGATTTCGGTACACTTACCGACGTGATGGCTTACAAAAGCTTTGGCGGCGGAATTGTATTTGACTGCCGCGGACGGAGTAATCTCAGATTATTTGCCTTTTTCGGACGATCGGCATTTGAATTCTGTACTACCTCGCACAACACGCGGGGTGTGAGAAGATACATTGATACGCTCCGAAAAGACGCGTCCGATGCTTTTATGCAGAAAACCTATGAAGGATACCGCGATCTTGGAAATCCCGGGGATTACATTGAAGCTGTATTCACCGATGAGCCGCAAATTCCCGGACTTTGCCGGCAGAACTATCGGCGTGATTATCTGGATTACGTTACAGCACAGCAGAGCGATGTATTCCGGATTTACGATATTCCTGATCCGGAAGTCGCCTTCGCGCCGTATATTCCCTGGACGGAAGAGCTGCCGGGCGCATTTCTTGCGGAGCACGGATACGACCTCATGCCCGCACTTCCCCGCCTGTTCGCAGATGAAAGCGAATCCGGGCGAAAGATCCGCGCTGACTTCTGGCAGACCGTATCCACGCTGTTCCGGGATAATTTCGGTGAAAATTATGCGGAATTCTGTAGGAAAATCGGTGTTCTGTACAGCGGACATTTTCTCGGAGAGGAGAAATTCTCCTGGCATCCGTACATGCATGGGGATCTGCTTGCGCAGCTTGGTACGATGGATATTCCGGGATGCGATCTGCTGTGTGCATCTCCCGGGAAAATACTGGGATCTGCTTCCTCGATAAAGTTTGCCAGTTCTGCCGCACAGCTGTACGGAAAGACGGATGTGATGATCGAAGCCTCGAACATCTCCCGCGATATTTTCCCCATAACGAAAGAAGCATACATGCTTGCCACGGCGATGGAAGCCGCGATGGGCGTTACGAGATTTCTCTCTTACTATACGGATTTCTGCATGGGGGATGACGATCTGCGTGCATGCTGTGATTTCACGGAACATCTTCTGTCCGTACTGGACGGAATGGAGCCGGTCAGAAAGGTATATGTGTATGTTCCCAACCGTGATTACTGGAGTGAAAGCTATCCGGCTTATTCGATTTCCGCTAAAAAAGATTTCACGGAAAAGATGAAGGAAACAGATAATTATACTGTGCATGCGGCGGAAATGCTGTGCAGAGCCAATATTGATTTCAATTTTATCAGCGATGACTGTCTTTCAACCCTGAAAGCAGATAAAGACAGTATTCTGCTTGTGCCGCCGTCGGCATCCGTTCCGGAGACGGCTGCGTTCGGAAAAATAATAATGGAAAACACACTTGACGCTGCTGTCAGTGTCCTGCTCCAGATGAACTGTGCGACTGTTTCGGCAGATAACGATGCCGCGCTGATTTCCCTTCACAAACGCAGCGAAACAGCGGAAGCATTTCTGCTTGTAAATACGGGTAAGGATTTCCGCGGAACGGTCGCATACAATACAAGCCGCGCTTTCACGAATGCGCGCATCTATAATCCCCATGACAATGCATACAGTAAAATGAGCCGGATTATGGAAATTCCCGCAGGAGAATGCAGAATCGTTATTTTTTCTGCGGATACTGCCCCGCACGAATCCAAATAATTTGTTTCACACTAACATCCGAAAGGAGCATATTTCATGAAACTGACTACTGCCGCATTTCTCCGCGAAAAGATCAACCACAGTCTGCCCGGACTTGACAGAATTCCCGCGCTTCTGAACGCCGGTAATCTGAACGGTGCAGAGGCGGAATTCGCTGTTTTTCTGAAAAACTTTCTCCGTCCGGAGAAATATTTCCGTATTCCATACTACGGACCGGAAAACGCCTGGATTGCAGACGGAGAGACAGAAGCGGATGTCGCCGCACGTCTTGCCCGAGGCAAGGTCATGTCTGTCGGCTTCATGCACGATTTCGGGAAAGACGGCATTCGCTTTGAAGCAAATCCCACGTCCAATGAGTACAGAGAGTGGACTTGGCAGCTTAACCGTCACCACGAGTGGCGCATGCTGGGACATCTTTATCGCGAAACGGATGATGAGAAGTATCCGGAATTGTTTGCCAAGCTGTTCTCTTCCTGGCGAGAACAATGCGAATGCCCGGACGATGCTGCACCGGGACAGACGAAAGCCTTCCGCACTATTGAGATTGGCATTCGTCTGACAAAAATCTGGCATTATGCCATTCATGCGTTTCTGCATTCGCCCTCCATATCCGATCATCTCTGGTGTGATATTTTTGCTTCCCTTTGGGAGAATGCGAACCGTCTGCGTCTGCATCCCTCGCACGGCAACTGGCTCGTTATGGAGATGGCGGGGCTCTTCCACAGCGGTCTGCTGTATCCATTTATTCCGGATGCTGCGGACTGGAAGCAGTACGCCGCTGACCGTCTCACAGCGGAGCTGGATGTGCAGATCTATCCCGACTCTTTCCAGTATGAGCTGACAACCGGCTATCACGGTGTGGTCATCTCCAATTACAGCTATGCTGTGGATATCTGCAACGCTATGGAGCAGCCTCTGCCGCCGGCGTTCCTGTCCGTGATGAAGCTGGCATTTGATCTCTATCCCAAACTGGCACAGCCTGACTTGCTGCTGCCCTCTCTCAATGACGGCGGATGTCCCAGCGCGGTGTCCACCTCCCGTCTGGGTCTGTCCTACTTCCCTGACAAAGAGGATTTGCGATTTTTTGCCTCTGACCGTACCGAAGGTGAGCCGATGTTCCCCAAGGACACGGTTATGCCTTACTCCGGCATGGCGGTTCTCCGGGATGACTGGACCGCACAGTCCCAGTGGCTCTTCTTTGAAAGCGCACCGTTCGGACGCGGGCATCAGCACGAAGATAAACTCAGCATCCTTCTCTACGCCTACGGCAAAAATCTGCTGCGGGATACGGGCAACTTCGCCTATGATTCCTCTGAAATGCGTCGGTTTGTTCTTTCCTCACGCGGTCACAACACTGCCATGGTTGACGGAATGGAACAGAATCGCCGCGGACGCTACAGATGGGCAGAGGAAGATATCCGGAAGCTTTCCGATCTCTCCGTACAGCTCGGCGATGAGCGCGATATACTGGACGGCATCTATGATGAGGGATACGGACGGGACTATCTTGCAGTCACACACCGCCGCCGTGTGATCAAAGTAAAAAACAATCCGCTCGGGCTGAAGACATTTTATATCGTTCTTGACCGCTTTACTGCGCCGGCTGGCGGATCCCACCGCTATGATATTCACTGGCAGCTGGAAGAAGTTCCGATTCATCTGACGCGGACAGGGTCTCTCACCCGTCTGGAAGCCGATTACGGTGACAATGTAACACTGACCATGCTTTCTGACGGTGCACCCACCTTACGCTGTGGATGTGATAATCCCTTTATGGGATGGCGCACCCCCGGTACTCCCTCTCCCCGCTCTTCCGAGCAGCCTGCGGCAGACAGCGTAAATCGCAATCGGCTGATGCCCGGCATTCCCGCGCCCTCGGTCATGTTTTCCGCTTCCGGAGAGGATATTTCCATTGTGACTCTGCTGTATCCGTCGGATAACGGATGTCCCATCACATCCGTAAAGCTGGACGGCAGTCAACTCACCGTATACTGTGAAAAACAGAGTTGGGAATCCGAGCTGCTGTAATTTTTTGCTCCGTCCCGAAAGGAGGAAGTTTATGAACGAAAACTACGCGGAAAAAGCCTATGCCGCATACAGGAAAATTTCTGTAAATCCCTTCACGAAAGTTACAACCACGCATTTGAATGTACTGTACAATATCCTCTGCCGCATCAGACGGGATAAAGCGTACAGAAAAGCGCTTGACGAATTCCCGACGGATGAGGGTGAGCGCCTTGAGGTACTGATTGAAAAATATTTTGATGGATACAACGCTCTTCACGGTGTGGATATCAGGGAAACGCTGACGGAGTTTACCGATCCTGATTTTGCGGAGGGTGGGTTCTTTATTCTGGACACGTTCAGAAAAGCGGAGGACGGCACTCTCGTTCCTCATTCCCCTGCTGAATTCAGGCAGGGCGAGACCGCTCATGTGCAGGCAACGCTGTATTCAGCTTTCTCGCGTGAACCTCTGCGTGTCCCCAGACTCTCTGCGATTTCCCTGAATGACGATGCTGTGTCGAACACAGCAGAAGCTGAGGACTGCTGTGCCATATCGTTCACGGTAACTCTCTCCCGTCCCGGCAGTGTGAAATTCAAAGTTATTCCCAGGGATGCCAACGGCAAGAATATTCCGGGGCTTGAGATCGCCTATGGCGGCGTAATTTTTTCAAAGGATGAAATACTCCCGACTCACAAGCCGCCCGCAGATCTGGAGGAATTCTGGAACGGCGAGATTGACCGGATGCTTCGGGTAATCCCGACGGATGAGACAGTCGATGCATATACCGGCTCCGTGATATACGGATTTGATATGGCATCGAAAAACCGGCATCGGATTATTCCCGTAGACAAGGATTATCTTCAGAAACTGCGGGACAACAGGCAGATGGCGCCGAAGGATTCGGTACTTGAAACCCATTACATCTGGGATGTGAATCTGAAAGCGCCCGGCCCGAATCCGACGACCGCCTACATTTCCGTTCCCCGGAATGCAGAGGATAAAAGCGTACCGATCCACATCATATTTGACGGATACGGTGTCCGCTGTCCCTCTCCCTGTGCTTACAAAGACGAGATTGCAGTTCACTGCAGTCATCACGGATATGAGCTTGGGCATGAAGATTCCTCCTACTATCAAATTCTGAGAGAAGAAATCTGCACCAATTACGGAAGAGGCAACGGAAAGATCAATGCGGGATATGCGGATATTCACGACTGCTATATGACCTATCTACTCCTGCGGGATCTGCAGGTCATCCGTTACTGCGTTGATCCCATGTATTCCTCTGAGCTCACGCTTCTGCATGACAAATGGAACGGGAAGATCATCATCTCCGGCAGCAGCATGGGCGGATATCAGACGGTCTGTATCGGTGCTCTGACGGCACTTCTGAAGAAAAAAACGCCGCCCTTTGAAGTAATACGGCTGAGCCCCTCCGTTCCCGCATTCTGCAACATTGCCGGACCGCTTGACAACCGTGTTCCGACATATCTGACCACATATGAAGAAGGCATGGACTACTATGACGCGGCACTTCTTGCGCATCTGATCGATGCACCGCTCTGCATTCCCCGCATCGGGCTGGGTGATGAGACCTGTCCCCCGACGGGTATTCTCGCCATGTACAATTCCATTCCGGCAACTGTATCAAAATCAGTTCACTTCCTGCAGAACTCCTCGCACGGGTATATTCCAGACACGGATGTACAGCGCTGGTACAAATATTGATGCGGCAGTATATACAGATGGGGCTGTTGCAAATATGGGAATTATCCCCATATTTGCAACAGCCCACCCGTAATGTCCCCATTTCATGGGGACATTACGGGAAATTCCGTAGGAATTTGTGGCGAGCGTTTCCGGTTTTTGCCCGTGAACGGGCAAAAATGACCGTCTAAACGGTCAAGGAAAACTCGCGGAGGTGTTGCATTTGTTAAATGCAACACCTCCATTCTTTATCCGGAAACGGATTTATGAATAGATATCGTCCTTTTCCATGCTATAGTAGAAGCAGTCAGGAGCGATATCCGCGGAGGGGGCGCATTCACGCAGATATTTGCGCATTGCATAGCAGAGAGCACAGCGGCTCGGATATCCCTGCGGAATCGGCACAAACCCTTTGCTGCATGCATACTCATACAGTGCACGGATACCGCCGGATGTCAGTCGGTACAGGACCGGATACAGTTCTGCGGGGAAATTCTCCTCCAGATAATCCCGTGCGTCAGCTGAAATTCCCGGACATCCGGAGGGCACGATATTGCCGTACAGATCCAGATGACAGTGGGAGGTATCGCCCAGCGAAGAACAGGGCACGTCACTCAGCCACGCCTCTGCCGCACGGCGCGGATACAGGGAATCCGCGATGAAAAGCGCGCGTCCGTTCATACCGAGTCCGTATTCCGAGGCGGTTTCACTGATGTATTTCTCACCCAGCGCTGCTTTCAGCTCCTTCTGCGAGTAGGTACGGCTGTGATCCAGATTCCAGAGGGAACGGAGATACCGCTCTTTCCAGATGAAATAATCAAATCCGCATGTACGCAGCATCCTGCAAAGGCGAATCGGTCTCTCCAGAGGAACAAATTCGATATGGAACGGATCTACGGACACCATAATTGTTTCCACGCCCAACGCTTTCAGTTTCGACAGACGCTCTTTGATGAAATCATCATCACTGCACCAGAACGCGTTTGTTTCAATGTAGTCAATGCCTACTCCGTGGTGCCGGAGGGTACTGATCAGCGTGGTAAGCGCATCAAAGTTCATGAACGGCTCTCCGCCGCCGATATGCACAGAGCGTGTTCCTGCCTCCTGCAGAAGGACTGCCAGCTTCTCTGCCATTTCCGCGGAAATATATTCTTTTGAAAGATGCGGAGCGGAGGCAAACATACAGTGCCGGCACGCAGCTGTGCAGACGTAATTGGTTATAATTCCGGAATATATGGGTGTATTCATACGATGGTTCCTTTCTGCTGCTGCCAGCGGCATCAGGCAGTTTTTTCAGAATAAATTATGCAGAGGGTGTGTATTCCTGTATAACCGGCATACCGTCCCTGCCGCTGATATAAACGATGCACTGATGGGAAATGCCCCCAGAATCCTTAAAGAAAATTCCGTATGTGGTCAGATCGCCGGGAAACACCACGCCTATGACAAGCGGCTTTTCAGGATTGAGTGCATCAAGCGTATACAGTTCTTTGAGGGGACGGAATCCGTCCTCCGTAAAGTCCATGGAAGTAAAACGGATATCGGTCAGGGATTCTTTCGGGCGGAACAGAAGCAGTTGTGTATACTCTGATTCATTGACAATATGTTCGTGATATGTCATGCCGCTCAGTGTCCGCTCATTGGCAAAGGTTACAGTCAGGATAAAATCGTCGGACTGCGTGTATTCCCGGATGAATTCATCCACACCGCCATCCCGGATATCGATATGGGTTTCTTCCTCACCGCGCCTGGCGGTCAGTCTGATATACATCGGTGCGGTCTGCGTATTTCCTCCGCCGACTTTCAGGGAAAATGTTTCATCAATAGGAAAATGCCAGATATACAGACCGGATCCGACATCGGTATGCACATATTCTGAGAAGTCTGACCAACTCAGCTTATATCCGCAGGCAGACAGATCGGTAACAACATCCAGAGACAGCGGAGTTTGCGTGATGGACACACCGTTCGTCTCCTGCTCTATTATATTAGTTTCCGTTGGGATTACCGTCTCGGGTACATTCACAGGCTGTCCGATCGCTTTTTTCTGCCATCTGGGCTGAATCCAGATGAGAACCAATCCGGAAAAGCCGTCTGCGTCCACTGCGTGAACCGTATACAGTGCGGTATCTTTGCCGCCGCTTATCAGCATCCGGGTATTTTGTATTTCCACGGTAACAGGTTCTGCAAAGCTTTTGAAATGCCTGCAGACCGCCGCACTGATCAACCGATCTCTGTCAGCGTCATCAAGGAACGGTTCCTGCAGAGTGGAATTCTGCGCATCGCTGAGATCCCCGTGAGAGGAGACACGGCATATATATTTTATCTGTACAGCATACACGGACAGAAGGAAAGCAGCTGCCGCGATACAGAATACAGCCGCAATCAGAAGAAGCAATCGAATTCTTTTATTCTTAAACATCATAAACATATAGGCTATTACACTGTAATGGTATGTGTCAGAATTTCGGTATTTCCGGGAGCAAGGGGACGAATACGGTATTTACGGGAAAAATCCGACACTGTTTTCCACGGCAGATCCGGTGCTCCAGCCCATGGCTCAATGCACAAAAAGGAAGCGTCGGGCTTTTTCCAGACAGCAAGCGTATCAAATCCGGGATAATCCACATGGATTTTCCTACCGCTGCGTTCGTCCCGCAGAGCAAGACCGCGGGAGCGGATATCATAGAACAGCATGGCGCCGCAGGTAAAATATGCCTCCTGCAGCCGGAATGCGCGTTCGTTATGCAGAAACGGGAGCGGTGTTTCGCAGAAAGTATTATCGGGGTTTACATAATAGCGTGACACCGTTTCGGGCTCATCGAAAACAATGCTGTAGTTTTCCAAATCGCCGCAGATCGCATATCCCTCATGGGCACCGGCGGAATAGTACAGTTCCCTGTCCGAGTGGTTTTCCGTAATGAAATCCACACGCAGGCTGTTCTCCGTCAGAGTATACGCTACACGGAAGACAAATGAAAACGGATACTGTCTGCGGGTAGATTCATTATCCGTAATCTTGAGCACCGCACGGCTTTTGCTCTGCTCTTCCACGGTGAATTCGGAATATTTGGCGAAGCCGTGGTTGGTCATTTCGTATGTTATGCCGTCCAGCTGATATTTGCCGTCGGTCAGTCGGCTGACAATCGGGAAAAGAATGGGTGCGTGACTCTGCCAGACGGCGGGATCACCCTGCCAGAGATACTCTTTGCCGCCCCGGTCCTGCAGTGAAATCAGTTCCGCACCGTATGTTGTGATCTGTGCGGTAAGTTTACTGTTCTGTATTGTAATAACGGGCATAATACATCCTCTTTACACGGTATAATTCACACTTCTATTATATCAGACGAATCCTGATCCGTCAATACAATATCCATTTTGCAGTTTTATTTGATAAATCCACTGTTGGTATATTGCAGTGCACATATTTTTATGGTATAATATCCTTGAAAATAGTATTTTTCACCTGTTCTGTATCATTTTTCTCTGTTTTATAACAGATTTACAGCGAAAAAGGAGAACTGCATGACAATTTTCGGACAATTGAATGAACGCAGCGCGGCATTCCGCCGGGAACTGCTGGACATCACGCCCAGTGTCTGTGCTGACCGTGCGGTACTGGTTACAAAGAGTTATAAAGAGCACGAACAGGATCCGGTAATCCTGCGCCGTGCGTACAGCCTGCAGGCTGTACTGGAAAACATGCACATATTTATTGAGCCTCACGCTTTGATTGCGGGCAATCAGGCATCCTCCGACCGTGCCGCACCCATTTTCCCGGAATATGCCATGGATTGGCTTATCCGTGAGCTGGACGATATTGAAAAGCGGGACGGCGACCGTTTTCTGGTGAGTGAGGAAGTCAAGACTCAGCTGAGAGAGATTTATCCCTACTGGAAAGGACGCACCCTGCAGGATAAGGCATACAATGCCTTTCCGGATTCGGCAAGGCTGATCTATGATCTGGGCATCATCCGCAACGAGGGCAATATCACCTCTGGTGACGCGCATCTGGCAGTGGATTACGCCGGACTTCTGCAGCACGGTCTGCGTTATTACCGTACGGCTGCGGAAAAAGCGCTGGAAGCGCTGGATATGACCGAGCCGGAAAATCTGCAGAAAAGTTTCTTCTACCGTGCTGTACTTATTGTTACGGCTGCGGTGGAAAGTTTCTCGCTCCGCTATGCGGAACTCGCCGAAAATATGGCGCGGTCCGCATCCGCTGACAGAGCGGATGAACTGCGTGAGATGGCACGCATCTGCCGTAAGGTTCCCATGGAGGCAGCGGAAACATTTCATGAAGCACTGCAGAGCGTATGGCTGGTTCATCTGGTTCTGCAGATCGAATCCAACGGACATTCCCTTTCTTTCGGACGTTTTGATCAGTTCTGTTACCCCTATTATCTTGCCAGCCGTGAGGCTGGGATGACTGATGAGCAGGCTTGTGAGCTGCTGGAAAATCTGTGGCTGAAAACGCTGACGATCAACAAGATCCGCAGTGCCGGTCACAGCAAAACAGCCGCCGGCAATCCCATGTATCAGAATGTGACTATCGGCGGACAGACTGTAGACGGAAAAGACGCGACCAATGCGCTGACGCATCTTGTTCTCCGTTCCGTTGCCCGGGTAAAACTGCCCCAGCCCAATCTTTCCGTGCGGTATCACAAAAACATGCCGCAGGATTTTCTGGAAGAATGCATTCACTGTATTCGTCTCGGCTTCGGCATGCCTGCATTCAACAACGATGAGATTGCCATTGATGCGCTGCTCGCACGCGGCGTCAGCCGGGAGGATGCTTACAATTACAGTGCTGTCGGCTGTGTGGAAATCAGCGTTCCCGGCAAGTGGGGATACCGCTGTTCCGGAATGAGCTATCTTAATTTTCCGCGCACGCTGATGATCGCGCTGAACAACGGTGTGGACGTCTCAACCGGGAAGCAGATCTGTGAAGGTATCGGACATTTTCTGGACATGGAATCCTTTGATGATGTGATGCACGCATGGGATTTCACCGCACGCAGGCTGATCCGTCAGGGCGTTATTCTGGACAACACAGCCGACTTGATCGTGGAACAGATGGTGCCCGATGTTCTCTGCTCCACGCTTGTTGCCGACTGTCTCGGTCGGGGACTGCATCTGAAGGAGGGCGGTGCTGTCTATGATATGATCTGCCAGCTGCAGGTCGGTGTTGCCAATCTGGGCGACTGTCTTGCCGCCATCAAGAAGCTCGTCTATGAAGAGCGCCGTCTGAGCCGCGATGAATTATGGAACGCGCTGATCAATGACTATCAGGTGCCGGACGGCGAACATATCCGCGCTATGCTGCTTGCCGCCCCCAAGTACGGCAATGACGACGATTACGTGGATGAGTTGGTTCTCAAAGGTTACGAAACCTATCTGGATGAGATTCCGAAGTACAAAAACACGCGTTTCGGACGCGGACCGATCGGCGGAATTTATTTTGCCGGCACTTCCTCTGTGGCGGCCAATATTTCTCAGGGAATTGTGACCTGTGCCACGCCCGACGGACGCAGAGCCGGCCAGCCGCTTGCGGAGGGATGTTCCCCGTCCCATGCGGCAGACAAAAACGGTCCCACGGGTGTATTCCGCTCCATTTCCAAGCTGGAAACCGCACAGATCACCGGCGGTGTTCTGCTGAATCAGAAAATTTCCCCTTCCGTTCTTTCGACACCGGAGGGAATTGCCAAATTCTCTGCACTGATCCGCACTTTCTTCGACACCCTGAAGGGCTGGCATGTACAGTACAACGTAGTGGACAGAGCAACGCTTCTGGATGCGCAGCTCCATCCGGATAATCACCGGGATCTGATCGTCCGTGTAGCGGGATACTCGGCGTTCTTCCACATTCTGTCCCGTCAGACACAGAACGATATCATTGAACGGACAGAACAGGTATTTTGACAGGAGATACATTATGACGGAATTAAATGGAAAAACCGCACTGATCACCGGCGCTTCCGGCGGAATCGGTACGGCAATTGCACGGCGCCTCGCGCAGGACGGCATTGATCTGATACTCTGCGGACGCTCGGAAGATAAACTGAAAAAAACACAGGCAGCCGCTGAAGAATACGGTGTCCGTACACACATATGTGTATCCGATCTGACGGAAAACGGTGCCCCTGCGCGCTGTATCGAGGAGGCGCTGCAGGTATTCGGACGGCTGGATATTCTGATCAACAACGCGGGGCTTGCGCTTTCCTGTCCCTTTGAGGAGACAACCGAAGCGCAGTTTGACGCGATCATGAGCACGAATGTCCGTGCACCGTATTTCCTCTGTCAGGCGGCTCTGCCCGCTCTGCGCAAATCCGATCACGCAACGATTATCAACATTGCCTCCGTTGTTGCGCACAAAGGATATCCGCTGCAGAGCGCCTACGTTGCCTCCAAGCATGCCCTGCTCGGCATGTCCCGTTCTCTTGCGAACGAAGTTTACGATGAGGGAATCCGCGTTCACGTCATTGCTCCGGGTGCTGTATTCACAGACATGGTACGTGTTGCACGTCCCGATCTCACGGATGAGGGCATGATCATGCCGGAGGATATTGCGGAAGTCGCTGCGTTCTTCATTGAGCATCGAACCAACGCTGTGGTGGATGAAATCCAGATCCACCGTGCCGGCAAGGCTCCTTTTGCATAAAGCTTCCGACTGCGCTGTAACAGAAAAAGCAGAAGCACATATCACATATGTGCTTCTGCTTTTTGATTATCTTACCTGAAGAACGATTTTTCCGTTATGTTTGCCGGACGCCATAAGTGCGTGCGCTTCTTCTGCTTCCGTGATAGGCAGAACACGGTAAATCACGGGACGTACCTCGCCGGAAGTGACTTTCGGCCAGACTTTTTCAACCAGTTCGGCGATAAGATCCGCCTTATATTCCGGTGCACGGGAACGGAGCGTACTGCCGATGATGCGGATATTCCGCACATATACGGTTTTCAGGTTAATCGGAGAAATATCGCCTGCCAGGGTGGCGATCATGATCCAGCGGGCACCGCGTGCCAGATACGGAAGCACATCGCCCATATTCTCGCCGCCGAGGCAGTCGATGGCGATATCCACGGGAGTACCTGCTTCCAGCTGTGCGGCGAGAACGTCACACAGTTTTTCCTCCGACGTATTTACGATGAGATCGGCTCCGAGAGGCTTGATTTTTTCAGCAAGCTCGGCATAGCGTACCGTGGTAATCACACGCATACCGAATGCCTTTGCCATGGGAATCACGACGGATGCCAGTCCGCTGGCACCTGCCTGCATCAGCAGGGTATCCCCTGCCTTACCGCTTCCCTCACGGAACAGGTTAAGATATGCGGTGCAAAATGCTTCCGGCATTGCCGCCGCTTCACAGAGGGAAACGCCCTCCGGAACAGGCATGAGCATATCGTATTTGACGTTGACATATTCGGCATAGCCGCCGCCGCCAAGCAATGCGCACACCGCATCGCCGCATTTGAATGTGGATTTTTCCCTCGCGGCGGGACCCATCTCGCGGATATATCCTGCTATTTCCAGACCCATCCACTCGGGACAACCGGGAGGCGGCGGATAATCGCCGGCACGCTGCAAGAGATCGGCACGGTTCAGGGCGGCATAGTGAATCTCAACGAGAACGTCTTCCTCTCCTACCACAGGATCTGGCACGTCACTCCAGCTGAGAGAATTATCAATGGGATTTACAAGGATTGCTTTCATCTTTTTTCTCCTGATTCATAATAAACGGTTTTACCACGGGAAGCTCCGGGATATATCCGAGACTGCACGGCACAGGGGCTGACTTTTTGTGGAGCGGCGCTGATGTTCGGGGACGGACAGCCACATAACGCATCCGAACATGGGACCGAAGAGACGGTGTCTTTGATTATGACTGCCGCCGGAGAGAAACAGGAAAGGAATATCCAATTCCTTCTTCAAAAGAGAGGTAATGCGGATATTCTCCACTTCCTCTTCATCGGAATTGGCGGCGGTTACGATTTTGGATATATCGGCGCCGCGCGCCTGATGTTCCAGGGCTATACGCAGAACCTCCTCGGCAGGAGTGAATTTCAGAACGTGAGAGGACATCAGAACTTCCCCGCCCTCCGCATGGATACGGGCAATCGCGTCCTTCTGTCTGGCAATCGCATTCGGATTCATGGTAAGTTCACCGGGGGTGGGATCATAGTAATCACCCATCACGTCCATGAGCGTAGCGCCCCATCGGTTAAGCTCAAGAAGTCCCTCAAGGAGTGTTTCGTCCGGGGCACCCTTATTGGCATGACCGCGGTAATTGGTGACGTAGATCGGGCGTGAGCCCATCTGGGAGAAAATCATACGGATATTTTTTTCTGTACGATCTTCCAGCGGGATCTGCTCCATCTGAAAGGCAAAGGCATCGCATCCTTCAAAAGCACCGTTGCGCGCAAGATCACGCGCTTCGGTAACGGAATCGATCTGGATCAGGCAGGTATTCAGAGGTTTATTCTGTCCGAGAAAAGTGGGGGTATGGATCATATGGAAACTCCTTTCTCCATTCTGGTACTATTGTATCACATTTTGCTGAGGTATGCAAGCGGGGATCCGAAAGAATCTTCTGATTGCCGGCATCCCACAGAGTGGGATGCCGATCGCGCACACAGCAATTTACCGTGCAATTACAGCAATTTATATGCTGTGAACATTTTACCATATTGACAAAACGATGTAAATATGGTATAGTGCTGTAAAGGAAAACAATTCTACCGTTTATCGGATAAAAAATATAGGGGAGCTTTTTATGACAGCATTTTACAGAGAAGACGCACGTGATCTGCCTGTTGCGGGCGAATATGACATAATCGTAGCCGGATCCGGCCCTGCCGGCGTATCCGCTGCTATCAACGCAGGTCGGATGGGAGCAAAGGTATTGCTGATCGAATGGAACAACACTGTCGGCGGCATTTCCACCTCCGGTCTGATGAGTCATTTTACCGGCACGGTACTGAGCAAGTTCTATTCCGAGCTTTTGAAAGCCATGGCGGATCGGAACGAAGGCACCGGGAAAGGCAAAATTGTCAAGTATATTGATCCGGAAAATCTGAAATCCATTTATCTGGATATGCTCAGGGAAGCAGATGTGGACATTCTCCTGTACACATTCGTATGCGGCACGGTGATGGACGGAAACCGGATCACCGGTGTAATCACGGAAAGCAAGAGCGGACGCCGCGTATTCCGGGCAAAAGCATTTATCGACGGAACAGGAGACGGTGATGTGGCGGCTTTTGCAGGTGTTCCCTACTACAAGGGACGGGAAACAGACGGAAAAATGCAGCCTGCAACGCTGATGTTCAAAGTTGCGGGGGTGGATACGGAGAGAGCCGTTCTGCTCGGTTCGTTTGAATCCACACATCAGACGGAAAAGGGAGAGCTGCAGGCGCTTGCAAAAGCACATATTCCCTATCCTGCCGGTCATCTGCTTGTTTACCGAACCACGCTTCCCGGAATCATCACATGCAATATGACCAACTGCACGGAGATCGACGGCACGTCAGCGGAGGATCTGACCCGTGCGGAAATCGTATGCCGTTCGCAGATGCCTGCTATTGTGAACTATCTGCGGGAGTTTGTCCCCGGATTCGAGCGCTGCTTCATTATAAGCGCCGGCTCCATGATGGGAATCAGAGAAACCCGGCATTTCCGCGGCGAATACGTACTGAATGAACAGGATATTCTGGAAGCACGTGTCTTTGATGATTGGGTAGTACGCGGTGCTCATTTCAATTTTGATGTACATAATCTGACGGGAGCCGGGCTGGACAAGACGGGCATTCAGCACAAATGGACACAGCCCAAGGGATACACAATTCCGTACAGCTGTCTTCTTCCCACAGAAGTGGAGGGACTGCTTCTGGCAGGCAGAAATATCAGCGGAACGCACATGGCACATTCCAACTACCGTGTTATGCCCATCTGTGTCGGCATCGGCGAAGCCGCCGGTATTGCCGCCGCTATTGCGGTAAAAGAGGGGATCCGTCTCCGCGATGTTCCTGCGGCAAAGATTCAGGAACAGCTTGCATAAAGCAAAGCCACCCGGACGATGTCCGGGTGGCTTATTCTTACAGAAGAGCAGACAGAGTTGCTCCGTGCGAACCGGTGAAATCAAATGGATAAGATTTCCCATTTATGCATACGGATACCGCAGTCAGTTTATGTGTCGGATCGCTCACATACAGCCTGCCGCCTGCGGTCATGAGCATAACCGGCGCGGAAACGGAGATATCACGGAAAGAGGCTGCTTCCCAGAACACATACATGCTCCTGCCGTCTTTGTGACGCACTGCCTGCATCTCCGGTGTATTGGCAAGGATACTGACATCCGGATCGGCGGCGAATGCTGCTGTTTCCGCTTTGGAATACGTGGGGAGCATTGCGTAAGCATAGGTACCGCCTGCGGGGTTCATACCGTGATGGGCGATGATCTCCACAAAAGGCACACTTGCATTGTACCTCCGGGCACGAAGATCCGTTTTCAGCGGAAACCAGTATCCGCCGAAGGATTCCAGATACAGATACGGCACTTCAGGCAGACTCCGGTCTTCCCCGCTCAGAAAAAGTTCAGATCCGTCAGGCAGCAGAAGCGGCGCGGTTGTCCGTCGGCTGTCGATGACGGTAATTACATCAGCATCATCATGGGCAGAGATATCGCATCCGAGACAAACAGCGATCTTATCAAAGAAGAACCAGGATTTTTTAGCCAGAAGTGTGCAGTCGCGCTTCGCCGGAGGCCCTCCGTAGGCTCCGTCAGGGGAAAAATACCGTTTGGAGATATGTTCTCCGTCTCCGTGATAGGATTCAAGCCGCATAGCGGCGGCGCCGCATTTACCGTCGCTGACCCCGCCCACAAAATCCTGTCCGCTCAGGTATTCGTTTCTCTGGGAGATGGATATCACTTCCCTCTCGCGGGTATCCGCCGTTGTACCGGGCCGGCGGTACGGATCCGCTTCGTTCCAGCCTTCGGAATAGGCATAGAAATCATCGGCATACGCGGTGAGCATACCGTCGCCGAGATACCAGCCGTTCATATTTTCATGATTGATGGATTCGTAATTATAGATTCGCGAAGAAGACATGGCGAGAGCATATGCCACTCCGCTGTGATGGTGGACAACGCGGTCTTCATTATAGTACACTTTATTCAGATCATAGGAAAGATCCGCCGCAGACGGGTCATCCATAACTTTGCGGAGCGCCTTCAGCGCATCGGAGGAAAGACCGGAATAGAAACGATGCAGCGTCTCTTCGCGGCGCATCTCCGGATTGGCAAGGAGATTCCGTTTCACATCGAGCAGAAAACACTGTGCCGTATCCGCAGGCAGGAAGCTTGCCATCTCACAGACGGTACGGAGGATACCCATTCCGGCGTTCCGGCTGTTATTCGGGTGGCGGCAAAGTACGCAGGAGGCGCATATGGATTTCGACACGAACGGAATAAAGGAATTTTTTGCCCAGTCGCACAGGCGGGTATTAATTTCCGTATCCTCATAAGCTGTACCGTGCAGGATTCTGCATATATCGACCATATTGGAAAAATGCCCTTTGCCGTAACTGCCGTTCATGGGATGGCGAGTGTGGAAGATATAAGATCCGTCCGTATAGAAGCCCTGACCGTCATTCTCCCCATTATCCACATAGATATTTGTTTCTTCAATGCCGCGCAGTGCGCAGTCAATTCGCTCCGGATTTCCCTGCAGGAGACCTGAACCAATGATAAGCTTTGCATAGTGAATTTTATTGGAAGAGTAGTCTCTCGGTTCAGGCACAAGGGCATCGAACAGGCGCAGATAATCCGCAATCTGCGCCGGAGATACTTTATCCCCGAGAATGATCAGAGTCCGTATGATTTGTTCGGGAGAGCCGAGTTTCCAGTCATGCCAGTTGAACAGACGTGTGCTCCGCCATCCGGTTCCTTCCTGTTCCCGTTTCCCGTAGCGGTGCTCATACATCCACTGCAGGCTGCAGAGGATAATCTCAAGAATATCTTCCCGCTGATAATATGCTGTGCCGCAGGATCCCCAGGCGTATGCTATATCTGCGATCCGGGCAAATTCCTGCGTCATCTGTCGGCTGGCTGTGGGGGCTTCATCAAGAAAAAGAGAATCGGGATTATCCCTTTTGAATGCCTCCAGAGCTCTCTCCGCATTTCGCTCCAGGATTGCAGCGCGCAGCCGCACTGCCGGGTCTGTTTGATCCGCATCCGGCAGAATTACCAGTATGCGCCGCCAGTTGGCAAGGGCTTTCTGTATATCGGTCATTACACATGCCTCGTTTTCGTGTATTTTTTCCATTTTACCACAGATTTTTTCCTTTTTCAATAGATAAGCATGTTATTGACAGAACAATCCAGTAAGAGTATAATATAACTATATACATCCGTCGGGAAACGGATAAGTTTATTGCCATGGAGGCATTGCATGGCTTTTGAGATTATTGATTTTCACACCCATCCGTTTATTGATCCTGTAAATAACATCTGCAACCACAAAGATTACTGCGGAATGAGCCCGGAGAACACACGGGAAATTTTTGCGAAGCTCGGAATTTCCACCATATGCGGCTCGGTTGTCTGCGGTCGTCCGCACAGTGACCGTTTTTCCTCTTCGTGGGAGAAAATCCGTTTTAACAATGACACTGCGCTTGCTCTGCGTGAGATGTACGGTGATTTTTATGTCCCCGGGTTCCACATTCATCCGGAATTTCCGGAAGAATCGGTCAGCGAAATCCGTGACATGCACAAAAAAGGTATACGTCTGATCGGCGAGCTGGTACCGTACATGGACGGCTGGAAGGATTATTCCTGCGGGGAATTCTCTGCGCTGCTGGATGAAGCGGGACGGCACAACATGGTCGTCAGCTTCCACTCCTCAGGAGACGACGAGATGGATGAGATGGTCCGCAGTCACAGGGACGTTGTTTTTGTTGCGGCGCATCCGGGTGAATATAATGCTTTAATGCGGCATATTGAGCGGATGAAGATGAGCGAGAACTATTATCTGGATCTCTCCGGCACGGGACTTTTCCGCTACGGCATGCTCAGACGGATCATTGACGATATCGGAGCAGACCGCGTTCTGTTCGGATCGGATTTTCCCACCTGCAATCCCGCCATGTTCCTTGGCGGCGTGCTGTTTGATCCGTTGATCACCGATACGGAAAAAGAAAAGATTTTCAGCACAAACGCGAAAAAGCTGCTTGGATTGTAAATAAAAAAATGTTCACGCTTTGGCGTGATACTCTTAACGGAGAATTTGCGTGCACAAAATGTCGGCAGAGAATTTGTTTTCTCTGCTGTTTTGTGGTATAATGGAACTAACGAGAAGCCTCTCCCTTTGGGAGAGGTGGCGGCGAAGCCGACGGAGAGGGCAAAATGGAGCGAGAACCACTAAAGAAAAATAATGAGTTGCTAAATGTCGCAAGAA
>SVTS01000045.1 GCA_015063645.1 Oscillospiraceae bacterium | reverse complement strand
ATTGTCAATGCGTTGACGCAGGCAGGCACCCGCAATCCGCTGATCCTGCTGGACGAAATCGACAAGATGTGCTCCGATGCCCACGGTGATCCCGCATCGGCTATGCTGGAAGTGCTGGATGCCGAGCAGAACAAGACGTTCCGCGACCATTTCATCGAACTGCCGCTGGATCTCTCCGAGTGTCTGTTTATCGCCACTGCGAATACACTGGAAACCGTACCGCGCCCGCTGATCGACCGTATGGAGATCGTGGAGCTGTCCACCTATACGAAAAACGAAAAGCTGTCCATTGCCAAAAATCATCTGCTGCCCAAGCAGATGAAGCGCCACGGACTGAACAAGCGCATGCTCCGCATCACCGATGAGGCGATCACGGAGATCATCGACGGATACACCCGTGAATCCGGTGTGCGCAATCTGGAAAGAGAGTTGGGCGCCGTCTGCCGCAAAGCGGCACGCCGCATTGTGGAAAACGGTGACAAATCCGTCAGCGTAAGCTCGGAAAATGTTTCCGAATTCCTCGGCGCACGCAAGATCATCCCCGACACCATTTACGACACGGATCCGGTCGGCGTTGTCAACGGACTGGCATACACGGAAGTGGGCGGTGATCTGCTCCGCATCGAGACGCTGATCATGGAAGGCAGCGGCAAGCTGGAGTTGACCGGTTCCCTTGGCGATGTTATGAAGGAATCCGCCCATCTGGCGGTAAGCTACATACGCGCGCATGCGGCTGAGCTGGGCGTTCCCGCCGATTTCTACAAGACGAAAGATATTCATATTCACGTGCCCGAAGGTGCCGTCCCCAAGGATGGTCCCTCCGCCGGCGTATCTATTCTGACATCCCTGACCAGTGCGCTGAGCGGACGTCCCGTACACCGGGATATCGCCATGACCGGTGAGCTTACGCTGACCGGACGCGTGCTTGCCATCGGCGGTCTGAAGGAAAAGACCACCGCCGCCTGGTCAGCAGGCGTTACCAAGGTGCTGATCCCCTGGGACAACAAGCGGGATCTGGATGACATTGATCCTCTGGTACGCCGGGAGCTGTCCTTCATCCCCTGTCGGGATGCAGGCGAGGTTCTCCGCGCGGCGCTCTGCCCCGCCGATATGGCATGTGCGGCGCTGAGCGAAGACAAGCCCGCCGCAGACGGCAATCTTCTGAGTAAAATTCCGGCGCAGGAATCCGCACATATTCCTGCCGCTGTACTCTGAGAGAAAGGAGCTCCGCACATGAAACTGAATCTGAACAACACTTCGCTGAAAATGTCCGCGGGACTCCCCAAACAGTTCCCCACCGATGCCATCCCGCAGATTGCCTTTTCCGGACGTTCCAACGTGGGCAAAAGTTCCCTGATCAATTCGCTTCTGAACCGGAAATCCCTTGCGCGGGTCAGCCAATCTCCCGGAAAAACAATCACGATCAATTTCTACGATGTGGACCGCAAGCTGTTTCTGGTGGATCTGCCCGGCTATGGCTACGCCAAGCGAACGTTCACAGACAAGCAGAAATGGTCGGCGCTGACGGATGGGTATTTCACGCAGAACAAGAATATTGATCTGCTCCGTCTCGTAGTACAGCTGGTGGACAGCCGCGTCGGTCCTACGGCGGATGACCGCGCCATGCTGCAGTATCTGCGGCAGGCGAATCTGCCCCATATCGTTGTTGCAACAAAAACAGACAAGCTGAATGCCACGGAAACGGATGCTTTCATAAACAAAATCCAGTCCGATCCCGATGTGGCGGACGCCGGCTGCATCATCCTGTACTCCGCCATGAGCGGAGACGGTCGGGATGAGCTCTGGGAGGAGATTCTCCTCGCCGCCGGGCTGAACTAATTCACAGAAAGGCTGCGTTTCGCAGAAATCTTTGTTATGCTCCACTCCTGCTACGGAATCAACGCCGCCGGTCATCTGACCGTCGGCGGACTCGACACCCTGGATCTCGCACGCGAATACGGCACGCCCGTGTATCTTCTGGATGAGGATCACATCCGCGGCATGTGCCGCATGTATAAATCCGCTTTTGCGCAGTATTTCGGAGGCACTTCCGCCCCCGTATATGCGGGAAAAGCCCTCTGCATCAAGCGACTCTACCGCATTATGGCGGAAGAGGGCATGAAGGCAGACTGCGTTTCCTCCGGTGAGTTGTTCACCGCTTCCTCCGCCGGATTCCCCATGGCGGATGCATTCTTCCACGGCAACAACAAGACCGATGAGGATCTGCGCTATGCGGTATCCCTCGGCGTCGGTCACATCGTAGTTGACGGACTGGAAGAACTGGATGCGCTGGACGGCATCGCCGCTGAAGCCGGCATCCGTCAGCACATTCTGCTCCGCATCACCCCCGGCATTGATCCCCACACGCACAAAAAGATCGTCACCGGCAATGTGGATTCCAAATTCGGCTCCGCCATTCCTACCGGTCAGGCAGAAGAGATCGTTGCCGCCGCGGTAAAAAAGCAGCATCTGATTCTGGACGGACTGCACTGCCACGTCGGTTCACAGATTTTCGACATTGAACCTTTCGCCGATGCGGCGGATATCATGATCGCATTCATTGCCTCCATGCAGGCGAAATACGGCATCACACTGCCCATGCTGAACATCGGCGGCGGATTCGGAGTCCGTTATACGGAAGATGATCCGCAGATCGATTATGTGGACAACATCCGCGCGCTGGGCGAGAAATTCGACGCGCAGTGTGCCCGCTACGGCATTGCCAAGCCGATGATCCTGATGGAACCCGGCCGCTCCATCGTTGCCGCCGCAGGCGTCACGCTGTACACGGTGGGCAGTGTCAAGGAGATTCCCGGTTTCCGCAATTACGTTTCCATTGATGGCGGTATGCCGGACAATCCGCGCTATGCGCTGTATCAGTCCCGGTACACGATTCTGAATGCCGCCCGTGCGGGCGAGAGCGCCGATTACGAATGCACCGTTGCCGGACGCTGCTGCGAAAGCGGCGACCTGATCGCGGAAGGTGCGAAAATCGTGAAGCCGCAGCGCGGCGATACCCTTGCCGTGCTGGTGACCGGTGCATACAACTATTCCATGGCATCCAACTACAACCGCATTCCCAGACCGCCTGTTGTCATGATCTCCTCCGGAAAAGCCAGCGTCGCCGTACGGCGCGAAACATTCGCCGATGTCGCCGCGCTGGATATTGATCCCGCATAAGGAGCCGCCGCTCTGCCGGCATATTGTAAAAAATGCTTTCAAATTTTGTTCCTCAACTGATTTCCCTGCTCTTCTCCCTGCCCTGCGTACTGATCGCCATTACGTTCCATGAAGTCGCGCACGGGTATGCCGCCTATCGTCTGGGCGATCCCACAGCCGCATCTCTCGGTCGGCTTACGCTGAATCCGCTGAAGCATCTGGATCCGCTCGGTACGCTCTGCATGCTGCTCTTCCGCTTCGGCTGGGCACGTCCCGTGCCGATCAACAGCCGGTATTTCAAAAAGCCACGGCGTGACATGGCGATTGTTGCGCTGGCAGGTCCGCTGACCAATATCGGTCTGGCATTTCTCGGCATGCTGCTGTATCACATTGCCGGTGCCGTCTCATCCATTCTGCCCCAGACCGGCGGCAGATCTTTCGGGGCAACGGCAATGGGACTGCTGATTGTTTTCCTGTCCTACTTCTTCCAGCTGAACGCATCGTTTGCCATTTTCAATCTGCTCCCGATCCCACCGCTGGACGGTTCCCGTCTGCTGACGCTGATCCTGCCGCCCAAATGGTATTTCAAGATCATGGAGTATGAGCGATGGATCGCGCTCGGCATGCTGGTACTGCTGTATATCGGCGTGCTGGACGGACCGCTTTCTTTCCTGGTTAACGGACTGCTCAGCGCCATGGACTGGATTATCTCCCTGATTCCGTTCCTTTAATCTTTATCAATTCTGACGGAAGTTTATGCAATCACTGAATTACAAGCTCGACCGGTTTGAGGGACCGCTGGATCTGCTTCTCTCGCTGGTGGAGAAAAACAAAATCAACATCGATGATATTCCTATTTCCCTGCTCTGCTCGCAGTATATGGAGTACATCCAGGCGGCGCAGGCGATGGATATCGAGCTCTCCTCCGAATTTCTCGTGATGGCAAGTGAATTGATGCTTATCAAGAGCAAGATGCTGCTGCCCCGCAACGAGGAAACCGAGGAAGATCCCCGTGCCGCGCTGGCGGCAGCCATGCTGGAATATCAGCGAACCAAGGCGGTATCCGCCTCCCTTACGCGGATGTTCGCGCAGTACGGTACCCGCATGATCAAAGATACGGATGAAATCAAAGCGGACACTTCATTTGTGGCGGATCACGACATGGAGCTGCTGACCCGGGCTATGATCCGGATGCTGAGCGAAGTGCGCGTAACCGACGAAGAGGCGCTGCAGCGCTTTGAACCGCTGATCCGCAAATCCACCGTATCGGTAGCATCCGTGGCTTCCGCGCTGATCGAACAACTCCGTGACGGTTCCTCCGTTACGCTCTGCCGGTATTTTTCCGCCGCTGATTCCCGTTCCACTCTGATCGCCATGTTCATGGCGATGCTGGAACTGCTGAAATCCGGAACCGTTCTGCTGACGGAAAAAGATTATGCCCCGGACGGCATTATCCGCTCAGCGGATGATGCATTCATCACCCTGAATCCCGAGGCTGATCCGGATGAAGCCGCCAAATACCTGAAGGACGAAGCCAATTTCTGATCTGGCTGAATACATTCTGACTATGGAAACAAATACTACCATACCGCTGATTCCGCCGGAGGACGAAGTTCCGGATATCCGGCACATGCAGCGGATCATCGAGTCAATTCTTTTCGCCGCCGGTCATCCTGTCACCTATGCCAAGCTGGCAGATGTACTGCAGGTAACGCCATCTGTTGTGCGCCGCACGGTGGAGGAATACGCCGCTGAGTACAACAGAGAGGATTCTCCCCTGCCCCGCGGAATCATGCTGCTCACATTTGCCGACTCCTGTCAGCTCTGCACCATGGAGCAGTACGGGCAGTACATCCGCGAAGCGCTGGGCATACGCCGCGGCGGAAATCTCTCCGCGTCCTCCATTGAAGTGCTGGCAATCGTGGCGTACAACGAACCCGTCACCCGCGCTTATATCGACACGGTGCGCGGCGTGGATTCCAGTTACGGCGTCAATTCTCTGTGTGAAAAACATCTGATTGAGCCATGCGGCAGACTGGATGTTCCCGGACGCCCCGTTCTCTACCGTACCACACCGGATTTCCTGCGTGTATTCGGCATGCAGTCCCTGGCGGATCTGCCCGCCATTGATCTGCCGAAGCCGCCGCAGGGCGATGTGATTCCCGAAAATTCCCCAGCAAAAACGGAAACTGCTCCATAAATCCAAGCATTCGGCGAAGGAGGCGATACAATGACCTGGCAGTGGATTCCTCTGGGAATTCTGCTCTTCTTTGTCATTCTCTTTTTGCTTCCCATCTCTATCCGGATTGCCTATCTGAATGAAGTAGCGCTCTGGGTCGGCCTGCCGGGCTTGTATCTGCCCATTCTCCCGAAAAAGAAAAAGAAAATCAATCTGCGCCGTTTCAGCGCGGAGAAGTACCGAAAACTCCGTGAGAAAGATCGGATTGCCAGAGAAGCAAAAAAGCAGAAAGATCTGGAAAAGAAACGCAAAAAAAAGGCAGCTTCCGCCCTGAAAAAACAGGAAAAAGCCAAAAAGCTCCCGCCTGAGGAGCCAACGGATGAACCGTCCGTTATCAGCCTGATCATGCCCGTTGTGGGCAGTGTGCTGAACACATTTGCCGGACGTCTGCGCGTGAAGGTTGTCCGTATGGACATCACTGTCGGCGGCTCGGATGCCGCGCAGATCGGCATGATGTACGGCATAATCTCCCAGGGAGCCGCGTATCTGATGGAGCTGATCGCCCAAAAAACAAAATTCTCCCGGGCATACAAGACTATGATACAGGTAAATGCCGATTTTCTTCTGGCGAAAACCCGGGCGGATGTACAGTTTATCTTCCGTCTGCGGCTGTGGGATCTTGTTGTCACCGCTGTGAAATTCCTGATCGGCTTTATTAAAGAGAAAACAAAACAAACACCTGAAAATACAACCGCATCCACCAAAACTCCTGTAAAAGAGGTAGCAAAATGAACGAGAATAAGCTGAATGATATCATCCAGACTTCCATGGAAAATATCCGCTCCATGGTGGATTCCAACACGGTTATCGGTACCCCGATCACAACCGCAAACGGAACTGTTGTCATTCCCGTATCCAAAGTATTCGTAGGTTTTGCCTCCGGCGGCATCGATTACCGGGACAAAAATGCCGAAAAGGCTGCTGAAAAATCCGCCCACAACAATTTCGGCGGCGGCGGCGGTACCGGTCTGACCGTTTCTCCTGTGGGATTTCTGATCGTATCCCCCAGCGGTGCAGTAGAGCTGCTCAATGTAAACGAGCCGACCAAGGACAAGGGCGATCCGATCTCCCAGATCGTCGGGCTGCTGGAGCGTTCTCCCGAGCTGATTGAACGGCTGAAAGCTGTTTTCGCCAAATCTCCGGAAGAGGATGTACCGCCTGCACCGGCATCCACAGAATCGAAATAATTGCAGATTTTTCAGAACATACTTCGTCGTCTGCGGGATAAGATAGCAATATCCCACTGAACGGAGTTGATTCTTCTGAAAAAATTATTCCGCTTTACGGCGGTACTCATACTTCTCTGCATTGCTGTAAGCGTCTTCTCGCTGTATTCCCATGCAGAGCCGGGCGTATCCGCCGCATCCGCGGTGCTGATGGAGCGCTCCTCCCGCCATGTACTGCTGGATGTGAACGCCCGCACACGCATGCCTATGGCAAGCACCACAAAAATCATGACGGCACTTACGGCACTGGAGAATTGTGATGAGTTGTCCCGGGTGATTCACATTCCAAAGGAAGCTGTCGGCATTGAAGGTTCTTCCATTTATCTGAAAACCGGAGAACCTCTTACTATGGAGCAGCTGCTGTACGCACTGCTGCTGGAAAGTGCCAACGATGCTGCGGCAGCAATAGCCATTGCCATCGCCGGGGATATCCCTGCTTTTGCCGATCTGATGAACAAAACCGCTGCGCGGCTCGGGCTTACCGATACGCATTTCACCAATCCCCACGGACTCGATGATGAGGATCACTATACCACGGCGTATGATCTGGCGCTTCTCGCCTGCTGTGCCATGGACAATCCGGATTTCGCCAGAATTGCGGGCACATATAAGGTCACGATTCCGTTGAATGGTGACGAAGGTACCCGGGTACTGATCAATCACAACAAACTGCTGAAAAGCTATAGCGGTGCTTCCGGCGTAAAAACCGGATACACCAAGCGATGCGGCCGGTGTCTTGTATCTGCCGCCGAACGGGACGGCGTATCCATGATCGCGGTCACGCTGAACGCGCCGGATGACTGGCGGGATCACACCGCCATGCTGGATTACGGTTTTTCGCTGTATGAGTCTGTTCCGCTGGCGCAAGTGGGTGAATTCCGCTATGAAATTCCCGTCCTCGGCGGAACTGCCGAAAGTATATGGCTGACAAACACAGAATCGCTTTCGGCAACATTGCCGCGCGCCCACGGAGAAATCTCCGTGACTGCGGAAGCAAATCATTATCTTTGTGCTCCGGTTTGTGCCGGCGATATGCACGGTACGCTGATTTTCCGCTGTGACGGAAAGATTCTCGGTACTCTTCCCCTTCTCGCAGAAAACGGATCGGAAGCGCTTCCCACAAAAACTTCCGCGGCTGACCGACTGAAAGAGATGCTGCGGATTCCCTGACAGGACTGACATGGAAAAAATTCGACTGCAAAAATTTTTCTCGGACAGCGGGATTCTCTCACGCCGTGCAGCAGAGGCACAGATTATGGCCGGCGCCGTCACGGTCAACGGAATCACCGCTGAACCCGGCATGAAAATTGATCCGGAGGCGGACACCGTCCTGTACAACGGACGGCAGATCGCCCCGATTCTTGCCCGTGCCGGGCGGACATATATTATGCTCCACAAACCCGTGGGGTATGTAACAACAATGAAGGATGAAAAAGGGCGGAAAACCGCCGCTGATCTTCTGAGCGGTGTGGAGCGCCGCGTCTACCCCATCGGGCGGCTGGATATGTATTCGGAAGGACTTTTGCTGTTCACCGATGACGGCGATCTTGCCAACCGTCTGATGCATCCGTCCCACGATGTGGACAAAGAATACCGTCTTACGCTGAAAGGCATTCTCACGGAAGAGGATGCGCGCCGCTATACCCTGCCCATGATGCTGGACGGATACGCACTCCGCCCGGTTGAAGCAAAACTGCTCCGCGCCGGTTTTACCCTGCCGGACGGCGTTGTCTGCTCTGAATTATCCGTCACGCTGCACGAGGGGCGGAACCGGCAGATCCGCCGCATGTCGGATATGCTGGGCTACACCGTTGTGCGCCTGCGCCGGATCCGTCTGGGCAGGCTGACGCTGGACGGGCTTCCCTGCGGCAAATGGCGCTACCTGAGCGAAGAGGAAATCGCCTATCTGAAATCCATCTGAAAGAGAGAATACAACCATGCTTGCCATTAAACCGATTGAAGATAAATCCGTACAGGCGGAGCTGATCGCCGACTGCGGAGGTACATACAATCCCCGGGATTTTGCCTATATCCTGAACGAATGCTCCGACGACGGCGAAACGGTGCTCCGCACGCTGGGTGCCTGTCAGTTCGGCATACAGGGGGACCACGGCTCAATCAGCTTGCTGCGCACGCTGCCCGGCATTGAGGATGAGGAAGCACTGATGATCGCGGCGCGTGCCGCCGCCAATTTTCTCTTCCGCTGTGAGGTTCGCTATATGCATTTCACGAAAGATGCCGCCGAGGAAGAGCTGATCCGCAAATTGGGATTCGCCCCCAATGCGAACGGCGAATTTGAATTGGATATTCTGAAATACTACACCACGCCTTGTCACGAGAGATAAAAAAAGCAGGATGAAATATCATCCTGCTTTTTTATTCAGTTCATATCGTATCTGCCGTCGATGGCGCGGCGCAGCGTTACCTCATCCGTGAATTCCAGATCGCCGCCCACGGGCACACCGTTAGCGATACGGCTGATCTTGATTCCAAGAGGAGAGATCATGCGCGCCAAATACATGGCGGTTGCTTCCCCTTCCACCGTGGAGTTGGTGGCGAGAATCACCTCGCCGACGCTTCCGTTCTCCAGCCGTTCCATCAGTTCCCGTATCTTCAGCTGATCCGGACCGATATGCCGCATGGGAGACAAAGCACCGTGCAGAACATGGTAAAGCCCACGGTAGCCGTGCATTTTCTCAATGGCGATGACAGCCCGGGGATCTTCCACCACGCAGATCACGCTTTCATCCCGCTCCTCGGACATGCACACGGAACAAAGCGGACCGGTGGAAATATTCTGACATTTCTCACAGAGACAGATATCCGTCTTCGCAGAAATGATGGCATCGGCAAATTCACGTGCTTCCTCTTCCGTAAAATTCAGCACGCAGAAGGCATGGCGCACTGCCGTTTTGGCGCCGACTCCGTCCAGCCGGCGGAACATATCCGCCAGCCGCTGAAGCGGCTCAATGTAATCTGCCATCTCAGAACATGCCGGGAATGCCCGGGATATTCATATTGCCTGTGATTTTGGACATTTCTTCGTTGTTGGTGTCGTTAACCTTTTTGATAGCCTCATTGACAGCGGCGACAAGAATATCGGACAGCGTTTCAATATCATCGGGATCCACGATTTCGGGCTGGATTTCAATGGTCTTGACTTCCAGCTTACCGTTGATCTTCACTTTCACAACGCCGCCACCCGCAGAAATATCATACTCGCGTGCGTCCAGATCCTCCTGCAGTGCAGCGATATCTTCCTGCATTTTCTGTGCCTGACGGATCATACCCTGCATATTCTGCGGGCCGCCGCCCATACCTTTCGGCAATCTTGCTTTCATATTGAACCTCCGATTGTTTAATTAAAAACTGTTTCTGTATAATTCATCCGCAGCCGGATTGGTTTCAGCCGTCTCGCGGATACTTTCCACATTGACTTCGGGATTGCCGGCACTGATTTTACACAGCATCAATGCACGGGCGATGGAGAGTTTCGCAGAATCCACAGAGAGCATCCGGGCAGCAAATTCATTGTGCACACGTATCACTGCCTTTGTTCCGTCGGGTGAGAGCAGGATTTCCGCTCCGTCGAGAAAACTCTCGCTCCGTTTATCGATTTCAGCCAGCTTTTCCAGAAATTCGCTGGGATCGGCAATTGCCTGCCATTCTTCCTGTACGGATTCGTTTCTCTTTTCCGGCGCAGCGGAGGATTCCGTCTGCGGGATTTCTGCGCTCTCCGTCTGCATTTCCGCCGGAGACGGCTGGATCTCTGCGCGCGGAATCACGGCGCCGCCCATTTCCAGCATGGCGATTTTATCTTCCAGCTGACCGATACGGGCGGAGAGAGCTTCAGGTGACACGTCAAGCTGCGGATCACACATTTTCAGGCAGGCGAATTCGGCGATCGTCCGCTTCATCTGGGGCATTCTCTGCATGGAGATCATTGCCTCATCCAGATGAGAACTGTGATAGATCAGCGTTTTGATATGCATCAGTTCTGCGGTTTTGCGCAGAAGCTGCAGTTCCTGCTCAGTGAGATCCAGATAATCCTGAGGATTATCGCAGTATTTCACAACCATCAGATCGCGATAGAAGGAGGTCAGCTCCTGCCAGAACACGGCAATATCCTTGGAAGATGCCGCCGCCTCGGCGATAATACCGAACATGGCTTTCATATCTCCTCTGGCAAGGGCGGATGCCGCATTGCTCAGCTGATCATAACCGCTGAGTCCGAGGATCTCATCCACTCTTTCCAGAGTGACATCTGATCCGCCGCCACCGCACAACTCAAAGAGGCTGATGGCATCACGCATGCCGCCCTGTGCCTGTCTGGCGATGCGCTGTGCAGCCTCGGTATCCAGACGGATATTCTCTTTCTCCGCGATATAATACAGGCGTTCACACAGAACGGACTGGGGAATCCGGCGGAAATCGAACCGCTGACAGCGGGAAATGATCGTGGACGGCAGTTTGTGCAGCTCGGTTGTGGCAAGTACGAACACCACGTGCTCCGGCGGTTCTTCCAGCGTTTTCAGCAGTGCATTGAACGCACTGGTGGACAGCATATGTACCTCATCGATGATATACACACGCTTTTTCAGCATTGCCGGTGTATAGGAGACCGCATCGCGGATATCACGGATATAGTCAACACCATTGTTGGATGCGGCATCCATTTCCAGAACATCCGGTGCGGAGCCCGCATCGATGGAACGGCAGGAATCGCACTTGCAGCAGGGATTGCCGTTTTCGGGATTCTCGCAGTTCACCGCCTTCGCCAGAATTTTGGCGCAGGTGGTTTTTCCCGTTCCTCTGGAACCGCAGAACAGGTATGCATGGGACACGCGGGAGGTTTCCACCTCATATTTCAGGACGGATGTGATATGCTCCTGCCCGTACACATCGTCAAAGACGGCGGGACGGTATTTTCTGTATAATGCCTGATACATAACGGCTCCTTTCGGAAAAAATTACAGAAGAAAGCCGCAAAGTAAGACCATACACCTAAATATCGAGCATGCATATATGTGCGCATCCCACAGAGTCTGCTCAGAACAGGCGACCTCGCGGCGCATCAGCTGCACTGCTTAATGCTGCTTGGTTCCCCACCTGACATGGTTCACAGCCGCTGATCGCGCAAGACCCATTCCTCAACACAGTCTGCTGCGGCGCAGTCCACACACATACAGCCCTCAAAATAGGAGTCCACCCCTGCTATAGCGGATTTCAGGTACAAGGACCCGCTACCCCCCCGGCTGGTATGGCCTTATTTTGCGGCTTTCATCGTAGCTTATAATATTATATCACAAATCTGCAGTCTTTGCAAGAGGTTGCGAAAAATTCTTTCACTTATCTGCCCTGTCCGTATACGGCATGGGCACCGAGTTCGGATTCAATCCGCAGAAGCCGGTTATATTTTGCCGTGCGTTCATACCGGCAGGGAGCGCCGGTTTTAATGAATCCGGCATTGGTTGCCACGGCGATATCGGCAATTGTGGTATCGCCGGTCTCGCCGGAGCGGTGAGAGATGATCGGCTGATAACCTGCCTCCTGTGCACGGCGGACAACATGCAGGGTTTCACTCAGCGTACCTACCTGATTCGGCTTCACCAGAATAGCATTGGCAGCACTGCGGCGGATCCCCTCCTCCAGACGGGCAGGATTGGTGACGAAGAAATCATCGCCCACCAGCATCATACGCTCTCCCAGCGTCTCCGTGATCATCTGCCAGGCGTGCATATCCGTTTCGCCTACGCCGTCCTCCAGCGAGACAAGCGGATAATCCGTACTCAGGTCGTCCCACATTTCAATCAGTTTTTCCGCACTCATGGAACGCTTCTGTTTGGGAAGAAGATATCCGTCTTTATGCAGCCATTCACTGGATGCCGCATCCAGCGCCAGTTTTACCCGGTCCGTATCATAGCCTGCCGCGTGGATCGCTTCGATGATACAGTCGAGCGCTTCGCGCTCATCCGCCAGATCCGGCGCAAATCCGCCCTCATCCCCCACAGTGGTACTTTTACCACGGCTTTTCAGCTGTCTGCCTAGTGTGTGGTAGATCTCCGTACCGGCACGCAGAGCCTCCGCAAAAGAAGAGAAGCCCAGCGGAACGATCATGAATTCCTGAATATCCAGATTATTGGAGGCATGTGCGCCGCCGTTCAGGATATTCATCATGGGAACAGGCAGACGAACGCCCTGCATGCCGCCCAGATAGCGATACAGCGGCAAATGCAGATAATTGGCTGCCGCTCTTGCGGAGGCAAGAGACACAGCCAGCATGGCGTTTGCTCCCAGATGGGACTTATCCTCCGTTCCGTCCGCCGCAATAAGCCGGGCATCCACTTCATAAAAGGATGCACTGCCGCCTGCGAGAATACCGCGGATCTCTCCGTTGATATTCTTTACGGCGTTCTGCACGCCGCGGCCGAGATAACGGGATTTATCCTGATCCCGCAGTTCCAGCGCTTCATACTGACCTGTGGATGCACCGGAGGGAACGGATGCCGTTCCAGTGATGCCGTTTTCCAGCACCACCGATGCCTCTACAGTGGGATTTCCCCGGGAATCCAGGATTTCCCGTCCGATCACATTTTTGATTTTCATAGTTTCTCCTTGGCATATGTGCCCAGCCGGGCACATAGAATGTGGATTGTTCATTAGTATTCACCGCGCCATGCACATTTTATACATTCCGTGGCAAAAGCTGAAAACGATCATACAATGGATAATGCAAAACAACTTTGGAGGAATTTATGATTATTTATACCGTACAAAGCGGAGACAGCGTGTATTCCATCGCACGGAAAAACGGAACCACACCGTCCCGCATCATTATCGACAACAATCTGGAAAATCCGGGCAGGCTCAGTGTGGGGCAGTCGCTTGTTCTGCTGTATCCGACCCAGACCCACACCGTACGCGGAGGCGAGACACTGTCCGCCATCGCGCGGATGTACGGGGTATCCGTGGATACGCTGTGGCGCAACAATCCCGCCCTTGCCGGCGGCATGTATATCTACCCGGGACAGACGCTGAATATCGCCTATGAAAAGCCGCCGCTGGGCAGAATCATCACGGACGGATACGCCTATCCCTACATCGACCGGGAGGTACTGCGTACCTCTCTGCCTTATCTGACCTATCTGTCCGTATTTGCATACGGAATGGAAGAGGACGGAACGCTGATTCCTCCCGTGGGCGGCGATGAAGAACTGATTGCCATCGCCCGCGAATACAGCACAGTCCCGCTGATGATGCTTACATCCCTTGGAGCAGACGGGAACTTTTCAAACGAACTTGCCGCACGGATTCTCACGGACGAGACTCTGCGCGAAAGAGTGCTCGAAAACACGCTGCAGACAGTCCGGGATAAGGGCTACGGCGGTGTGAATGTGGATTTTGAATTCATTCCGCCTGAAGCTGCCGATGTGTATCCTGTATTTCTCGCAGAAATGCGCGAGGCACTGGATGCGGAGGGATATATCCTCATGACATCGCTGGCACCGAAAACATCGGCAAATCAGCGGGGTCTGCTGTATGAAGGACATAATTATCCCGCCATCGGCGAAGCCGCCAACTATGCACTGCTTATGACCTACGAATGGGGATACACCTACGGTCCGCCTCTGGCGGTATCCCCTCTCCCGGAAATGCAGAGGGTCGTTGATTATGCCGTCACCGAGATTCCGCCGGAAAAGCTGCTTTTGGGGATCCCCAACTATGCGTACAACTGGACTCTTCCCTATGTAAAGGGAGAATCCCGCGCGGAGCCTCTCTCCAATGTGGCTGCAGTCAATCTGGCGGCTGAAAAGCACGCGGAAATTCAATTCGACGAGCGGGCGCAGACACCGTTCTTCCGGTATTATGTCTATTCGCCTCAGAAAAAGCGGCAGGAAGAGCATGTGGTCTGGTTTGACGATGCCCGCAGTATGGATGCCAAGCTCCGTCTCGTCCGCCAGAACGGGCTGGCGGGCATCGGGATCTGGCACATCATGCGGTATTTTCCGCAGCTATGGCTGGTGCTGAACAGCCTGTACGAGATTGAGAAGCGGTAATCATACCGGTCCGAAATAGCGCATATACCGCACGGAACCGCTGAGAGTAAACGCCGGGCAGGAAGCGGGAATGAACGCCTGATCGCCTGCTTTTACTGTTTTGCCGTCCAAGGTTCCTTCGCCGTCAAGGATATAGACTCCGCTGAAGACGCCGCCGCCTTCCAGCGTAATGCTTCCCCGGATCTCCTCCATTTCCAGAGTGAACATAGATGTGGCCGGTGCACCGATAATCTGTCTGCCTGTCTTTGGAATGCGCCAGCGGGCGAGGGTTTCCGCTTCGCTGTATCCGCCGTATATAAAACAGTCAAACATTTTATCAAAGCCCAGTCCCTGATGGCAGGAGAAATCCGCCACGGGCAGTCCGGATGGAGTCATACGTTCCGTGCGGATGGTATAATCCGTAGGTTCCTGAATCTCCACAAGGAAGCATCCCGCGCCGATTGCGTGGGGAATTCCGCCCTCGATCAGGAATGTATCGCCCGGTTTTACCGCAAAACGATGCAGACACGCAAGCATTCCGTCGATATCCTGCTGATCAAAAAGGGCTTTCCACTGTTCTCTTGTGATTCCCTCTTTGAATCCGAAATAGATGCACGGCGTCTCACCGTTCACCGCACGGGTATTCAGGATATGCCAGCATTCCGTCTTACCGAACGGTGAGCCGAACAGCCGCATCGCTTCCTCACGGGTAGGATGTACCTGCACAGTCAGTCTCTCCGCCGCATCCAGCAGTTTGACGAGAACGCCCATACTGCTGCCGTATTTTCTGACATGTTCCGCTCCAAGCATCGCGGAGGGATTCGCCCCGATCAGTTCTGCCAGCGTAAGAGATGTGCTCCGGACACGGCTGAGTCCCTCCACGATCTCTTCCCTGCCCGGATTCCGTGCCCGCACGGCGGACATGATCCACTCCTCGGGAAAATGATCATCGGGCGTATTCGTTTCGCCGTGCAGTGCACGGATCAGGCTGCCGCCAAGATAGGTACGCCAGGCACCTGCACGCTCCAGAAGGAGCGGATGTGTGATATCCGTCATAAATAACTCCTGTTCGGAAATGATGACACGGGAAAATCTCCCCAAGGGAGATTTTCCCGCTCTTTATTTACGGTACTGCTTTCTGCATATGATTGCCGTCACGCAGTATAAGATTATCCACCAGAAGCGAGCCGCTTCCCGCATCATGGGAACCGCTGTAGAACTGTACGGTGATCATCTGATTATGGAAAGCGTTCGTGCCGTCATAATACATAAATCCGTCACCGAAACACAGATACGTCGGCAAAGTTGATGCGGCAACGGCTTTACCGTCCGCATACGCTGTGACAGTCAGATTCGAGCGGTACGCATCAGACGTTGTCTGTGTATTGGAGGCTGCATTCTTTCCTGCTTTAAGTCCCGCATTGTCTGATTCTATCGTAAGCGTCAGCGTCTGCGGCTTTTCTGAAAGCGTCATCACCGGAGTGGAGCTGCCCTGCAGAGTCACAACTCCGTCACTGATCTTGAGAATTATTGTATCAATCTTATTCCGTTCGGTTGGACGCAGTCTGAGAAGGCAGTCCATCGGCTCGCTTCCTGACGGCACGGCAAGATCTACGGAAACCGTCAAGGCTTTACCGGTAAAATCTCCGGTATAGTAGAACTGAGCACCTGCCGTCTCTCCGGCAGGATTTTTCCAGAGAAGAGCTCCGTCCTTCTGCTCGGCGTTGACCATATGAGGCGTTGCGGTTTCCATATCGAAGGATACATTCACCGGAATAATGTTCAACTCCTTCACGTCGGTCTTCTCCTCCGGCTCACTCAGAGAAACGGGGGTTACGCTGACAGTGCCGCTTACGGCAGAGAAGGAAAGGATGCCGCCCTCATGGGAAACGGTATACTCACCGAGTTTCTTTCCGTTTACGCTGACGCTCCATGTACCGGCGTGGATATCTGCAATATAATACTCCATATCCCCGTCCCCGGATACGCTGAAGCTGAATGCCTTCTCCATCCGTCCCGCTTCTTTCGGGAAAAGCATGACGCGGCTGAATATCTGTGCACCAACCAGTTCATCGGTCTCAATCTCCACCGCTTTTACGGGAGCCGATTCATTTTTTGCATCGGTGACATACATCACGGTGACCATGCGGTCTGTCATTGCCTCTTCTGTCGGAGAAATCTCGATTCTGCCCCAGCCGAATTCGCTTGCCGGCCACACTGTTTCGGGATTATTGGGGTAATGTTTGCCGTTGACCGTATACTGTTTACCCTCACCGCCGATCGCGGTCATAACCGTATCGGTAATACAGGACTGCACGATCAGCTTACCGCTGTTTGTGCCTTTGGTATTGGTGATGATGGCAAATCCGTCATCGGTCAGCTTCGGTTCCTCTTGCATATGAATCAAAGCCGTCTTTTTGTAGCTTGCATCCCGCGCGGTGATGCGGTCGTATGTGACAAACACCATCGGACAGTCCTTATTATCCGTCATAGCGGAGAGCATATAACGGCTGACTTCGCTGACCGTGGCAGCATCGTATGCATTCGTCAGATCGCCTGCGAGGTAGGAAAAGATGTACTTCTCATCCACGCCTGCTTTGCCTTCCGTACGGCTTTCCATTCCGAGGATTTTCGCTCTCTCGGTCATTCCGCTCCGTTTCCATGCAGAAAGAGAACTATAGTCCACCTGTGCATCTATCTTCTGCCCTCCGGAATAGATCCATTTGCCGTTGCTCTTCATATTCGGATTATAGACCAGAATGGAGTTTGCGGCAACGGTCTGCTTGTGATATGCATAATCATGTTCCGTACCGAAATAGAAATAGGAGCCTGAATCGGAGGCAAGAATGCCGTTATAGTAAATCTGGAAGTTGCCCGCTTCCTTATGCTCATGTCCTGCAGTGTATGCCTCGCCGATCTTCATATAGACGACCGGATTGTCCTCCGCCTTCTCCCAGGAAGAGCGTGCAATGATACTGCCAAGAGGAGAACCGTTCTCGAGAACGAGAGGAAGATTCTTCTTCTCTTCCGTTCCGACGGCAGGATCGTTGAGAATCAAATGGAACACGGGAGAAATAAACGCATTGGAATAACTGAACTTGGAAAAGTTCTCCAATCCCGTTTTGGCAAATCCTTTCAGAATCGGATTATCATACAGGGATGCTGCGATGAAAGCATCCTGATAATATGTGGTCAGTCCGTAATAATTGTAATTTTCCGAATAATCGTCGCCGATACGGAATGCCTGATTATCCGGACGGATATAGTTCATAAACGTGATCGCCACGTCTTCCAGTTTATCGATGAACAAAGGCTTATCCTGCGTCATGCCGCGGTGGAGCGTTTCGGCAAAGAGCAGGAAATAATAGCGGTATGCGCCGTATGCGCTTCCCTGCCAGTGCGATCCGGATGCCAGCATGAAATCCGATGCTTCCACAAACAGCGTATGGATTCGTCCCGCCACAAAATTGTATATATCGGGATATTCGTCATAAGCAGCAATGGCAAACGCATACCAGTCACGGAGAATCTGCGCTTCTGCACCGTGTCCTGCCACAACGCCCTGATTTGCCGGCGGGAAGCCGATTTCCATCGGAGGTCCGAGAATGGTTTCTACTCCGGCAACGAACTGTTCTTTATCCGATGCGGTCATCAGGGGATGGCACCAGTCATAGACCAACCCGGCGGTATAGATCACCTGTCCGTATGGGCGGGAGTAATCAAGAATCGAACCATCAGGAATATGCAGCGTCAGCATATAATTCTTGATCGCGTAAATTGCCTGATAGCCGTAGATTTCCTCCCCTGTCATGACATAACGGAACGCCTTGGCCTCAATGGCGCCGAGCATATTGTAATCCACGTTATGCGTATCAGCAATCCTGGGCAGTTTTCCGGTTACATTTTTTTCAGAAAGTTCCAGATATTTGGCATATGCGGCAGCATTTTCTTCCGCCGTCAGGTTGGCACGGATCGTATCCAGATCATCCGTGCTGAAAAGTACGCGGGGATGCTGTCCGGATACAGGCTTTACATCCGGATCACCGTATGCGTTGCTCAGTTTTGTGATCTTGCCAAAATCTGAAAGAGTGAAAGCACTGTTCTGTTTTTTCAGTTCCTCCAGTTCGGCGGCAAGTTTGGCAAGACGCTCTTCCTCTTTTCTGCGTGCATCTTCTTCCAGTTTGGCATTATGATCCGCCCATTTTATTACCTGCACATCAAAGCACCCCTGGGGTACGGAGAGGGATTTTCCGTTGACATAGGTCTCAACGATATAGTCTCCGGCGTAATTGTACCCTTCTTCGTTTTCCGAAATGACAACCAGTTTTCCATCGACTTCCGCGACAACAAAGCGGAAGGCGTCATCGGAATGCAGTTCCGCCAATTTCGTCTGCACGGTCTGGGATTCCGGACGGGTTGTCGCGCCAAAGATAATCTCATGCTCTACCGGATCAGTAAATTCGGCTGCTGTTTTCAGTTTATTTCCCACTGCGCGATTCAGTTTATACAACGCAGCAAAGGCACTTTCCGGCGCTTTGGGGGCAATAATCATGGAATAATCGGAGACACCTTCACGGACAAATTCCACCTGCACTGTTTCCTGCAGTTGTTCCGTACTTTCCTCCGGTGTACCGCTGTCCGTACCGCATCCGCTCAGCATTCCGAGCGGAAGTGCCGCCAGAAGAATACCGCACAAAAAACGCGCAACTGCTGATTTCATTGAAAATCCCCCCGTATGTCATTTGTTTAAAAATTTGTCTTGTCAATGAATATATTATATAGGAAATGTGCAGATATCGCAATTGTCATCTTCAACAAAATTAATGCTTGAAATTTATGCAGAAGATATATTTTTCTTTTCTTCTATCGCATTTCCGCTGAAATTACGCCATACTATTGCAATAAAGGGACAGAACTGCTATAATATAATGGAATAAACAGTATGGTGGTGAATTATGCATATATTGATCATTGACGGGCAGGGCGGCGGTGTCGGAAGCCGGCTTGTCCAGTCTGTCAGAGAAACTTTTCCTGAGATTACCGTAACGGCAGTGGGCACCAATGCTCTTGCCACGCAGGCGATGATGAAAGCAGGCGCACAGCGGGCGGCAACCGGCGAAAATGCCGTGATTGTCGGCTGCCGTACTGCGGATGTGATCATCGGTCCCGTGGGCATTGCCATCGCGGATTCCCTCTGGGGGGAAATCACTCCTGCCATGGCGCTGGCTGTCGGACAGAGCGCCGCCACACGCATTCTGCTTCCCATGAATCTGTGCAGTATCTATATTGCCGGTGCCGGCAAGACAACCACTGCTCAGCTGATCGGAGACTGTCTTGAAAAACTGCGGGAAATAATCGCGGAAAAGGGTTGAAAAATCCCCTGAATTATGGTATACTGTACATTGCATAAAGAAAAACACAACCGCATGACAGTTTGCTGTGTATGCAAGCCTGCTGCGCGGACGTTGTCCGCGTTCCGCATCGCGGAATTCCGGCAGTCTCCGACATGCGGCTGTGGTATAATATGCAGGTAACGCCGGAGCGAATCCGGCACATACCGGCTGAAGCCGGTTTCCACGGCACAATATTGAACACAACGGATAGTCAGAAGGCTGTCGAACCCCGTCACGGACGGGGTCGGCGGCTTTTTTCATGAAAGGAGGCGGCATGATGGATTCCATCACCGGTGAACATATCTCTTTTTCCTATACATATCCCGACATCGGCGAAAATGTCCTGCATGACGTCTCGCTGGACATCCGTGCGGGAGAATTCATTGCCGTACTCGGCGCCAACGGCAGTGGAAAATCCACGCTCTTCAAACACTGCAACGCGATCCTTCCTCTGCAGAACGGAAATCTGCGTGTCCTTCATCTGGATGCCGCTGATCCGGATACGCTGTGGGAACTGCGCAGGCTGTGCGGGATGGTCTTTCAGAATCCGGACAACCAGTTTGTCTCCCCGATTCTGGAAGAGGATACCGCCTTTGCACTGCGCAATTATGACGTATCGGAGGAGGAAATACCGGACAAGGTTCAAGCTGCCCTGTCACTGGTTGGACTGAACGGTCTGGAACGCCGCTCGCCCCATTCTCTTTCCGGCGGTCAGAAACAGCGTGCCGCCATTGCCGGCGTGCTGGCTATGGAGCCGCAGATTCTGATTTTCGACGAAGCCACTGCCATGCTGGATCCGCTTGGACGGAAAGAAGTGCTGGACTGTCTGAAAAAACTGCACGCGCTGGGCAGAACCGTTATCATGATCACCCATTATGTGGAAGAGGCGGTTCTTGCGGATCGGGTTATTCTCATGCTTCAGGGAAGTATCCTGCAGAGTGGTACTCCCAGAGAAATTCTCTGTGACTCTGCTCTTCTGGCACAGGCGGATCTTCTTCCGCCCACGGCTGTGCGTCTGTATGAAGATCTGTCTGCACGCGGGATACGCCTGCCTCACTGTCCCCTTACAGCGGAAGAACTGGTGGAGGAATTATGTCAATTGAAGTAAATCATCTTTCCTACACCTATGACCGCGGAACTGCGCAGGCGGTATCCGCGCTGAGGGACATATCTTTCCGCATAGACGACGGCGAGTATGTCGGGATTATGGGACACACCGGCTGCGGAAAATCCACGCTGATTCAGCTGATCGCAGGTCTGATCCCTCCTTCATCCGGACAGATTCTCTTTGACGGTACGGACATCTGGGACAGAAAATATGACAGAACGCACCTGCGTTCCTCTGTCGGCATTGTATTCCAGCAGCCTGAATTTCAGTTGTTTGAGACTACTGTGGAAAAAGATGTCGCCTTCTCCCTGAAGCACAGCGGTCTTGAACGCAAGGCTGTTTGTGCAAGAGTCCGGCATGCGCTGGAATTGATGGGATTTGATTACGATACAGTCCAGAGTGAATCCCCGCTTGCTCTCTCAGGAGGTGAGAAAAGGCGCATTGCCATTGCCGGTGTGCTGGCAGCAGAGCCGCGCGTCCTGATCTTCGATGAACCGATTGCCGGTCTCGATCCCCGCAGACGGGAGGAATTTCTCGCGCTTACCGACAGACTGCATCGGGAAGGAGTCACCATTCTGATAGTCTCCCACAATGCCGATGCGCTGGCGGAACACGCCGGCAGAATTCTCGTGCTGGACAGCGGAAAGCTGATTGCAGACGCATCTCCCGCTGAGATCGCTGCGACACTCCCCGGATGTGAGGGAGAAATACATCGGATAGCCCGCATACTCAGAGAACGTGATCTGCTTCCGGAAGCCTCCATCGTTTCCCGTGAAGTGTTGGCAGATGCCATTGCAGATGCGCTGAAAGGGGGCATGTGACATGGCACTTATGCCAATCGGAGGGTATCGTGAGGGGACTTCCCTTCTGCACCGTGCGGATGCCCTCTGCAAACTGCTCGGCATGCTTTTCATTCTCGCCGCGATTATTCTGACAGAAACGCTGATCGGCTATCTTATTCTATCTGCTGTTCTTGCCGGTGCCGTATTCTTTTCCGGTATCGGATTTCGCACCGCACTGCGTGCCGTATGGCATCTTCGTCTGTTCTTTCTGCTTATTTTTCTTATGAACACCTTCTTTCACGACACGGGGAACGCGCTGTGGACATGGTGGATCTTCCGTCTGAGTTTTGAGGGGATCACAGCCGGCATGCACGTTGTTGTCCGTGTCGCCATGACGGTTCTGCTCGGTCAGGTGCTGTGTGCTGTCACCTCGCCGCTTGCGCTGATTGACGCGTTCGAATCCCTGCTTTTCCCCCTGCAGTACCTCCGGATTCCGGTACAGGATATCGCCATGATCCTGGGGGTATCCATGCAGTTCATCCCCATCTTTTCCGAAGAAGCTGAGATGATCCGCCGTGCGCAGACCGCCCGGGGCGCTCGCTTTGAAAGCAAAAATCTCCTTGATAAAGCGCAGAGTTTTCTCCCGCTTGCCGTACCGATTTTCCTCTCGGCGTTCCGCCGTGCGGATGAATTATCCGTCGCCATGGAGGCAAGAGGATATCATCGGCACAGCGGCAGAATCGCCCCGAAAAAACGCCGGTTCAGTGTATTCTCCGTCGGAATAATCGTTTTCGCAGCTCTGCTCTGTGCTGCCGCAATTCCCCTGTAATTGTTTAATAGAAAGGAAAAAATCATGAATAATCTGTCCTATGTAAAAAAGGCGATCATCACCGCCGCCTGCATCGCGCTGTGCGTGGTTCTGCCTACCGCATTCCACGCCATCCCCAACGCCGGAAGCATACTCAGCCCCATGCATATTCCCGTTCTGCTCTGCGGCATGATCTGCGGATGGCCGATGGGGCTTCTGTGCGGCATTGCCGGTCCCGTTATGTCCAGTCTCATCACCCAGATGCCTTCCTTCGCTTATCTGCCCTCCATGCTGGTGGAGCTTGCTGTCTACGGTCTCATCACCGGCCTTGCCATGAAAATCATCCGCACCGGTAATCTGTATGCCGATCTGTATATCAATCTGCTTATCGGTATGCTGAGCGGACGTGTCATTGCGGGAATCTGCCGTGCGCTGATCTTCTCCGGCGGATCCTATTCCATGGCGGCGTGGGTCAGCAGTTATTTCGTCACCGCGTGGCCGGGCATCGTTCTCCATCTGATTCTGATTCCGGCAATCGTGATCGCCCTTGAAAAAGCACGTCTTATCCCGGCGCGCTATCCCCAAAAAGGAAAATAAGTATGGAATTCAAAGAATATCTCGCCGCACAGCTTACCGCACATCCCTCCGCCAAACCGCAGGATGTGGTGAAAATGTGTTATCAGGCCGCCTGCGGTGCCGAGCATCTGCTCAGTGATCTCACAGGAGCACAGCGGTACTTCCGGGAGGAATTCGCATCCGTTGACGCAAAGGACATCCCGCTTGAGGAGCCGATATCCGATAATGTCAGCCGGGTGAATCTTGCCGCATGGAAAGCGGCAGGGCTCCCGCCAGAGTGGCTGTTCCGGCTTTTTGCCGCGTCCGCTTCCTCAGCTCGGATCCCGGACGAAAAAACAGAACTGTCCCGCCTGCTCGCGGAGGCAGATTCTGCTATGCCCCGTCTGCCCTGCGGATTCACCGCAGATGAATGGACGAGCTTCCTGCAGAAATACCGGGAGGCAGGCATGCCGGCACTTCATCACAGCAGTGCCTACCGAACAGCGGAAGCATCCGCATACCGCATTGTCAACCGGAGACTGCTCCGCATTCTGCCGATTCTCTCGAAGATACAGTCCTGCGGCATTCCCGAAAAACGTCCGCTTATAATCGCCATCGACGGACGGGCGGCATCGGGCAAATCCACCGCGGCGGATATTCTGCATGAAGTCACCGGTGCGGCTGTGATCCGCATGGACGATTTCTTTCTTCCGCCTCCGATGCGCACGCCGGAAAGATTTGCCGCCCCCGGCGGCAATGTTCATCACGAGCGATTTGCCGAGGAGGTACTGCCCCGGCTCGCGCAGTACGCGCCTTTTACTTACAGGATATTCGACTGCAGCATCATGGCGCTTCATGGAGAACGTCAGGTTGATTCAGCCCCGATCCGTGTAGTGGAGGGATCGTACAGCACGCATCCTGCGCTGGGCAGATATGCGGATATAACGGTATTTTCTGATATCGAACCGTCGGAGCAGATGGATAGAATTCGCCTCCGCAACGGAGAGGCACTGGCACAGCGATTCCAAAACGAATGGATTCCCATGGAAGAATCGTATTTTGATACGTACAGCATCCGCGAGAAGGCGGATATTAGCCTGTGAAAAAAGCGATCCGAAAAATGGCAGGTGCTCATAAAACAGTTAACAGGCACAGCGGCTTGCTCTGTGCCTGTTCTTGTAGAACTTCACTTTTCATGATAAACTGAAAACAAACAGTTCGACAAACTTGAATTTGGAGGTGAGTTTTAATGCAAGATATAATTGCAAAATTAACAGCAAAAGATGATAAATATGCTTGTGCCATTGCTGATAAAATCATATCCGAAAGTCAAGATACTGATAAATGGTATGA
>SVTS01000044.1 GCA_015063645.1 Oscillospiraceae bacterium | reverse complement strand
GAGTATATGGGTCAGAAAGTGAATCCGCACGGCCTTCGTGTTGGAGTAATCAAGAACTGGGATTCGAGATGGTACGCAGCTGCCGATAAGTTCGGCGATACCCTCGTTTCCGACTACAATGTCAGAGAATATCTGAAGAAAAAGCTGTTCGATGCCGGCATCCCGAAGATCGAAATCGAACGCGATAACTCCGGTAAGGCAAGAGTGTTCATCCACTGCGCTAAGCCCGGTATGGTTATCGGTAAGGGCGGCGCTGAAATCGATAAGCTCCGCATCGACCTTGAGAAGATGATGGGTACTGCAGTTTCCGTCAACGTTATCGAGGTTAAGCCCGTTGAGATGAATGCTCAGCTCGTAGCTGAGTCCATCGCTGCTCAGCTGGAGCGCCGCGTTGCGTTCCGCCGTGCTATGAAGCAGTCCATCGGCCGCACCATGCGTCTCGGCGCAAAGGGTATCAAGATTAACCTGAGCGGTCGTCTGGCAGGCGCTGAAATCGCACGTTCCGAGCACTACCATGAGGGTACTATCCCGCTGCAGACTCTGCGTGCCGATATCGACTACGGCTTCGCTGAGGCTAATACCACCTACGGTAAGATCGGTGTTAAGGTTTGGATCTATAAGGGCGAGGTCCTCTCTGAGGTCGCACGCACCCAGACCGGTGCTTCTGCTGCTGCAGAAGATAAGAAGAAGTTCGGTGAGCGCCGCGATCGCCGTGATCGCCGTGACCGCCGTGACGGTGATCGCCGTGAGGGCGGCCGTAACTTCGGTGACCGCAAGGGCGGTGATCGCCGCGACGGCAATCGCCAGGGCGGCAGCCGCAGCTTCGGTGATCGTCCCGTGAGAACCTCCGATCGCCCCATGCGCGCGCCCGCTACTCCGGCAGCGCCGAAAGAATCTACGGAAGGGAGCGCTAACTGATTATGTTGATGCCTAAGAGAGTCAAATACAGACGCGTCCAGAGAGGTCGCCTCAAAGGTCGCGCAATGCGCGGTAACACTATCGCCAACGGTCAATTCGGTCTCGTCGCTCTCGAGCCCGCATGGATCACCTCCAACCAGATCGAAGCAGCGCGTATCGCAATGACGCGTTACACCAAGCGCGGCGGTCAGGTTTGGATCAAGATCTTCCCCGATAAGCCGATCACCGAAAAGCCTGCTGAAACCCGAATGGGTTCCGGTAAGGGTTCCCCTGAGTACTGGGTAGCCGTTGTTAAGCCGGGCAGAGTTATGTTCGAAATGGGCGGCGTTAACGAGGAAGTCGCTAAGGAAGCAATGCGTCTCGCAATGCACAAGCTCCCGATCAAGTGCCGTTTCGCCACCCGGGAGCAGCTTGACAAGGAAGTGGAGGGATAAGCTGTGAAGGCAACAGAAATGAAGAAGATGTCGGATGCTGAACTTGACGCGAAGCTGAAAGAGCTGAAAACTGAGCTCTTCAACCTGCGGTTCCAGCATGCGATCAACCAGCTTGATAACCCCCACAAGATCGCGGACGTGAAAAAGGATATCGCACGCGTGATGACCGTCATCCGCGAGAAGAACGCATAAGGGGGCATTGAGAGATGGAAGATACCCGTAACCTGAGAAAAACCAGAGTGGGCAAGGTTGTCTCTGATAAGATGGACAAGACCATTACCGTCGCCATCGCAGATAATGTAAAGCATCCCACCTACGGTAAGATCATTAAGCGTACCGTCAAGATCCACGTTCGTGACGAAAAGAACGAGTGCGGCATCGGCGATACCGTTGAAGTAATGGAGACCAGACCGCTTTCCAAGACGATCCGCTGGAGACTCGTCCAGATCATCGAGAAGGCAAAGTAAGGTCAGAAAAATTCCTCGGGTACGTCAAAGAACGTACCGTAAAATATAATTCAGGAGGACGCTAAAGTGATACAGCAAGAGTCTCGTATGAGCGTTGCCGACAACACCGGCGCCAAGGAGCTTCTGTGCATCCGTGTGCTGGGCGGTACCGGCAGACGTTATGCGAACATCGGCGACGTAGTCGTGTGTGCCGTTAAGAAGGCAGCTCCCGGCGGCGTTGTGAAAAAAGGCGATGTTGTCAAGGCTGTAATCGTTCGCAGCAAAATGGGTCTCCGCCGCGCGGATGGCTCTTATATTAAGTTCGACGAGAACGCAGCAGTAATTATTAACGAAGATAAGAACCCCAAGGGAACCCGTATCTTTGGGCCTGTAGCACGTGAGCTTCGTGAGCACGACTACACCAAGATCCTGTCCCTGGCACCGGAAGTTCTGTAAGGAGGAGTAAACAATGGCAAACAAAATGCATGTTAAAACCGACGACCTTGTCATCGTGATCTCCGGCAACTCCAAGGGTGTCAAGGGTAAGGTTCTCGAAGTTTCCCCCAAAGAGGGAAAGGTCATCGTCGAGGGTGCCAACAAGATCAAGAAGCACGTAAAGCCCAGACAGCAGGGCCAGCAGGGCGGTATCGTTGAGACCGAGGGCGCTATCTATGCATCCAAGGTTCAGCTGTTCTGCGAGAAGTGCGGCAAGCAGACCCGTGCTGCCCACAAGATCGACGGCGACAAGAAAATTCGTGTCTGCGCCAAATGCGGCGCCGCACTGTAAGGCGGAGGGATAAGCAATGGCAGCAAGACTGAATAGCTTTTATAAGGAAGAAGTCGCTCCCGCACTCATGAAGAAATTCGAGTACAAGAGCGTCATGCAGATTCCCAAGATCGATAAGGTAGTGATCAACGTCGGCGCCGGCGAAGCTAAGGAAAACGCCAAGGCAATCGACGCGATCATGGGCGATCTGGCTCTGATCTCCGGTCAGCAGCCCGTTCCCACCTACGCAAAGAAGTCCGTCGCTAACTTCAAGCTCCGTCAGGGCATGAAGATCGGCGTTAAGGTTACCCTCCGCGGCGATAAGATGTACGAGTTCCTGGACCGTCTCTTCAACTTCGCTCTGCCGAGAGTACGTGACTTCAAGGGTATTAATCCCGATGCTTTCGACGGCCGCGGCAACTACGCTCTCGGCTTGAAAGAGCAGCTCATTTTCCCCGAGATCGAGTACGATAAGGTTGATAAGATCCGCGGTATGGATATCGCAATCGTTACCACCGCACAGACCGATGCAGAAGCAAAAGAGCTCCTCACCATGATGGGCGCTCCGTTTGCGAAATAAGGGGGAGTAAACAATGGCAAAAACATCTATGATCCTGAAGCAGCAGAAGAAGCAGAAGTTCTCTACCAGAGAGTATAACCGCTGCAAGATCTGCGGCCGCCCGCATGCTTATCTCCGCAAGTACGGTATCTGCCGTATCTGCTTCCGTGAGCTGGCATACAAGGGCGAGATTCCCGGCGTAAGAAAAGCAAGCTGGTAATCTCCGTGCCGGAGCTGTCCGGCAAAAATCAATTCCGCACCGGAAGGAAACCGAGGGCGGTTTAACCACCGGTGAGCGGCCGCACAACGGCGTGCGGCAGCAAGAAATTATGTACTTGCATGAAAGGATGAAATTATTATGCAGATATCAGACGTTATCGCCGATATGCTGACCCGCGTCAGAAACGCAAGCAACGCGCGTCACGAGAGCGTGGACATCCCCGCTTCCAACATGAAGAAGGCAATTGCCGACATCCTCCTCGCTGAAGGCTACATCAAGGGCGTTCAGGTGATCGAGGACGGTAAGCAGGGCATGATCCGCATCGCCCTTAAGTACGAGGGTAAGCAGAAGGTCATTCACGGCCTCCGCCGCGTTTCCAAGCCCGGTCTCCGCATCTACTCCAACTATGAGGATATGCCTAAGGTTATGAACGGCCTCGGCATCGCAATCGTGTCTACTTCCAAGGGCATTATGACCGATAAGGCTGCAAGACGCGAAAAAGTCGGCGGCGAGATTCTCGCCTTTGTCTGGTAAGAGAAAGGAGAGAGTAAGATGTCAAGAATTGGTAGAGAACCGATTACTGTTCCTGCAGGCGTAACCGTTACGCTCGCTGAGAACAATGAAGTTACTGTAAAGGGTCCCAAGGGAACCCTGACCCAGTCTTTCCCCTCCATTCTCAAGATCGAGAACAATGCCGGTGTTATCACCGTCACCCGTCCCGATGATGAGAAGGAAACCCGCGCTCTCCACGGTACTGCCCGCGCTCTGCTGAACAGCATGGTTCTGGGCGTAACCAACGGCTTTGAGAGAAAGCTCGAGATCGTAGGCGTCGGCTACCGTGCTCAGAAGTCCGGTAAGACCCTCACCCTCAACCTCGGTCACTCTCATCCCATCGTGTTCGAGGAAGACGCTGACATCACTTTCGATGTTCCGGATTCCAACACCGTAATCGTCAAGGGTGCTGATAAGCAGAAGGTTGGTCAGATGGCAGCGGTTATCCGCGGCAAGAGACCGCCTGAGCCGTACCTGGGCAAGGGTGTTAAGTATGACTTCGAGCGCATCCGCCGTAAGGCTGGTAAGGCCGGTAAGTAAAAGAAAGGAGACGTGTAAAAAATGGTCGCAAAGAAAGATAAGAACGCAGCGCGCCTTAAGAGACACATCCGTGTTCGCGGCAAGATCAGCGGCACTGCTGAATGCCCTCGCCTCGCTGTGTATCGCTCCAATAAGAATATCTACGCTCAGATCATCGACGATGTGAAGGGCGCGACCCTTGTCTCCGCATCTTCTCTCGAAGCAGGCTTCGAGGGTATCGGATCGAACAAGGAAGCAGCCAAGAAGGTCGGCAAGATGATCGCTGAAAGAGCTGTCCAGAAGGGTATCGAGGTGGTCGTATTTGACCGCGGCGGTTATATCTATCACGGACGTGTATCGGAGCTGGCTGCAGGCGCAAGAGAAGGCGGTCTGAAGTTCTGATCCCTCAGGGGACTGAACTTCTCCCACCATCCAGCCTCAGACAGAAGGCCGGTTTGTACACTGTTTAATTCTCATAATTAAACAATTCAACAGGAGAAAATAGAATGGCATACAGAATTGATCCCTCGACTCTCGATCTTCAGACGAAGAACGTAGTCGTGAACCGTGTATCCAAGACCGTTAAGGGCGGTCGTATCCAGCGCTTTACCGCACTCGTTATCGTCGGCGACGGCAATGGCCACGTAGGCTACGGCCTCGGTAAGGCTGCCGAAGTTCCGGAAGCTATGCGTAAGGCTGAGGAAGACGCTAAGAAGAACATGATCGAAGTTTCCATCCATGGAACTACGATCCCCCACGACTCTCTCGGTCAGTACGGAGCAGGCTCCGTTCTGCTGAGACCGGCATCCGAAGGTACCGGTATCATCGCCGGTAAGACCGTTCGTGCCGTTGTGGAACTGGCAGGCATCAAGAACATCCGCGCAAAGAGCCTCCGCTCCAACAACCCCACCAACGTTGTCAAGGCTACCTTCGAAGCACTGAAGGCTCTCCGCACTGTCGAGCAGGTTGCCAAGACCCGCGGAATTGACGCTGACAAGGTTATCGGCTGAGGAGGACGCACATGGAAAACGTAAAAGTAACCCTCGTAAAGAGCCTGATCGGCGCAAAGCCGAATCAGAAGGCTACCGCGGCATCCCTGGGACTTCGCAAGATCGGTGATATCATCGTTCACGAGAACTCCCCTGTGCTCGCAGGCAAGGTTAAGGTTCTTTCCCACCTTGTAACCGTGGAGAAGGCGTAAGCCCTCCAAGCGATTCATTCATTTATTTGATTCCATAGAAGGAGGACTAAACCATGAAGCTCCATGAACTTTCCCCGGCAGAAGGCTCCGTAAAGGCCAACTACCGTAAGGGCAGAGGTCCTGGTTCCGGTAACGGTAAAACCGCCGGTAAGGGCCATAAGGGTCAGAATGCGCGCTCCGGCGGCGGCGTTCGTCCCGGATTCGAGGGCGGTCAGCTCCCGATTTACAGAAAACTTCCTAAGAGAGGTTTCAACAACAAGTTTGCGAAGCACTACGCTATCATCAACGTGTGCGATCTGAATAAGTTCAATGACGGCGATACTGTGAATCTCGCAGTGCTCGAAGAGGCCGGCATCATCAATAAGGCTCTCTGCGGTCTGAAAGTGCTCGGCGATGGCGAGCTCACCAAGAAGCTCACTGTTGAAGCTACCGTCTTTTCCGCCAGCGCTAAGGAAAAGATCGAAGCGGCTGGTGGAAAGACCGAGGTGATTTAAGTGTTTAAGACTCTCGTGAATGCCTGGAAGCTGGCTGATCTGAGAAAGAAGATGCTCTACACTCTCATCGTCATCCTGCTGTACCGCGTCGGCGTTGCTATCCCGATCCCGTATCTGGATTCCAACATGCTCTCATCCTATATGGCACTGACTGACGGTTCCATCTTCCAGTACCTGAACATCCTGTCCGGTAACGCATTTTCACAGGCAACACTTTTTGCCCTCGGCGTATCCCCCTATATCACTTCCTCTATCGTAATGCAGCTCCTTACTATCGCTATTCCCGCTCTTGAGAATATGGCGAAAGAGGGTGAGGACGGTCGTAAGAAGATCAATAAGATCACCCGCTACGTTACGGTAGGTCTGGCACTGGTAACCGCTTACGGTTACTACATGCTGCTCCGCAATAACGGTGTCCTCGTTGACACGGGCGTGTTTGCTGCAATCGTGATCATCGCGTCCTACTGCGCAGGCGCTGCCCTCGTTATGTGGCTCGGTGAGAAGATCAATGAGAACGGTATCGGCAACGGTATCTCCATGATCCTCTTCGCCAACATCGTCTCCAGCGCTCCCTCCATGCTGAGCACCTTCTGGGCAAACCTCGTGAACGGCACCATCTCCGGTCCGATCATCGCAATCGTTTCCCTGATCATGGGTCTCGCTATGGTTGTGTTTATCGTGTTCATGCACGACAGCGAGCGCAGACTTCCCATCCAGTATGCGAAGAAGGTTGTCGGTCGTAAGATGTACGGCGGTCAGAGCTCTACTCTCCCGCTCAAGCTGACCATGACCGGCGTTATGCCTATCATCTTCGCAAACTCCATTTCTACTATTCCCGCTACTATCGCTCTGTTCTTCCCGACTCCCGCAGAAGGTTCCTTCTGGGCTGGCTTCCTCAAGCTGTTCAGCTCCCAGTCTATCTTCTACGCGATCCTGACCTTCGCTCTGATTATCGCGTTCGCGTATTTCTATACCGCGATCTCCTTCAATCCCATCGAAGTGTCCAACAACCTCAAGAAGAACGGCGGCTTCATCCCCGGTATCCGCCCCGGCAAGCCTACGGCTGAGTACATCACCAAGATCCTCAACCGCATCACCCTGATCGGCGCTATTATGCTGAGCTTTGTTGCAGTCGTTCCCATGATTGCCAATATCATTGCCGGCGGCGCTCTCGGTTCGCTTGCTTTCAGCGGCAACTCCATCATCATCGTGGTTGGCGTCATTCTGGAAACTGTACGCGAGCTTGAGTCTCAGATGACCATGCGTCACTACAAGGGCTTCCTTGAGTGATCCGCATCGCGTAATGAAAGAATCAAACGAGGTGTGGAATATGAAGCGTAACATCCGTCTTATTCTTCTCGGCGCTCCCGGCGCAGGAAAAGGAACACAGGCTGAGAAAATTTCCGCTGAGTTCGGTATTCCCGCAATCTCCACCGGCGCGATCATCCGTGAGGCGATCGCGTCCGGTACCGAGATGGGTAAAAGCGCTCAGAGTTATATCGAGCGCGGCGCTCTCGTCCCCGACGAGGTCGTTATCGGAATCGTAAAGGATCGCCTTGCTGCGCCTGACTGCGCAGGCGGCTTCATCCTGGACGGTTTCCCGCGCACGGTTCCCCAGGCACAGGCTCTCGATGAGATGGGCGTCGAAATCACCGATGTCCTCAGCATCGAAGTCAGTGACGAACGGATTATCGACCGCATGGGCGGCCGCCGTGTCTGCAAGAAGTGCGGCGCAACCTACCATGTGACCTCCAATCCTTCCCCCGCCGGTGATAAGTGCGGCGTGTGCGGTGATCCGCTCACCATCCGCGCCGATGACGATCCCGCGGTCGTCCGTTCCCGGCTGGAGGTGTACCACAGCCAGACCGAACCGCTGAAGGACTTCTATGCAAAGAAGGGTATCCTGAAAGTGGTCGAAGGTCAGGAAAAGCTGGAGGATACCACCGCGCTTACCTTCCGCGCACTTGGCTGAGCCGAGTAAATCTGAAAGAATCCAGGCTGTATTATGATCTTTGTGAAAAATCCCGAACAGATCCGGCTGATGAAGACGGCCGGCCGCATTACCGGTGAGGCTCTTGCCCTGGCAGGCGAGGCTGTGCGCGAAGGCGTCAGCACCGCTCAGCTGGACAGCATTATCCGCCATCACATCGAAAAATGCGGCGCAAAGCCTTCCTTCCTCGGCTACGGCGGTTTCCCCGCCAGCGCGTGCATCAGTATCAACGATGAAGTCATCCACGGAATCCCGTCCAAAAAACGGATTCTGAAAGAGGGCGATATCGTCAAGATCGATGTCGGCGCGTTTATCGGCGGCTTCCACGGCGACAGTGCATGCACTTTCCCCGTCGGCAGGATCTCCGCTGAAGCTCAGCATCTGATCGATGTGACCCGCGAAAGCTTTTACCGCGGTGTGGAAGCAGCTGCGAAAGCAGGTGCCCGCATCGGCGATATCGGCGCCGCCGTGGACGGTTATGTGACGCAGATGGGCTGCTCCACCGTCAAGAAATACGTCGGACACGGTATCGGTCACGCTCTTCATGAGGATCCCAGCGTTCCCAATTACGGAACCGCCGGCCGCGGCGTCCGTCTCTGTACCGGCATGACCATTGCCATCGAACCGATGGTGAATCTGGGAGGTGCCGCTGTGCGGGAACTGCCTGACGGCTGGACGGTGAAAACAGCGGACGGATCTCTGGCAGCGCATTATGAGCACACCGTTGCTCTGACTGCCGACGGTCCCATCCTGCTGACGAAAGTGTAAGCCGCATCCGCCACGCGGATGTCGGAGAGGAGGAGATTATTCTGCCGAAGGATGACGTAATTGAATTTGAGGGTACCGTCGTTGAGGTACTTCCCAATGCAACCTTCAAGGTAAAGCTGCCGAACGATATGATCGTAACCGCCCATATCTCCGGTAAGCTCCGCATGAACTATATCAAGATCCTGCTCGGAGACAAGGTAACGGTCGAAGTCTCGATCTATGACCCCACTAAGGGCAGAATCACCTGGCGAAGCAAATAAGCTGCGCTGCAAATTTCTGAAAGGTGGTAAATGCTTTGAAAGTAAAGCCTTCCGTTAAGAAAATCTGCGATAAGTGCAAAATCATTAAGCGCAATGGCCGCGTAATGGTCATCTGCGAAAATCCGAAGCACAAGCAGAGACAGGGCTGATCTGCAGCCCCGCGGCTGAGGCCGCGCATTCATACAAACCATTAAAGAGGTGAAAAAACAATGGCTCGTATATCCGGTGTCGATATTCCTAATTCCAAACGTGTCGAGATCGCTCTGACCTATATCTACGGTATCGGTCCGAAGAGCGCCAAGGACATCCTCGAAAAAACCGGTATCAATCCCGATACCCGTGCGAAGGATCTGACCGAGGACGATATCGCAAAGCTCCGTGACGAGATCGAAAACAACTATACGGTTGAAGGTGAACTCCGCCGCGAAGTCGCAATGAATATCAAGCGCCTCGTCGAGACCAACTGCTACCGCGGAATCCGTCACAGAAAAGGACTCCCCGTACGCGGACAGCGCACCAAGACGAACGCGAGAACCCGTAAAGGTCCCGCCAAGACCATCGCAAACAAGAAGAAATAAAGGAGTGAGCAAGTTTCATGGCTAAGGCAACGAAGAAAGTCATTAAGAAACGCCGCGAGCGGAAAAATATTGAAAAAGGTACGGCTCACATCAGCTCTACCTTTAACAATACGATCGTTACGATCACCGATACTGCCGGCAACGCAGTAAGCTGGGCTTCCGCCGGCGAAATGGGCTTCAAGGGCTCCCGTAAGTCCACCCCCTACGCTGCACAGACCGCTGCTGAAGTAGCTGCAAAGGCTGCTGTGGATAACGGTATGAAGACCGTTGAGGTATTTGTTAAGGGCCCCGGCCCGGGACGTGAGTCCGCGATCCGTGCCCTGCAGTCCGCAGGTCTGGACATCACTCTGATCCGTGACGTCACCCCGATCCCCCACAACGGCTGCCGCCCTCCGAAGCGCAGACGTGTATAAGTAAACCAAGGAGGAATAACCAGATATGGCAAGATATACAGGTCCTTCCTGCAAGCTCTGCCGCAGAGAAGGCAAAAAGCTCTTTCTGAAAGGCGATCGCTGCCTGAGTGATAAGTGCGCCCTCAACCGCCGTACCGGCGTTCCCGGCCCGCACGCACAGGCTCGCAAGGGTGCTCCCAAGGAGTACGGCCTGCAGCATAGAGAGAAGATGACCGCACGCCGTTACTACGGAGTGCTTGAGAACCAGTTCAAGAGCTACTACGAAAAGGCCGACAAGCAGAGCGGTGTAGCAGGTGAAAACCTTCTCTCCATTCTCGAGCGCCGTCTCGATAACGTAGTGTACAGAATGGGTCTCGCAAGCAGCCGTAAGGAGGCTCGTCAGCTCATCCGTCACGCACACTTTACCCTCAACGGCAAGAAGGTTGATATTCCTTCCATTATCCTGAAGGTCGGCGATGTAATCGCTCTGAAGGATAAGTCCCGTTCCTCCGAGAAGTTCAAAGTTCTCGCTGAGCAGATGGAAGCTGTTATCACCCCCAAGTGGCTTGAGGTTGATAAGGAAAACTTCACCTGCAAGATGATCGCTATCCCCCAGAGAGACGATATCGACTTCCCGTTCGAAGAACAGCTTATCATCGAGCTTTATTCCAAGTAATAACCTGCCGGCAGCTCTGCGGCGCATCCGGCAGGAATACTCCCCGAGGAGTGTTTGTCTGCGCGTCGTAAGCGACTACCTGGCGAAAATCCGTCTTACCCCGGCAAATTTGTGAATTTGCATAAATGAATAAACGGAGGGTTATTATTGATGATTGAAATAGAAAAGCCGAATATTACGACTGTGAATCTTTCGGAGGATGGCAGGAACGGTAAGTTCATTGTCGAACCTCTGGAGAGAGGCTATGGCGTTACGCTGGGCAACTCTCTCCGCCGTGTGCTTCTGAGCTCTCTTCCCGGCGTTGCTGTGACCAACATCAAGATCGACGGCGTGCTGCATGAGATCTCCACGATCACCGGAGTGAAAGAGGACGTCTGTGAGATCGTCCTGAACGTCAAGGGAATCACCGCCAAGCTGCACAGCGATGTGCCGAAGATGGTTGTGATCGACATGACCGGTCCCTGCGAAGTGACCGCGGGCGATATCAAGCAGGATGCCGAAATCGAGATTCTGAACCCCGATCTTCACATCGCAACGCTCGGTGAGAATGTTCGTTTCTATATGGAGCTTACCTTCGACCACGGTCGCGGATATATCTCCCAGGAAAAGAACAAGCAGCTCTTCGTTGCGGCGAACCAGGGTACGTCCGCGCCTATCGGAACCATCTTTACCGATTCCATCTACACGCCTGTTTACAACGTAAACTATACCGTGGAGAATACCCGAGTCGGTTCGAATACGGACTACGATAAGCTGACGCTCGAGGTTCTCACCAACGGCACGATCTCCGCAAAAGAAGCGATTTCACTTGGCGCCAAGATACTCAACGAGCATCTCAATTTGTTCGTCGATCTGTCCGACGAGGCAAAGAACGCTGAAATCATGGTCGAGCGTGAGGAAACCATCAAGGAAAAAGTCCTTGAGATGACCATTGAGGAGCTTGACATGTCCGTCAGAAGCTTCAACTGCCTGAAGCGCGCGGGCATCGATACGGTTGAGGATTTGACCAACCGCACAGAAGAGGATATGATCAAGGTCAGAAACCTCGGTAAGAAGTCGCTGGAAGAAGTTATTCTCAAGCTTCACTCCCTCGGTCTGGATCTCAAGAAAGAGGAAGAGTGATCCGCGCCACGGGCGCACATTGAATTTAGCAAAGGAGGACATGAACAATGCCCGGTACCAGAAAACTCGGCAGACCGACTGCGCACAGAAATGCGATGCTCCGCGGTCTTGTCACGTATCTGATAGAAAACGGCTCCATCGAAACTACGCTGACCCGTGCGAAGGAAGTTCGCGCGATCGCAGAGAAGATGGTAACGCTCGGCAAGACCAACACTCTTGCCAGCCGCCGTGCTGCTCTTGCTTACATCACCAAGGAGGATGCAGTTTCCAAGCTGTTCAGCGTAATTGCTCCCAAGTACGCTGATGTAAACGGTGGTTACACCCAGATTTACAAGCTCGGACCGCGTCGTGGTGACGGTGCAGAGATGGCTCTGATCAAGTTTGTTGACCTCGAAGCTCCCAAGGCTGAAGAGGCTGCAAAGGAAGAAAAGTAAGATAACGGATTAAGTGGGGAGGGACTTTTGAAAAAGTCCCTCCCCACACCCCTCTTCAAAACTTTTTATTAACACGTGGGAAACATAAAGTGTTTCTCACGTGTTATTTTGTCTTGACAAGCCAAATATCTATGGTATAATGTACACAGCATACACAAAGCTGTAACTGCACGTCAGCTTGCTGTGTACGCGAGACTGCCGGAATTTCGCGAAGCGGAACGCGGACTCCGATGTGCAGCTATTGTAAGATGGTGGCAGAGTTATTCGAAAGGGAGAACGAATATGAAAAAATGTATTTCAGTGCTTTGTGTTGTGATTTTGGTGCTGCTTTGTTCCGCATGCGAGCAGACTTTTACTGTGGAGATGAGCGGTACGGATCCGGATGATACTGTGTCCGTGGAGATTATTCTTCCGGATGGCGGTAAGGAGCAGGATGTTACATTTATCATAGACGGTGCAGTGTGCGAGGTGGAGAGTTTCCCCACGGTGCGTTCGCCGGAGTATGTGTTTGCACGGGGCAATTATGCCTGGCTGAGTATGCGTCTGGTTCTTGCCGACTCGGTGGAAGGAATGGCGGAGCTTCGCCGCATGACAGCGGAAGGAGAGAAGCAGGTGTACCGCGCATTCATGCGGGAGTTTGAGCCGCTTCTGGAATATCTGGGGCATAACTGAGCGGAGTGCATCTGAGCGCAATACAGTATTGCCTGAATAGAACGACTTAGAGGGAATGGATTCAAATTCCGGATAAACGAAGGAGAGAAAATATGCTTTTCAAAAACGCTGAACTGTTCAATATCGTAGATATGTCGCCTGCTGCTGACGGCCGCGGCGGATATGATCTGTTCCGTCTGCCGCCGGAGGTGCGGGAGAAAGCGGATGAGGGACTGCGCGTGCGCACATCCCACTTTACATGCGGTGCGGAGATCCGTTTTGTGATCAATTCCGGTACGGCAAAAGTGACGCTGCGTACCGCTGCCGCCATTCCAACCGACCCCGCGCCGAAATACGGACAGATCGTCACCTACTACGGCGGTGTGCAGGCGAACTGGCAGACCGCTTTATACCGCTATACCGATGAGCCGACCACGCTGGAAATTGCCCCGCCGCCCACTCCGGATAAACTGGAAAAACTGACAGTGCTGAACGGCTATCCCTACTCGCCGCAGGTGGTTCGCCTGTGTCTGAATAACTCCCCTGCGGTGCTGATCGATATTGAGGGCGACATCCGTCCGCCGGAGGAAGAGGAAGTTCCGGTTCTGCGGGGGCTGATGTATGGCTCATCCATCACCCACGGAAGTCTGGCGCTTGTGGCGAATAATTTCATCCCCGCCGTGGTGGGGCGCCGCCTGCGTGCGGATATCTGCAATCTGGGCTTTGCCGGATGCTGTCATTTGGAAAAATCCGTGGCGGATTATATCGTATCCCGTACCGACTGCGATTTCTTCTTCTCAGAGTTGGGGATCAACGTCATCGGATATATGGATGCGGAGGAATTCGAACGCCGCGTCCGGTATTATATCAATACCGCTGCATCCGCTCACGCGGGAAAATATTTTATCGTAACCGATCTGTATTACTGCAGACGGGATCTGGAGGGCGATGAAAAAGCTGCACAGTTCCGTGAGATCGTCCGCCGTGCCTGTGAGGAGAGTGAATGTGCCAACGTGCACTATATCTGCGGGCTGGATCTGCTGACATCCTCCGCCGGACTGAGCGCCGATCTCGTCCATCCCAACGTGGACGGTATGGCGGAAATTTCCGTAAATCTCAGCGAGAAGCTGAAGGAAATTATGGGTATGTGATAGAGAGACGGAGGTGTTGCATTTGCAAAATGTAGCACCTCCGTGCGTTTTCTTTGCCCGTAGGGCGGCTTTTTTACCATTGACGGGGGTACGGTTTGCGCTCGTCTGTCAGTTCCAGAATATAATCTGTGGATGTGTGGAAGTAAACCGCCAGCAGAATCAACAGGTTGATGGGAAGCTGCCGCTGACCGTTTTCGTATTGGGAATAGGTATTTTGTTTAACGTGAAGATAGTCGGCAACCTCTTTTTGCGTGATATCCAAATCTTCGCGAATATCCTTTAATCTCATGCGTGTCCAGCTCCTTTTTTTACTATTAATTATAAATATCTCATATTGTGATATTGACAAATATCTCATATTGTGATATTATATTGATAAGTAATAGAAATATAGGAGGGACACTATGGAAAATAATGCCAATGTGCAAACGCAAAACCAGCAGACGACGACACAAAATGGGGGAACGCCTACAAAGTTTTGTAAAAACTGTGGAGGAAAAATTGCTGAGAAAGCGATAATCTGCCCGCTGTGCGGCTGTCAGGTGGAGGAGATGAAAACGACCAATGCCGCCCCTCAGCCTCAGCAGATCGTTATCAACAATTCAAACAGCAATGTGAACCAGAACAACATCGGCACGGTCGGTGGACGTATGAAAAACAAATGGGTAGCATTTTGGCTGTGCTTCTTCCTCGGTTATCTCGGCGCGCACCGTTTCTACGAGGGAAAGGTCGGGAGCGGAATTTTGTATCTGCTGACGTTCGGCGTGTTCGGAATCGGCTGGCTTATTGATACCATTATTCTGCTCTGTAAACCGAATCCGTATTATGTATAATGAAAAAGAGACTCCACAACGAAAAAACGCTGTGGAGTCTCTTTTACATCTTCACCTCCCGCCGGAGAATCAGCAGACAAATCACATTCACCACCGTCATCACACAGACCACCGCATCAGCCAATACCCACATCAGCCCCACCGGGATCACCGCACCGATGATCACCGCCGCGGCGGAAACGATCCGATAGGCGATCACCGCATTGTTCCGGAATGTGAAATACCGGACCGCCTCGATTCCATAACAGCTCTGGCAGACCACCGTGGCAAATGCGAACAGAATAATGCTGATCCTGAGAATCCATCCGGCGGCATCGCCCAGCCACGCGCCGCCGATCTCCGCCGCCTGCCTGGAAAATGCCGCAAGCGACAGCGGAATTCCGTCCAGTCCCTCCCGGTCATGATAGAGAAGAATCACCAGAGCGGTCATGGAGCACAGCAGTACCGTATCGGCGAATACCTCAAAAATCCCGAAACATCCCTGATGATGGGGCGAGCGTGTGTGCGCCGCGGCATGCGCCGTAGGCGATGTGCCGCACCCGGCTTCATTGGAGAAAATCCCGCGGGTGATGCCGTACCGCACCGCACGGCTGACGCCGAATCCGAGAAATCCTCCTGCAGCAGGACGGAAATCCCAGGCTCCCGCCCAGATTTCCCCCATAATCCGCGGAATCTCCGCCCGTCCGGCGAAGATGATCACGGAGCAAAGCAAAATGTACACCGCCGCCAGCGTGGGAATCACCACCGATGATGCCGCGGCGACACGCCGCATCCCCCATCCGGAGAGGATCAGCGCCGCTGCCGCGAAGAGCATCCCGAACAGAATCGGCGGCATTTCCGTGCAGCTTACTGCTGCGCGTACCTGCACGATATTACCGGTCAGCAGCGCATTGATCCCGCAGAGCAGGGCAAATCCGCCGCCCAAAAAAGGTGCAAGCTGCCGCAGAAAAGCAGAATCCGACCGGGCGAGACCGTCCCGGATATAGTACATCGCGCCGCCGCAGCAGGCGGTTTTATTATTCTCCGTGCGTGTGCGCCGCCAGCGCACCGCCAGATATACCTCCGCATATTTGACACCCATGGCGGCGAGCGCGCCGATCAGCATCCAGAAAACAGCGCCGGCTCCTCCGGCGGTGATCGCCGTGGCGACGCCGGCAATATTGCCCACGCCCAGCGTTCCGGCAAGGGCGGTGGTCAGCGCCGCGAACGGGGAAGTGCCGCCCGACTGTGCCGCCTCCCGCAGAGTCCGCCATGTCCGCACGGGATGGAAAAGCCAGAAAAAGCGGAGCTTTATTCCGAAATATACCCCCGCGCCGATCAGTAAAGAGGGCATCAGCACCCCTGCCAGAATCTCCATCCGCTCACCTCCGATTTAATCTATGCGCAGGCGCGGGGATTTAGAAATCCGCTGTCCTGCCCGGCGGGATTTTAGCACTCGACACGGCGGAGGGCGATTTCCTCCATTTGGATATTTGTTAAATAACTGTGAATTTTCAAAAAAACCCTTGATTTTTCCCCGGTTTCGGTATAGAATATAACACGTAAGGTTTAGCACTCCAAAAATAAGAGTGCTAACGCTGAGATAAAAATTCTAAATATTCACTGTGTATCAGACACAGTACAGGAGGTTCTGTTATGACAATCAAGCCTTTGGCAGACCGCGTTGTGGTTTGCCTCGTGGAAGCGGAAGAGACCACCAAGACCGGTATCATTCTCCCCGGTACCGCAAAGGAGAAGCCCCAGGTTGCGGAAGTAATCGCAGTAGGCCCCGGCGGCATCGAGGACGGCAAGGAAGTCGTTATGAGCGTTAAGGTCGGCGATAAGGTAATCACTTCCAAGTACGCCGGCACCGAAGTAAAGTGCGACGGTAAGGAATACAACATCGTTCGTCAGAGCGATATTCTTGCAGTAGTAGAGTAATTTCAGGAGGATTTTGAACAATGGCAAAAGATCTGCTTTACGGAATTGAAGCGCGCAACGCGCTGATCGCGGGCGTGGATAAGCTCGCTGATACGGTCAAGATCACCCTTGGCCCGAAGGGACGCAACGTTGTCCTCGATAAGAAATACGGCACTCCCCTGATCACCAACGACGGTGTTACCATCGCCAAGGAGATCGAGCTGGAGGATGCAGCGGAGAATATGGGCGCACAGCTCGTACGCGAAGTTGCCACCAAGACAAATGACGCTGCCGGCGACGGCACCACCACCGCTACCCTGCTGGCACAGGCATTCATTCACGAAGGCATGAAGAACGTGGCAGCCGGCGCAAATCCGATCGTGATCCGCAAGGGTATCCAGAAGGCTGTTGACCGCGCTGTTGAGGGTCTGCGGGCTAACTCCAAGAAGGTAAACGGCACTGCTGATATCGCACGCGTTGGCACCGTTTCCTCCGGCGACGAAGTGATCGGTCAGCTGATCGCAGACGCTATGGAGAAGGTTACCGCTGACGGCGTTATCACCGTTGAGGAATCCAAGTCCGCTGAGACTTACTCCGAGGTTGTTGAGGGTATGCAGTTTGACCGCGGCTACCTCTCTCCCTACATGGCAACTGATACCGATAAGATGGAAGCTGTTCTCGATGATGCTCTCATCCTGATCACCGAGAAGAAGATCTCCAACGTACAGGACATTCTGCCCCTGCTGGAGCAGATCGTTCAGGCAGGCAAGAAGCTGCTCATCATCGCTGAGGATGTTGAGGGCGAGGCTCTGACCACTCTCGTTCTGAATAAGCTCCGCGGCACCTTCACCGTTGCCGCTGTCAAGGCTCCCGGCTTTGGCGACAGACGTAAAGAAATGCTCCGCGACATCGCCATCCTCACCGGCGGCGAAGTGATCTGCGACGAGCTCGGTCTGGAACTGAAGGATGCTACCATGGCTCAGCTTGGTCAGGCACGTCAGGTCAAGATCAATAAGGACAACACCATCATCGTCGGCGGCGCAGGCGAGAGCGACGAGATCAAGAACCGCGTAGCGCAGATCAAGGCTGCTATCGAGACCACCACCTCCGATTTCGATCGCGAGAAGCTGATGGAGAGACTGGCTAAGCTGGCAGGCGGCGTTGCCGTTATCAAGGTCGGCGCAGCTACCGAGACCGAGATGAAGGAGAAGAAGCTCCGCATCGAGGATGCTCTGAACGCAACCCGTGCGGCTGTGGAAGAGGGCATCGTTGCAGGCGGCGGTACCGCTTACCTGAACGTAATCGGCGATGTTGCCAAGCTGCTTGAAACTGCAGAGGGCGATGAGAAGACCGGTATCCAGATCGTTGTCAAGGCGCTGGAGGCTCCCGTTCGTCAGATCGCTGCCAATGCAGGCTTCGAAGGCTCTGTGATCGTGGATAAGATCCAGTCCAGCGGCAAGATGGGCTACGGCTTCAACGCTTACACCGAAGAGTATGTGGATATGATGGAAGCCGGCATCGTTGACCCGACCAAGGTTACCCGTTCCGCTCTCCAGAATGCTGCATCCGTAGCATCCACCGTTCTCACCACCGAGGCGCTGGTAGTCAGCCAGCCCGAACCCGCACCGGCTGCTCCCGCAGGCGGCATGGGCGGCGGCATGGGCGGTATGTATTAAGATACGCTTTATGATACCGGGGAGGGACTTTTTGCAAAAAGTCCCTCCCCGAACCCCTCTTCAAAAACTTTTTAAAAATACATTGGCACAGCAGCGGCTGTGCTTTTTGTTTTGTTGACAGAGGGGGGGATATATGATATAATGAAAAAAGAATATGAGGGGGTGCGGGGATGACGTTTAATTATATTGCAAATGGGAAGCTGTATTTCTGGGATGGCGGAAAAACGGAGGAGCTTACCTCCGGGGTACTTACGTCATACATAGACCGCGTACGGGATTCTGCCCAGCGCAATGAGTGGAAACACTCCGGCGAGGGAGCCAAGTTCCGGGAGGCGTTTGATCCCGGTGCGGATGCGGAGAGCCGCATTGCGGCGGTTTCTTCCCGGATCTTCTGTGCCGCGCCTCTGGGGGAGAGCCTGATTTATTCTCTGGCGATCGACCGCACGACGGGAATTTATAAAAGGACACCCGGAACACGCACCGAGGGGATTGTGATCAGCAGCGGCGATTATGCGTATCAGGATTTTGACATCCGCGGTGAGCGGGTGGTTGTCTCTGCTGCGTTTGCAGGAGAGAGCCATATCGGCGTGATGGTGATGCATTCTCCCGACTGCCGGATCTATACGGAGGGACACTGCTGGGACAGCTGTCCTGTCTGGTCGGCGCATGAGCAGGATGTGATTTATTATGCATCCGCCGGATTGGCGGAACGTACGGAGGAAGCGTCGCCGCGTCCGATGGACATGTCACAGATGGTGACGCAGATGTTTACGGCATCCGCCCCGGTCAGCCGGGGACCGTCGGCGATTATGAAGCTGAATATCCATGCGGGCACGCTGGACGAGTTTCTGTCAGATGAGCGGTACGATTTCGTCCGTCCTCAGAGCATGTCGGACGGATCTTTGTACTATATCCGCCGACCGTATGCTGTGGAAAAGGGCGAATCTCCGCTGGGATGCCTGGGGGATCTGCTGATGCTTCCGTTCCGGCTGGTCGGGGCGCTGTTCGGATTCCTCAACGTGTTCACCGCCAAATATTCGGGCAAAACCCTGTCGAAATCCGCGGGGACGAAAGCGCGGGATGAAGAGAAAATGTTTATCGACGGGAATCTGATCAATGCGGAGGCGGAACTGCGTGCCAACCGAAGCCGCGGCGAGCAGAATCCGGGGATCATTCCCCACAGCTGGGAACTGCGCTGCCGCAGACCGGACGGCGAGGACGTATTGATCCGTCGGGGTGCCGCCGCCTATCGGGTGGATGAGGAAAGCGGGGATATCCTGTTCTCCAACGGATCCGCCGTTATCCGCATCACACAGGACGGAAAAGAAGAGAAGCTTCTTACGGCGGAAAAGGTGACATTTATCCGGTGAGAAAGGGAGATTGACAAAAAATCTGTGTCACTGCCGTCCGTCATATTGACATTTGTCCCAGATGTGGTATAATTAATTGTTAAAAATTCCAAGATAATAAAAACGGAGGAATCAACCATGATTTTTGGTGTTCTGAAAGATATCAAAGAAGGCGAATTTCGCGTGATCTGCACTCCCCTGGAAGTAGCAGCCATTGCCGCTGCCGGTCATACCGTTCTCGTTCAGAAGGATGCGGGCAAGGCTGCCGGTTTCCCGGATGAGGCGTATGCCAAGGCAGGTGCGGAGATCGTTGAAACCGCCGGGGAAATGTGGAACCGCTGTGATTTCCTTGCCAAGGTCAAGGAGATCGCTCCCTCTGAGTTCGGTTATCTCAGAGAGAATCAGATGATCTACTGCTGCATCCATCCCGCCGGACATCCGGAAGAGGTGCAGGCGATCCTCGACAGCAAGTGCATCGCCATCACGGCAGAAGACAGCCACCGCTACGGCTCCCCCAACTGTGAAGCAGCCGGTAAGCAGGGCGCTCTGTTCGGTCTGGAATCCATGCTGACCATCAACGGCGGCAAGGGCAAATTCGTCGGCGGCTTCGCCGGCGCACCGGGTATGAATGTGCTGATCATGGGCGGCGGTCTTGTCGGTCAGGGCGCACTGTCCGTACTCTATGCGCTGGGCGCAAACGTGACGGTTATGGATATCAACGTAGGTGTGCTGCGTATGCTGGGCGACCGCTACGAGCAGAAAATCAATACCATGTACTGCACCAAGGAAGCCATCGCTTCCATTCTTCCCCAGACGGATATGGTGCTCAACTGTGTCAAGTGGCCGAAGCAGCGCAAGGATTTCCTGATCGATAAGGAAATGCTGAAGCTGATGGAGCCCGGCTCCGTTCTGGTGGACATCTCCAACGACGATCCCGGCGCTATCGAATCCAGCCACGAGACCCATCACGACAATCCCCGCTATGTGGTCAACGGCGTTGTCCATTACTGCGTGAGCAATATCCCCGGCGCTGTGGCACACTCCACTTCCGTGGCTCTGGCATCCGAGACTCTGCCGATGCTGCTCAACATTATGAATAACGGTCTGACGGAAGCATGCGTCCGCGACGGATTCATCCGCCGCAGCCTGACTGCGTATAAGGGCTATCTGACCCACGAGGAGACCAGCGGCATCCAGGGACGTCCGTGGATCCGTCCCGAGGACATCCTCGGCATCGCTGACCGCGCACTGGATCCCGCTCCGCCGGCAACCACAACGAGAAGCGATAATTTTATTAAGCTGTAAGATATAGCTGCGGCGGCAGGGCGCAATTCACCACCCCAGCCTCCCTGACTGAGCGAATATACAGTGTTCACATGAAATACTATTGCGCCGGAAGATTTTGTAAAGCAGAATCTTCCGGCGCAAATAATTTGTGGGATATATAGAACATTTACTCTTTAACCCCAAACCCCAGCCGCTCCCGCAATTTTTGCAGAAAATCCTCCATCCCTCTTGACCGGGAATCATTTTACAGGTATAATGACAGTGATGTCCCCCATCTTGCTGAGCGCGGAGCACGGCTCCGGGAAAGGATACCGTATGAAAAGCGGAATCAGAGTATTCAAGGACAGAGGCATCACCGCCCGGGGAAATCTGCTCTCCCGCGGTGACTTCCGCCTGAACCGTGATATAGCCGAGGAGAAAATCCGGAAAGAATCCGGCGACTTTTTCGTCGCACAGGCGGAGGAAATGCTGGAGGAGGAAATCCCCTTTCTGCCCCTTTCTCTCTACAGGGATTTTTCCCTCACCGCAGTGCGTTCCCGCTTTGAACGCAAACATCACCGCCGCAGAGCCATGCTGCTTTCCCTGACATTGGCGGAAGCCTATGAGCGGAAGGGAAGATTTGTTGAAAAAATAGCCGATGTGCTCTGGGCGATTCTGGAGGAGACCACCTGGGTGCTCCCCGCACACTGCTATCACTCCACCCTGATGCCCGGCACGGGCGTGCCCGAGATTTACGACGAGACCCAGATGCCCGGGCTGGATCTGTATGCCGCCAACTGCTGTGCCGCCGTCGCACTGACAAAATATCTCCTGAAAGAGGAACTGGATGCCATTTCCCCCGTGATCTGTAAACGTGTGGAGCATCTGGTGTATCTGCGCGGCGTCCGACCTTTTGCCAGTGTGCCCTACGGCTGGTCCGGCGAATTCGGCGGAAACTGCAATAACTGGGTGACCAATATCACCTCCAATATCCTCCTCGCCTGCGCGCTGTGTACGGAGGATATGGAACTGCGTACCCGCGTCGCGGATCGGGCCATGCGGTATCTGGATAATTTCACCGCCTGCTATCCCGAGGACGGCAGCTGTGATGAGGGTCCCGGATACTGGAGCGGCGCCGGCGGCAATTATTTCGACTGTCTGGAACTGCTGGACGATATGAGCGGCGGCAAGATTCAGGTGTATGACCATCCGCTGGTGCGGAAAATGGGCGAATACATCGCAGACGTGCATATTGCCGGGAAATATTTCCTCAATTTCTCCGATGCCCATCCGAAAATTGAGCCGGAGGGCAAGCTGATCGTCCGCTACGGCGAAAAATGCGGTTCGCCGGAGCTGTATTCCTTCGGCAGAATGGCGGCAGCCGTGAACAGCAGAACCCGCGGACGCTTCTTCGGTATGGCATACCGCGTCTATAAGGATGCGCTCATTCCCGAGATCACCGAAGCGGAAGAAGTCAAAGCGAAGAAACAACACTGGTTCGACGGCAATAAGATTGCCGTGTTCCGCGAGAATGCCCGTGCCGGCGACGGGCTGTTCCTGGCTGTGAAAGGCGGCAACAATAATGAAAGTCACAATCACAACGACGTGGGCTGCTTCGTTGTCTACGCGGACGGCAAGCCGCTGATCGTGGATCCCAGCCACGGCTCCTATGACAACGGCTTTTTCGGACCGACCCGCTACGGACGCTGGTATATGAAATCCAGCTACCACAATATCCCCACAGTGGACGGGATCGTCCAGAAAAACGGCGGGGAGTTTGCCTCCTCTGAGGAGATCTTCGACGGTGTGAACAATACTGTCTCGCTGGAACTGAAAAACGCATTCCCGAAAGAAGCGGGCATCCTTTCCATGCGCCGCAGCTGCACCCTTGACGACGGAGAGATCCGTGTTACAGACGCGGTGAAGCTGGATCATGAAGGGGAAATCAGCTTCAACTATCTGTGCGTGGATGAGCCGAAACAGCTTTCTCCCGGCAGACTGGCGCTGAGTGCGGAAAGGGAATTCCTCTATGATCCCGACGGAGTGGAACTTGTCCTTGAAAAAGTGGAGAACACCTGGCTGCCCTACGAGGATCTGAATTTCCGCTCAAACTGGGATCGGGACTGCCTGTGGCGCATCTGCCTGCTTGCAAAATCCGCCGAAAAGACGGTCACGGTTACGGTGAGATAACCTCTGTCCGGGGGTGTCGGGTGCGAAGCCCCGAATACAACAAACCGGGGGTTCCGAGGGGGGCTTTGCCCCTTTGGGAACGTATGATTTGGCTTTGCGTAATATGGAGGAAGATACACATCAATCCTCATCTATATTTAAGGAGTAAGCAATATGGATTTTTCACGTCTTGATCCGCTGATTTCCATCAGCGGGCAGAAAATCACCACCGTTTCCGATTGGGAAACCTACCGCCGCGAGGAGATTATGGTGCTCCTCTCCAACTTCGTCTACGGTGTGCGTCCCATGGAGCGTCCCGATGATATGGAATTCTCCGTGGACAGCGTAACCGAGAATTACCTTGGCTATCCGCTGGTGCGCAAATGCGTGACCATTTCCTTCCTCGGATACAGCATGCATTTTGATCTGTTTATTCCCCAGAATTGCTGGCGGAAAGCGCCGGTGCCGCTGTTTTTGCATGTGCTGAACGAGAACAGCATGCTCAAATATCTGCCGGTGGAGAATCCCGACAACGATTTCCTGCCTCTCGTGAAGATGGCGGAGCGGGGCTACGGCTGCGCCGTGATGACTACTCTGACCGTTGCACCGGACTGGGGTCACCGTCCCGAATTCAAAAAAGGCGTGTTCCGCGCAGTGGAGCCCCATCCGGAGCACCGGAATCAGCGCTCCTGGGCGACGATCTCCGGCTGGGCATACGGCGCCAGCCGCGTGATGGACTATCTGGAAACAGATCCGGACGTGCGCCACGCCTGCGTGGGAATCTGCGGACATTCCCGTGCGGGAAAGACGGCACTCTGGGCAGGCGCCACCGATCCGCGCTTCGCTCTGGTGATCTCCAACGATTCCGGCTGCGGCGGTGCGGCATTTACCCGAGGCATCACGGAGGGCAGGGAGCAGCTGAAGAACATCAACGTGAGCAACTGGTTCTGCGATAATTATAAGAAATATATCAACCGCGAGGAGATGCTTCCCTGCGATCAGCATCTGCTTCTGGCGGCAATTGCACCCCGTCCGCTGTATGTGAAATCCAACGCGGAGGATATCTGGGCAGGTCCGGAGGAGGAACTTCTTTCCTGCCGTCTGGCATCTCCCGTGTATGAGCTGTACGGCAAAAAGGGCATCGTCGTGGATGATACCGTTGAAATAAACAAAGCGTATCACGAGGGAACCATCGGTTACCACCGCGCGCCGGGCGGTCATGATCTCTGCACCGCGGACTGGGAGAAATACATGGACTTCGCGGATACGTATCTGACAAAGAAAAAGAAATAAAATTAATCCATCAAAAAACCACCGGATTCTCCGGCAATGTCATTAACTTAAGCACATACTGTGTACAATATGCACAAGTGCAGCTTTTTTCGCCGCTAACGCGGCGAGGCGGGGGAGAAACCATCTCACACGGCGAAGTTTCCTCCCCCGCCACCCCCGTCTCCTTGCCTCTGCCGAATCCTATGGATATCTTCAACAAAAAATACGCCCGAAACTTCACCTAAGGTGAAGTTTCGGGCGAAAA